>CAZQCR010000132.1:0-9147 GCA_964591745.1 uncultured Anaerolineaceae bacterium
CATCGCGGACGGCTTTCCCCGGACGGCGACCCTGCTCGTGAGCCGTGGCTACGAAGTGACCGCCGGCGCTATCCGCGTCGATGGCCACGACATCCGCGACATCAAGCGGCGCTCGCTCACCCGTCACATGGGCGTCGTCCTCCAGAACCCGTACCTGTTCAGTGGCACGGTCCGTGAGAACATCGCCTACGGCCGGCCCGAAGCGACCCAGGAATCGGTCGAAGAAGCGGCGAAGGCCGTTGGCGCGCACGACTTCATCAGCCGGCTGGAGCACGGCTACGACACCGTCCTTCAGCAACGCGGCCAGAACCTCTCCGTCGGCCAACGACAGCTGATCAGCTTCGCGCGGGCCATTCTCGCCCAGCCGAGAATCCTCGTCCTCGATGAAGCGACGGCCTACGTCGATACCCAGACCGAGGTGATCATCCAGCGGGCACTGCGCGAGCTGTTGAAGGATCGGACCTCGTTCGTCATCGCCCACCGTCTCTCGACGATCCGCGAAGCCAGCCGCATCGTCGTCCTCGACAAGGGCCTGATCGCGGAGATCGGCAGCCACGACGAACTGCTCGCGCAGGGCGGCATCTACGCGAATCTCTACAAGATGACCTACCAGGAAGAGCAGTCCAAGCGCGAGCAGGAGATGGTGGGCGAAGACGTGGCGGTCGCGCGGCGGCGCCAGGGCGAAATGCAGGCGGCGCCGGCGGCAGGCGGGCAGTAGCGGGCGGCGACTGGCCTCGCAGGTCCTGTTGCCTCCATCCCCCAGGCATGTCTCCCTGAGGGCGTTCGTGGCCAGGCACAACATCGAGTCGGTCTCTACGCCGAGCTACGGGAGCTGGCTCAACGCCATCGAGTCGCACTTCGCTCCCGGAAGTGGGTGCGAAGCTTGTGGATGGTTTCGGCGAAACGGTGCAGTTCGCTCGTCGACAGAGGACTACCGAGCCAGTCATCCACCTCGTCGGTGAACGTGTGGACGGCCGCGGTGAGCAGTCGTCGCCCCGCAGGGGTCAGCCCGATCGTCGATGAGCGGCCGTCGTCGGGGTTCGGCGAACGCTCGCACAGGCCAGCACTCTCGATTCGGTCGACGATCTTGCTGACCCCACCGACGGTGATCGACAACGCTTTGCCGATATCGATGACGCGGCAGCCGGGGGTGCGATCGATCACCTGCATCGGCTCGAACCACGTCAGCGCGAGATCGTGGTCGCGGCGGAGACGGGTTTCGACCAGGTCCCACAGTTCGGTCTCGAGGCGGATTAGCTCACTGAACAAGGAGGCAAGATTCAGTTCACGCGAGGAACTCTTGACAGGATTGGATTCCATGGAATACATTCTAGACCACCAATGTGAATTCTGTGGAATCTATCCTATTCCGCAAAGGGGACAAACATGGCCAACCACGACGACCTGATCCGAGGACTCCTCGCCACGTACGAGCGGTCGCTAAACACCAGCGACGCTACGCTCGCCGCGTCCTGCTATACGCCGGATGGGATCTTCATGCCCACGACCCTGCCCACCGCGGAGGGCGCAGAGATGGAAGCCGCCTACCAGCAGGTCTTCAACGCGATCCGCCTCGACGTCAGCTTCACGATCGACGAACTCAAGGCCACCAGCGACGACGACGCGTACGCACTCACGCGCAGCAACGGCACGCAGACCGTGCTCGCCACCGGCGACGAGACGGCCGAATCGAACCGCGAGATCTTCCTGTTCCGCCGGATAGACACCGGCTGGAAGATCGCCCGCTACATGTTCAACAAGCCGGCGTGAGCACGGGCCCCCTTCGATGCACCGTGACCGGGTTGCTTCGACGGGTTCTGAGGGAAGCCGGGACCACATGCGACGAGTGGGAAGCGCTTTGACTACTGGCTCTCACGCCCGCCGGTGGACCAGCGTAGCCGTGGCCTGTTGCAGCGGTGTCACTCGCAGGTGGTCGATGTTCACATGCGGCGGGCGCGTGACCGCCCAGGTGATGATGTCCGCGATGTCGTTCGCCACCAGCGGGTCGACACCGGCGTAGACCTTGTTCGCCCGCTCCACATCGCCTTCGAAGCGGACGACGCTGAACTCCGTTTCTACCATCCCGGGGTCGACCTCTGTGACGCGGATCGGCTTGCCGAGCAGTTCGATCCGGAGCGTCTCGGTGATGGCGACCACCGCATGCTTCACGCTCGTGTAGCCCGCGCCCCCGGGGTAGGACTCCAGGCCCGCAATCGACCCGACGTTGACGATGTGCCCGTTGGCGGAGGCTTCGAGGGCGGGCAGGAAGGCGCGCGTGACGAGCATCAGCCCGAAGACGTTGGTCTCCCACATCGTGCGCCAGTGGTCGTCGTCCGATTCCGCCACCGGTGCCAGGCCGAAGGCGCCGCCGGCGTTGTTCACCAGCACGTTGAGGCACGGAAGCTGGGCCGCGAACGCTTCAACGCTCGCCCTGACGCGAACATCGAGCGGGATAGCCCGGCCGCCGATTTCGTTCGCGAGGGCGTCGATCCGGTCCATTCGCCGCGCTCCTACGACGACGTCGAAGCCGGCCGCCGCTAGCATCCGGGCGGTCGCTTCGCCGATGCCGGAGCTGGCGCCGGTGACGACGGCAACCGGCCGGGATTGGTCAGCTGTGGGGTTGGCGGTGTAGCTCATCGGCGAAGAATACCGCCGAAGAAGAGCACGGTCCCGCGTAACCGTGTGACTCCGCGAAGACCTACTTCGCGAAGACGGCGCCGTCGGCCACGGCCTTCACGCCGGGCTCCATGATGTTCGCCGCCACCGGCCCCTCGAAGCGATCGTAGATCACGCCGTTCTTGCCAATGATGTAGACGTAGGGCTCGCTCAACCCGCCGTCCTTGCGGACGAGCCACTCACGCGCCGTCGGACTGAGCTGTTGTTTCCCGAAGTCACGCCAGATCTCGACGTGGACGAAGTCCACCGCGTCGCGGTACTTCGCCTGGAGCGCTTCCACCTCTTCGTTCACGGGGCCGCAGAAGCGCGACGTGCAGAAGGCAGGCGTTGAGAAGACGACGACGAGTGGCCGGCCTTTCGCGATCGCATCCTTGATTTTCACCTCGTGCATGTCGTTTGGCGGCGTGCCCGAGTCAATCTCGCGGATGTTGGCCACGTCGTTCTTCGTCAGGTTGTCTGACTTTATGGCGGCGGTTCCCGCGCTCGGGATCGCCGGCTTCTCCAGCACCGGGAACTGGACTGCCGAGAATCCCTTGGAACCGTCCTTCAACTCGGCTTCGACGACGATGCCCCAGAACCCTGCGTAGGTGAAGTTCACGCGGACGAAATAGCCGACGCGGTCGTCGTCCTCGCCGCCATGCGTGTGCACTTCGCCGCTATCGTGGGTGTGGTCGACCTTCGGACCGACACCGGGCGCGCCCTGGATCGCTTCCGCCTGGCAAACCGGCTTCGGGCTGTCGGCGGTGCGCAGATCGTAGAAGGTGACGCGCGTTTTCGCCTGGCCCTGGGGCTGGTCTTGCTTGTTCGTGAGCCCGAAGACGAAGTTGTTCGAGCCCACATAGAAATCGGCGCCCGCGGGCACCGCGTTCACGGTGCCCAGCTGATCGGGAGGGATCGACTTCGCCGGGTCGCTCGATGGCGCGAAGCTCGTCGCCTTCGGGGCCTGGCCGGGCGGGCCGCAATCGGGCAGGGCGGTGGCGATCTTCGCGGCGCCCGCGGGTTGCGTGGGCTGCCCCGAGGTAGTCGTCGCCCCGGTTGATGCTGTCGTCGATGCGGTGGCCGCCGGGCCAGCGTCGCCCCCACCACAGGCGGCGGCGAACGCGAGGAGCGCGAGCGGCGAGAGGGCGAGCAGGCGGGCGCGGGCGCGGGCGTTCAGCATCACACCCAGCATAGTGCCGGGACCGCCAACGGTCGGTTCGGAAATCCGAAAGACCACCGCACGGCGGCTGGGCCCGGTGACGCGCCCATACGCATCACCGTTCGAAGAGCCACCAGCGCCGCTTCGGCCGCTCGATGTAGCGCAATCCGAACCGGCGAATGGCGGCCTCGCGCACCTGCTGGACCGCCTCTTCGACCGAATCCGTGACGGTCAAGCGTTCGACGTCGGCGTGACCGATGTAGCCGCTTTCTTCGACGACGGACCGGAGGAAGCTGATAAAAGGGGCCCAGAACTCGCTGCCGACAAGCACCACCGGGAAGTCGCGGATCTTGCCGGTCTGGATGAGGGTCGCCGTCTCGAAGACCTCGTCGAGCGTCCCGAAGCCGCCCGGCATGACGATGAAGCCGTAGGAGTACTTCACCAGCATCACCTTGCGGATGAAGAAGTAACGGAAGGTGATCACGGTATCGAGGTAGCGGTTCGGGAACTGCTCCATTGGCAGCATGATGTTGCAGCCGATGGAGCGGCCGCCGGCATCCTTCGCGCCGCGGTTCGCCGCCTCCATGATGCCCGGGCCGCCACCGGTCATGACGGTGAACCCGGCGCCAGCGAGGGCCGCCCCCATCTCCCGGGCGAGGGCGTAACGCGGGTCGCTTTCCGGCGTGCGGGCCGAGCCGAAAACGGTGACGCAGGGGCCGGCGAAGTGGAGCGCCCGAATGGCGCCGATGTATTCGCGGCCGACGCGGACGAGGTGGCGCAGTTCGAAGCCTCGTCCCTGCGGGCCTTCGAGGAACTTCCGTTCCTGGCGGGCCCGCTGCGGCTGTTCGGGCGGAACGGGGGCGGGTTCGGGCGTAACAACGGACATCCAGCGCATCTTTGCGGCGGAAGGGCGAGCGTTCAAGCAGGCTCTGCACACGGCCCGGCCATAGACTGCGGAGATGCGGCGTGTGCTCTTCGCTCTTCCCCTGCTGGTTTCCGGCTTGCTCGGCGCCTGCCTTACGCCGGGCGAGCCCGGGGCGGATAACGAATGCATCGTCGATCGCGTCGTCGATGGCGACACGATCCGGGTCAGCGGGTGCCCGGAGGATCGCGTCCGCTTCCTCCTGATCGATACGCCGGAGATCACGAACCCGGTGGAATGCTACGGCGAGGAAGCGAAACGCTATGTGGAGGAGCGGCTGCCGAAAGGCTCCCGCGTCCGCCTGGAGGGCGGCGTCCTGGATAAGGACCAGTTCGGGCGTTCGCTACGCTTCGTCTGGCTGGGCGATGAACTGCTGAACGAGACGCTAGTGCGCGAGGGGTACGGTGTGCGCTACCGGGCAGCCGAGGAGACGCGCTTCGTCGATGTCATCGCGGCGGCGGAGAGCGAGGCGCGGGCCGCACGCCGGGGGATGTGGGGCGCCGTCTGCGACGGGAAACGATAGGCAACCGTCCGCAGACGCCTGATGACCGAGCACCGCCGCTCGTGGCATGGGGCGAGGGTCGCCTCAGTCGTCGTCGTCCTCGATGACGTGGGCGATGGCCTGCTCCATCGAGGCCTTCCCGGCGATGAGGCGGCGGTAGTCGCCCAGTTCGCGGTGCATGTTGAAGGCGACGGCGGCCATTAGCCGCCCGGCCCGGCCGTAGAGCCCGACGAACCGGCCCTCCTCCAGCGAACCGTGCTTCACGGCGAAGTCGTCGTCGCCGCGGGCGTGACCGACGTACTGGATGCTCACGTCGTACTGGTCGGACCAGACGTAGGGAACGGCGGCGTACGGCTTCTCCTGGCCGGGCTGGGCCATGATGTTCTTCGCGACTGTCATGGCCTGCTCGACGGCGTTCGTCCAGTGTTCGACGCGCATCGACTCGCCATAGAGCGGGTTCGTCCAGCGGCAGCCATCGCCGATGGCGTAGACGCCGGGGGCGCTGGCACGAAGGTACTCGTCGCAGACCACGCCGTTGTCGACCGCGAGGCCGGAGCCTTCCAGCCAGCGCGTCTCCGGGCGCACGCCGATGCCAACGACAACGAGGTCGGCCGGGACAGATGAGCCATCGGCCAGGATGACGCGCTCGACGCGGCCGTCGCCTTCGACCCCCGCGACGGTGACGCCGCAGCGAACGATGGCGCCGTGACTGCGGTGGATAGCGGCCGCGGCCGCTCCCACGCGGGCGCCGAGGGCGCGTTCGAGCGGCTGGGAGAGCGCTTCGAGGATGGTGGCGGAGAGGCCGCGCTGTCGAGCGGCGGCGGCCACTTCGGCGCCGATGAACCCGCCGCCGATGACGGCGACGCTCGCTCCGCCCTCCATCGCGGCGCGGATGGCCAGGGCGTCCGCCATCGTGCGGAGGACGTGGAGCCCGGCCAGGGGCTGGACATCACGGAGGGTGATGGGTGAAGCGCCCGTGGCGATGACCAGGGCCTCGTACGGCACGGCCTCTCCGGAATCCAGGGAAACGGCCATCCGCCCCGTATCCAGCCCCACTGCGCGGACACCGAGGCGCAGATCCAATTCGAGCTTGTCGATCTCCTCCTGCGTATTGAGCAGCGTCCGCTCGGGTTGCCACTTACCGAGCAGGATCTGTTTTGAGAGGGGTGGCCGGTCGTAGGGGAGGTGCTTCTCCGCGCCGATCAGCGTGATTCGCCCGGCGTAGCCGCCACGGCGCAGGGCGCTGGCCGTGCGAATTCCACCGAGTGAGGCGCCGACGATGACAACGGAGTTCGCGGTAGACATGACGCGGGCATTGTGGCGACCGCATGCCTGCACGGTCAAAGCAAGCGGCCGGTCGCGTGACTCAAACCCCGTGTGCCCTATCATCGAAAGCGCTTTGGAGGCTGCACTGTGGATGTTTTCCGTGTTCTGTTGTTTCTGCACATCGTCGCCGTGGTCGTCGGATTCGGCGTCACGTTCTCGTACCCTTTTCTGCAGACGTTCGCCGAACGAAACGGCGTCGGCGCGACGCGGTTCTGCCTGCGCGCCATCCAACGGCTGGACCGGATGGTCGTCTACCCGGGCGCCGTCCTCGTCCTGGTCTTTGGAGTCGGGCTCATCTTCAGCGACTACAACAGCTTCGGCGGGGACATGGGCGAGATGCCGGGCTGGCTCACGGGCTCCATCGCCTGGTACGTGGTCGTGATGGTGGTTTCGTTCGCGGTTGTGCGGCGAGACGTGCAGGACGCGATCGCCGTACTCGAAGGCGTCCACGAAGACGGTGCCTTCCCGGCCGAATACCTCGCCCTCTCCCGCCGCATCCAGATCGTGGGCGGGCTGCTGGGCGTCTCCGTCCTCGGCATCGCGTACCTCATGGTCTGGGGGCGTGAAGGCGGATTCTGAGCGGCTGCTGGGCGCAGAGGAAGCGAAGGCGAGCCCGGCGAAGAGGCGTCACGCCAGGCTCGCCTTTTGCCTCGTCGCTCGGACGCGATCTACCAGTCTCCGGGATCGAGGTCGATCAGCAATTCGTCCATCTCCGCCTCCGCGAAGGCCTGGATGTTCGATGGCGCACTCAGCGTTTCGAGGTGGGCCGCGAACAGGGCGAGGATCTCGCGGGCGACATCTTCTGGCTCGCGGCCGGCCGGGTCGACAGCCGGGCGATGACGCGCATAGTCAGCCTGGGCGTCGAAGATCATCCGCCGCTCATCTGCCGTCAGCCGCTGGCCGCCCTCGCGGTTGGCGCGTTCGGCGGCGCGGCGTTCCAGTTCCTCCCATGGCGGCGCCAGGACGACGACGAAAGGTGCGGCATCGAGGAGGCGCCGGTAGTGGGCCTCGGTCTCCGGGCTCACGACATCAAGGATGACGGCCTCCCAGCCGTTGAGGCCGAGGTAGTTCGAAAGGCCAGCCGCCATGTCGACGCCAAGCAGCTGCTGCTCACGGCCGGCCTCGCCCTCCCAGGGCGCATGGTGCGGGTTCGCAAGCATCGCGCGGAGGCTATCGACATCGATCACGGCGGTCGGCGGCCGGAGCCGAGCGATCGCGGCGGCGATCGTGTTCTTACCCGCCGCCGAGGGCCCGGAAAGCAGAATGATGGGCCGGGGCGTGGCCTCGCCGATGTCCAGCATCTCCTCCGGCCAGCTCTCGAGATCTGACATACTTTGAACGCTCTTTCGTGGCGGCCCGGGAAGGCTCGGCGAGCCCCATGGATGTCGGCGCCTTGCAGCGCTCTTCGCCAACGCCATGGTAGCGGCGTATGGCTCCACCGGGGTACGCTGCGCGGCGCAAGACCCACGCAGGAGCAGGCCATGGCCGCGGTTCATTTCGGCATCACCATCCCTCAGATCAAGCGCACCTGGGAAGAGAGCAAAGCCGCCTCCGTCGAATTCGAAGCCATGGGCTTCGATTCGCTCTGGGTGTGCGACCATCTCTATGGCCCGCAGTCACCGACGATCCCGATCCTGGAGGCGTGGACGCTGCTTTCCGCCGTCGCCGCCGTCACCTCCAAGGTCGAACTCGGGACGCTCGTGACCCCGGCGGGGATGCGGAACCCGGCCCACCTCGGCAAAACGATCGCCACCGTGGACGCGATCGCTGGCGGCCGTGTCATCGCCGGCCTCGGCGCGGGCTGGATGCCGCGTGAGTTCACGGACTTCGGCGTGCCCTTTCTGAATACCGGCGCCCGCATGGGCCAGCTGCGCGAGACGGTTGAGTTGTTGAAGAAGATGTGGGACCCGGCCCAGGCCGAGGTCACCATGGACGGCAAGTACGTGAAGGTGGAGAACGTCGTCTGCGAACCCAAGCCACCGCGCCAGGTGCCGATTTTGATCGGTGGCGCCGGCGAAAAGGTCACGCTGAAGCTCGCCGCCCAGGAAGCGAACATCTGGAACAACCTGGCCGGCCACCAGGCGAACCTGGAACGCAAGGTTGGCGTCCTCCGCGAGCACTGCGCGGCCGTTGGGCGCGACCCGGCGGAAGTGACGGTAAGCCAGCAGTGCCTGGTTACCATCGCCCCGGACGAAGCCTCGGCCGGCCCGATGATCGACACGGCGAAGAAGATCTTTGGCGGCCACATGGGAGACCCTACCGGCCCGATGGCGATCGCTGGCAGCCCCGCCCGAGTGCGCGAGCAGATCCAGAAGCACATCGACCTCGGCTGCACGATGTTCGTGATGGAGTTCTTCGGCCGTTCGACGATCGACCCGGCGAAGCTCTTCGCCGAGACGGTGATGCCGCACTTCAAGTAAGGGCTGCGCCACCTGGTGTCGCGACGCCATGCGAGGATGGCGCGGCTATGACCGAACTCCAGCCGTTCGCCCCACACCTCTCCTTCCTCTCTCTCGATCTCGAAGAGCTGGTCGAGCACGCGCGCCGCGAGTGCTTCCCATGGCTTCCCGGGCTGTTGCCGGT
>CAZQCR010000133.1:0-9142 GCA_964591745.1 uncultured Anaerolineaceae bacterium
GCCAGCACCGGCTGGACCCAACTCGCGAACACCACGGCGAACGGCCAGACCTACACGGCTGAAGTGTCACCCGACGCAAGCGTTGTGATCGGCCAGACGTGGCCCTAACGGGCGGGACAGCGATCACCTCGATCCGGTCCGGGAACCGCTCATAAACCAGCCGGTACCTCCCAACGATGACTTCGCGGACAGAAGCGCTTCAAACTCCGGCACGATCCTCCCGGAATCGGGAAACTCGACCAGCCGGCTACTGCTTCGGGTCGCCTCATCAACGAACCGCTGACCCGCGGACGGAGAGAGTCCGGAGAGACGTTCCGAGATCGCTCGGAGGTCTGCCCGGGCCCCATCGGTCCAGAGAACCTTCACTCATCAAGCCCGAATGAGCGGCGCACTTCTTCAACGCTCACCACACGCCCGGCCCGGCTGTCGGCTAGGCCGCGTTCAACGGCACGCCGGAACTGGATGGCGTACGCCACGTCGTCCCACGTCGCGTCCTCGGGCAAGCGGTCGATCATCGCCTTGGCTTCGTCTTTCAGCGTGGTAGCCACGGCCAGATCATAGCACGGGAAGAAACGGGCCAGCACACGGCGGACGTTCTCGAAAGTACTCAGCCGGCGCCAGATTAGCCCGCCAGCATGTCCCTTACGCGATAAAAGGGATTACCGGTTTCGGCGGCATGTCGCTGCTTGCGTCGAAGCACCTCAACGAAGTCGACCAGTCCATCCATCACTATGGCGAGGTCTTCGCCGTCCATGAGAAGGACTCGAAGTTGCCCCTTCGAGAAAGCTTCGAGTCCTTCTACCGTGTAGCCGTTGATCGACACGAACAGGCCGAGCGTATTCTGGAGCCTCCGTTCGACCTTCCGGGAGAAAGCATCAAGCGATTGGACGGCCTGAGCGCCGCTTGTCCAGCGAGCCTCAAGGAGGAACGGCGTTCCGCTGTGTTCGAAGGAACCATCGATCTGTTCACCCTCAATCTTGAACGACCCCCTGGGCTTGAGGTCGTGCCATTCGAAGAGTTCCGTCAGAAATCGCTCGAAGAGATAGCCTCGGCGCTGAGCGTCTTTACAGGCAGCAATCTCATTTAACTTCTGACGCATCCTCGCTAACGCCGCCGCTCGGTCCGTGTCCGGGGAAGTAGCTTTGCTTGACGGGCGCTGAGGTGGCGTAGGCTGCTCACGAACCAGCCCGCGAAGGCTTTCCGCTGCCTCCCGCGCCTCCTGAACCTTTCGGCTGCCATCTTCCAATCGCTTGAGGTGATCGAAATTCGGAAGTTCCAGCAAGCCAGCCGTTAGTCGCCTTAGTGGCTCCAGCCCTTTCTCCCCTAGCTCTATCAACCCATCCACGATCTTGTCGACGATTCTGACTTTGTACTCTGAGGCGTCCAGCCAGCCTTGGGCGCTGATTATTGGCTCCGGCACGCCGGCAGCCGTCACGAATCGACGAAGGTCGTTCTTGTAGAAGAAGGCTGTTGCCAGCGAACGCCTCAGCGCGTCCAGTGCTGCGGGGCTAAAGGCGAGCGTGCTCATTCAGTCGTACAGTTTAGCTGACGACCAAGTCTCTACCGCAAGCTGCTCGATTCGGACGCCGATCCCCCGATGTGCTAAATCCTATCCATGCCGGCGGCTTCGGCTTCCGCCGGCCTGCCATCACGCGATAACGATCCGCCACGTGGCTTTCTTCACCTGCTGGCCGCCTTCAGCCACCGTCTCCGTCTTCACCGTCATCAGCGAGACGTTGCTGTTTCGCGAGACGCCATCGTTCGCCAGCAGCGGGTCGCCCTCGAAGTAGATCTGGCTCGTCAGCACGTCCTTCCCATCGATTCGAACCCGGACGTGGATGTGTTTCGGACGGCCCTCATACGCGGGCGGCTCGATCGTCCGGAAGCTCCAGGCGCCAGCGGCGTCCGTCACGCTCTCGCCGTACGACTGAAACGCCTTGTCACGCTGGGCCTCCGGCTGCTGCGGGTGCAAGTAGATCCCGTTCTTGTCCACTTGCCAGATCTCCACCGTGGCCCCGGCCACCGGCGTCCCATCCTTCCGCAGGAGCGTCCCCGTGATTACCAGCACGTCCCCGCCCGCCGTGCCGCTTCCGCCCTTCACCACCGTCAGGTCGCTATCACGATCAGCCGGCTTCGTGGGCGGATAGTACGGGCCCTCCGTCTGACTCGGCGTCAGCGTCAGTGGGCCGGATACAGCCGTGCTCGAAGCCGCCGCCATTGTTGCCGTCCGAGGAGCCGTCGTTCCCGTCGCCGCGCCCGTTGTCGTGCTCGCGGTCGCGGCGTTTCCCGCGCCCGTCGTTGTGGTGGAGGCCGCCGGCTTTGCGTCGCTGTCACTACACGCGGCCGCCAGCAGCCCCACGGCCGCGGCGGCGAGGGTGAGTATCGAAAGTCTGTTGAACATCATGGCCAATGGTGCCCCCAGGTCGCGAAAGATGAGGTTCATGGCATCATCCCCCTCCGTTCCGCTCACACTGGTCCCCGAACGGCGTAGACTCCGCACAACACCTCTCCCGGGGGATTTGCGATGGGCGCGCTCGAAGGCATGAAGGTCCTCGACCTCACACAGTACGAAGCAGGGACCACCTGCTCCCAGTACCTCGCCAACCTTGGCGCCACCGTCTACAAGATCGAAAACCCCGGCGTCGGTGATCCCGGTCGCGCCACCGAGGGCACAGGAAGGGACTCCCTCTACTTCCTCAGCTTCAACCACAACAAGAAGAGCGTCGCCCTCGCCCTGGACACGCCTCGCGGCCACGAACTCTTCCTCGAACTCGTAGCGAAGGTCGATGTTGTCGTGGAGAACTTCAGCCTCGGTACCATGGAGAAGCTCGGCCTCGGCTACGACGTCCTCAAGGCCGCCAACCCCGGCATCATCTACGCTACCATCAAGGGCTTCGGAACGACTGGCCCCTATGCCGACTTCAAGTGCTTCGATTGGGTCGCCCAGGCGGCCGGCGGCGCCTTCAGCGTCACCGGAGACCGTGACGGCCCGCCCGTCCGTCCCGGCGCCACCGTCGCCGATACCGGCACCGGCAACCACGCCGCCATCGGCATCCTCGCCGCCTACATTCAGAGGCAGCGCACCGGAGAAGGACAGGTCGTCGAAGTCTCCATGCAGGAGACCGTGGTCAACTTCATGCGAACCCAGATCTCCTATCGTGAACGCTTCGAAGGCGGCCTCGTACCGCGACGGGGAAGCCGCTCAATCTCGCCCACCAGCCTCTTTCCCTGCGCTCCCGGCGGCCCCAACGATTGGGTCTACTTCATGCCCGTCACCACCCGCATGTGGGACGCCCTTGTTACGGGCATCGGCCGCCCCGACCTCGCCGCCGACGAACGCTTCGCCACACCGCAGGCCCGCGCCCGGCATGGCGATGAACTCGATGAAGAGATATCGCAATGGACGCGCGAACGTACCAAGTTCGACGTCATGGAGTACCTCGGCCCCCTCGGCGTACCCGTTGGCGCGGTCTACGACTCGACGGACATCTTCGACGATCGCCATCTCAAGGCGCGAGGCCAAATCCTGACCTACACCCACCCCGTTCGCGGCGAAGTCCAAATGCCCGCGCCACCCATCCATCTCAGCCGCTCCGACGTCCCCGTTATCCCCGCGCCGCTCCTCGGCCAGCACACCGAAGAGGTGCTCCATACGGAACTCGGGCTGGGAAAAGCAGCCGTCGAAGCGATGGCCGCGGGGCGAATCGTCGGCGTACTCCAAGCGCGACCATCGGCGTAAGGGCCTGGGGACATTAGTCCTACCACCAAATCTCCCGGGTCTCCTGCCGCGCTACAAGAGTGGATGGGCTCTGGATCGTCACCGCGACCGGGGCCTGTTACACCACGTAGCAGGTACACCACTCATGAAGAACCGATTCGTCCTCGCCAGCGCCAGCGCCCTCGCACTCCTCGGCGGGGCAATAATGGCGCAGCCCGTCATGGCCCTCGTCCCACAGCACGCCGTGTCCGTCAGCGTGAACCCCGCCCTCCAGACGCCAAAGACGAAGGTCAAGGCCTTCTTCAAGCAGAACGCCAGCAACGAATGCCAGCTCAAGGCGACCGCTGATAACGTCGTCCGCGGCAGCACCGTCACCATCTCGGTCACCGGCGGCACCGGCACCAACATGCTCGCCGGCGGAGTGGTCACGAAGACAACGGCCACCGGAACCGTGAGCTTCCTCTTCGACAATGTCCCCTGCGCCCTCGGGACCGATGTCACCGCCGTCGCCCTGAACTAACACCCACCGGCCTCTCCCACCGGTACAAGAAGGCCCGGCGTGTACGCCGGGCCTTCTTCTTGTCTACTGGCCACTGGTTCTCCTTAGCGGCCGGCCGCCCAGGCCCGTGCCTCCTCCGACGCCACCCACGAGATCGCGTTCGCCAGCAGCTTGCGGAACGCCGGGTTGTCGTATGCCACCGGGCTGTCGCCGTTGTACATCGCCACCGCCGGGCTCTTGCCCGTTCGCTTCGCCCAGACGGCCAGGTTGCTGCCTGGCCCGTGCACCCAGCGGTCCTTCTGCTCCTGGGGCGCGAGTGGTGGCGGGTTGAAGTTCTCCTGTACGTACGGGTAGTCGCTCCGTAGCAGCGGCACAATATCCGGGTTCTTCTCGAAATCCGCCGTCACAAGGTAGAGCTCATCCACGACCTCGAAGCCGTCGCCAAGGCCTTCGAGCACCGGGTGCCCCGGCGTCGCGACCGAGAGAAAGTGCTTCGCGTTCCGGTGCGGCTCGCCCCCGCCCCCGCGGTAGCCCGACCCGGGCACCATCTTGCCATCCACCTCCGTCTCCCGGAGCAAGAACGACGTGCCCGTAACCTCCCGCCAGAGCGGCCAACCTGGCCACTGCACGAGTGCGTGATTCATGAGCACCAGCCCCTTGCCACTCTCCAGCAGCGCCTCGATGCTCTTGCGGTAGTCCTCCGGCGGCCCGACGAACTGGCCATCCGGACCCGGCATCACCGCCCACATGTCGTAGAAGACGACGACGTCGTACTCCTTCACGTTCTCCGGCCGCAGAATCACCTGCGCGGCGGGCTGTTCGACGACCGTCGGGACGATCCCCGGGTTCTCGTTAAACATCGCGAAGAAGCGGTTGTAGTCGTAGGCGTGGCCCTTGGTCACGACAAGCACGTTGAGCGGCATAGCAGAGTTCCTCCCAGGATTGGCGTTGAATTCCCCGTCCACGTCCGAATCCGGCCGGGGAGCCAGATTCTGTCACCAGAATCACCTCCCGTCACCTTCCCGCCGCCTAACGGAGCCCGGCAGACCCGGCAGAGCTTGCTCCACCCTATCCGGCGATCCAGTCCTCCATGGCCAACCCAGCGATTCGGTCGAAGTGCCGCCGGTTGCCCGTGACGAGCGTCGCCCGGTTAGCAAGACAGATCGCCGCGATCAGCAAATCAGCGTCAGGAAGCCGCTGGCCCTCGCGTTCTAGGAGCGCCTTCGTATCGCCGAAGATGCGGGCAGAGGCTAGATCGAGTCCAAGCAAGCCGAAAAGACCGACGAACCGGCGGACCTCGATCCTTTCGCGCTCAGGATCTCGCGACTTCGCCGCTCCGTAAAACAGCTCGGCAACCGAGACTGCCACGAGAGAGAGACGCCCGGCCTCCGAATCGATGCGTTCCAGGACGCGGGGATTCCGACGGATCGCCTCCACACTCGTATCGGTGTCGAGGACCTTCACAGCTCGACATCACGCCCATACGTCCGGGCGGCATAGATTGCATCGACGTCCCAATCGAAGAGACCCTCGGAAGCCTCGCCAATCTCACGGAGAACACGGCTTGTCTCGGCCCGTTCTTCCGGCGTGCGGTAGTCCTGCATCGCCCGTTCCAGTATCTGAAGCGCTTCCGCGCTAGCGCTGCGGCCCTCGCAACGCGCCCGCGCGCTCAGCCGTTCGAGGAGTTCGGAAGGGATGTCGTCCAGCGTGAGCGATGCCATGACACCAGTATGCCATCACGCCGCACCCGTTCCCACTCGGCAAGCGGCTTTGGCGCATACCCGTCCCCTACCCCCGGTAGCTCACCAGCTTCTCAACATCGAAGTTGAACAGCCGCGCAGCGTTCAGGCCGAGCACCTTTGCCCGCTCCTCGTCGTTCAGCTTACCCATGTGGCGCTCGATCGCCTGCTCGCTGTGCGGCCAGCTTCCTTCGTGGTGCGGGTAGTCGTTCGCCCACATGAAGTTCTCGCCCAGCCCGTGCTCACGCATCAGGTCGATGCCCGGAGGGTCCTCCTGGAACGACGCCCCGCCGTGCAGCCGGAAGTACTCGCTCGGCAGCATCCTCAGCTTCGGGAACACCCAGAAGTGATGATGTTCGTACGCCTCGTCCATCGCCCGCAGCATCCACGGCACCCAGCCGATGCCCGCCTCGATGCTCGCGAACTTCAGGCCCGGGAACCGGTCGAGGATTCCCGACGAACAGAGGATCACGATCGGCTCGGCCGTTGGCGCCAGCGAATGGACCACGTAGTTGATCACCGCGCCACCCGCGCCCTTCGCCCCACGCGGGTCCTTGCCCGTCGAGACGTGGAACGTCATCGGCATACCCGTCTCTTCGATGCAGGCCCACAGCCGGTCGAACTCCGGGTCGTTATAGTTCGGGTCTTCAGACCTGCCCGGCCCCCAGGTCGGCTTGCACGGCAGGCTCAGCCCGCGGAAGCCCAGCTTCGCCGTCCGCGTAACCTCCGCAATCGCGCTATCGATGTCTCCCGTCGCGATGCAGGCCAGCGGCGACAGGCGATCGTAGTACGCGCCGAACACCTCCCACGCCCAGCTGTTGTAGACGCGGCACATCGCCTGCGAAAACAGCGGGTCCGGCGTCGCCCACATCTGCAGGCCCCGGTTCGGGAAGATCACCTCGGCATCAATGCCGTCGCGCGCGTGGTCCCTCAGCCGCTCCTCCGGGTCGCCCTTGCCCACCTTGGCGCGCTCAAGGTCCTCCCCTTCCATCTTCAGGTCGCGAATCTTCGTCGGGTGGTAACCCTCAACCACGGACCACTTCACGCCCTGCGAATCCACTTCGATGCGCGGCAGACGGCTCCGGTAGGTCTCCTCGATTCGCTCCACCCAAAGGTTCGGCGGCTCGTTCACGTGGCAATCGGCCGAGACCATCAGGTACTTGTTCGGCGCGCCCGGCGTTGCCACCCGATCCCATCCCTGGTGGCCCGGGCTCTGGTAGCGATGCGAGTTGAACGCGATGCTTCGCTCCAGCGGAGACGTGGTACGTACCTGGCTCGATTCGATCGTGGTCATCGGTGCCTCCTGGGCCTTCGTTATTCGAAATCTTCTGGGAGCAGGCTAAAGGGCTGGCGTACGTCGTAATCAAGGGCATCGACCGAGATGCGTTCGCCCACCGGTACGTTCACGATATCGACGTACTCCGCATCCAGCCCGTCACTCGGCCAGCGCCGGATTCGCACGCCCGTGGCCTCCGCAGGCACGTCGTAGCTCGCCGCCGCTCCGCCGGTGCCGCTGTAGAACCAGCTACCCTCATTGCCGCCGCCGCCCACGAGCCAGCTCCCGAACCAACGCATCGGTCTTCCCTGCTCGTTCGCTTCCGCGGGCCACTCGACGGTAATGCGCTGCATGCGCCCGCATTCTACCCCGGCCGGCCCTCGCTCCACCACCAGAACGGGAACAGTTCCATCGGACGTGGTCCGAGCCGCCCAGTCAGTACCGCGACCGGCAGGGAGCGGAGGCCCGGCATCCATCGCCACCGGGCGCCGCTTGCTCACGCGCGCGGTACTGACGGTTCGTCGACACCCGCCGTACCAGCGCCCCCCCGTCAGTCGATCCGGATCGCCGAACGATGGAACCGCCCCACCACGTCCGGGTCGGGAATCACCGAGACGCGCGAATCACCCTTGCCCTCGTAGTCGAAGATCGAAAGCACGTGCCGGATGCTCTCGATTCGCGCCGCCCGCTTGTCGTTCGCCTTCACGATGATCCAGGGGCTGAAGCTCGTATGCGTCTGGCTGAACATCCGCTCCTTGTAGCGCGTGTACGTGTCCCAAAGCTCCTGCCCGCGTTCGTCGATCGGGCTCAACTTCCACTGCTTCAACGGGTTAATCCGCCGCGAATCGAAGCGCGCCGCCTGGACGCCCTTCGCGATCGAGAACCAGAACTTCACCACCTCCACGCCGTCTTCCACCAACATGTGCTCGAACTCTGGCACCTGGCGCATGAAGCGCTCGTACTGTTCCGGCGTGCAGAAACCGTTCACCGGCTCCACCACCGCCCGGTTGTACCAGGACCGGTCGAAGAAGACGATTTCGCCCTGGTTGGGAAGCTGCCGCATATAGCGCTGGAAGTACCACTGACCGGCCTCGTCATCCGTCGGCTTGGGCAGCGCCACCACCCGCATCGCGCGCGGGTTCATATGCTCGATGAAGCGGCGGATCGTCCCGCCCTTCCCCGCCGCGTCGCGCCCTTCGAACAGGATCGCTACCCGCCGGCCCGTCGCCTGCACCCAACGTTGCAGCTTCACCAGCTCGATCTGGAGGCTCTCCAGCTCATACTCATACTGGATCGCCTGCTTCACACGGGAGACGTTCACGTTCTTGCTTCGCAGCAGCTGAATGAACTCCCGTGAGCTGTGCAGGTCGCTCAACTCTTCGAGGTAGATGACAGGCTCCGGCCGGGCCGGCCAGCGCGTCTCCTCGATCGCCTCGGCGACGGCCGCGACCGCCTCCTCCGAAAAGCCTGCGCTCGCCGGGAGGACACCGTGCAGCTCTGCCGGCGCATTCGGCGCCAGTGATTTTCCTGTCGCCGGCAACACCTTCAGGCGCGATAAACCGCGAGTTCGTGCAGCTGCGTTAGCCATAGTAACTCTCCGTTGAGCGGTCCCCTCGCTGGCGGCCGCCATCCTTGTCCTGATCATCGGTCACGATCGGTCCCGCGAGAGCTTCGTAGGGCCTTCCCGCGGCGCGATACGGGAGTTTCGCCCCGTAGATGGGCGGCCCTCCCCGATGGGTTCGCCCCAGCCGCCTTCATAAGGTGGATCGAACGAATCGGTGCGCGGTCGGCAGCGTCCGCCCGGCCACGAACGTAAACCTGCTCCTCCTCTCGTATCGCCGAGCCGCCTGGAGCAACTCCTGGGGGTTGTTATGTCCGCTTACCTGCCGCGCAGGGCCAGCAATCGCGTG
>CAZQCR010000134.1:0-9111 GCA_964591745.1 uncultured Anaerolineaceae bacterium
CGCGCCCAGGAGGCGGAGGCGGCGGGGTTCGATGGCATCACGATCGTGGACTCGCAGAACCTGGCGGGCGACTGCTACGTCGCCCTGGCGCTTGCAGCGAAGGCGACAACGCGGCTCAAGCTGGCGACGGGGGTGACCAACCCCGTGACGCGCCATCCAGCCGCCACGGCGAGCGCAATCGCCTCGGTGCAGGTCGAATCGGATGGCCGGGCGATGCTGGGCATCGGCCGGGGAGATTCGGCGCTGGCGCATCTCGGACAGGCGCCGGCTTCCGTGGCGGTGTTCGAGGACTACGTGGTGCGCCTGCAGGGGTACCTGCGCGGCGAAGAGGTCCCGTTCCCGGAAGACGCCGACGTGGACCGTCTGCGCCTCGCCAACCGTCCGACAGCCAGCCGGATCGCCTGGCTGCGCCACTCGACCTATACGAAGGTACCCGTCGATGTTGCGGCGACCGGTCCGCAGGTCATTCGCTCCGCGGCCCGGCACGCCGACCGGATCACATTCGCCGTCGGGGCGGACGTTGCCAGGCTTCGCTGGGCGATCGCCGAGGCGCGGGCGGCGCGCGCGGCGGCGGGGCTAGACCCGGCGTCTCAACCGTTTGGCGCCTACCTGAGCGTTGTGGTTCACGATGACGCGGAGGTGGCGCGAAGGCTGGGCGAGGGGGGCGTCTCGCTCTTCACGCGCTTTTCGGCGATGCACGGGACGGTTGTGGGCCCGGCCGAACCGGAGCAGCGAAAGGTGTTCCAGGACGTCCACGACGCCTACGACATGACGAAGCACAGCCGAACCGGAAGCGCCCAGGCGGCGGCGATTCCCCAGGAGTTCGCGGAGCGGTTCGCGGTGCTGGGGCCGGCGGGGCACTGCATCGAGCGGCTGCGGGAGATCATCGCGCTGGGCCTGGACCGGCTGGTGATCGTGGGGCCATCGATGGGGGCTGACCGCGAGGAAGCGGCCCGGGCCGAACAGGCGTTTGCCGAGACGGTGATGCCGGCACTACGCCGCGATGGGTAGATGGCCAGTTGCGGTTGCCGCGGCGGGGACGGCCACGGTGTCTTCGCGAATGACGACGGTACCGGCCAGACGGTCGTGGAGGGCGCGGCGCCGGGGATCGCTCAGGGCAGCGGCGGAGGAAACGACGACCCATGCGGGGAGGACGAAGCAGGCGACATCGGACGCCCAGCCCGCCCAGGACCAGGACGTGTCTCCTACCGTCGTTGCGAGTTCGCCTGCCCCGATGATGAGCCCGAGCGCGAGTTCTGGCCCGCCGCGGAGCAGTGACTGGCGCAGGGATGGCCGGGCACCGTCGCTGTTGGCGACTACGCGTATCCCGCAGACCTGTTTCCCGAAGGTCTGGCCGGCGCGCGCATGCAGCGCGAAGGCAATGAGGGCCGGGAGAGGGGCGAGGACGGCGGTGGCGACCCCGCTGGCCATATCGGCGCCGGAAGCGCGAAGGACGCCAGCCACGAGGATGAGTGGGACGAAAGGCAGGACATCGATGAAGGCCGCGACGGAGCGGTGGATGGCCGTGTCGTGTTCGGGCGTGTCTGGCCGCATGTGGCGTTCAACGAAGGTGCCACGGGTCAGGTCTTCGGCCGTGGCCGGGATGGCGCCGAAAGCCGCCCGAACGGTCCAAACGAACCGGCGCACCGCTTCTCCGTGAGTAGCCCGGGACCAAGCCTGGAGCACTGTTCCCCCTGGCAGCCAGCGCGGCTGCCTACCTGATGATGTTCGGCCGCCCTCATGCTATTGGGTAGCGGGTAAACCTATCGGGCCATCAGGAGAAGGCATCCTTCGAGCTGCCGCGTTCCCTACTTCATCTGGTTCTGGAACTCGGCGAGGTCGAAGTAGTCGCGCCATTCGGCGATCTTGTCGGCCTTGAGGACAAAGACGCCGCAGACGCGGATGGCGACTGTCTTGTCGCCCATCTTGAAGCGGTCGACGCGCTCGTTCATGACGACGTTGCCCTGGGCGACCTGGTGGAGGACTTCCCAGCCCTGGGACTGCATGGTGTCGCCCATGGCGCCGAGCATCTTGCCGATGGCGGGGGCGCCCTTGATCGGCTCCATGGGGATGTTGTGGTAGAGGGCGTCCTCGGTGAAGTAGGCGGCGATGGTCGCGCCGTCGGGCTTCGGAACGGCGAACTCCTTCACGAAGTTCGTGACGATGGTGTTGGCGTCGGCCATGGGGTGGGTCTCCTCGGTGGTTGGTGGGCGGAGTATACGCGAGACGTGCGAGGGCGTGGGAGGTGTGCCCTGAACAAGGGCAAGGCGCGCGCTATACTGGCCACATGGAGCCGGCTGTCAGTATTCCGGACGATATCTTCGAACGGGCGGATCGCGTGGCGGCGGAGCACCTCGTCACCCGGAGCGAACTCTACGCAGAGGCGCTGCGGCGATATCTCGTCGGTGCCGAGGCTGAGTCCGACGGCGACATCACGGCGCGACTGAACGCGGTGTACGACACAGAGGGTTCGAAAATGGACCCGGCCCTCCTCAGGGCGCAGGCCGTGGCGATTGGGGATTTGCCGCGATAGTGGCCAGGTCGACGGCCGTGGCACACCAGCGAGAATCAGCCGGAGCCACCGGCGGCAGGACGCCGAAACGCCGGCAGCACGAAGTTCTCGACAGTGTCGATCGCTTCGTCGAGAACTCGATAGAGCGTTCGACCCGCCAATTCGCTAGGCCACGTGTCGTCGAAGCCAGGTTCACAGAATATTGTCAGGCCCGCGGGGTCCCACTCCGGCTCACCCGTGCCAGGGGACCACACCTCCATTCCATCGCGTAACGGCCCAAGCTTGAAGAGCGCAAGACCCAAAGGATCATCCCCGCTCCCTGCAGTTGAAGTGGGAACGCTGAGGGCTGCAAACGGCAGGATTCGGTGCTTATCGATGTTCGCGAGGAGCTCAATAGCGAGGAGATCGTGAGCGCGCTCCGGATGTCGGGCGCGAAGAATTGACGGCTGTATGTTAGCTAGCGTAGCGAACGCCTCGTCGTCCAATTGGTGGACTCGGGGATCCGAGCGCCTCAACGGCTCGTCCCTTCGGAGTATCACAAACTGAGTCCGGGCGGACTCGTCCCCAGGATCGGGCCGACCGGCAAGATCGTAGATCAAATTGTCGAGCGCCGAACGAACGTGGTGGATGCACTCGCTCGCGAGCAACGCGAAGATGTCTGGGAACGGCCGATGCACGCGGAAGATTACGCGACGGCCGTCCGAATCGAGAACTAGCGACTGCGATCTCCTCCCACGATGTCCCTTGCCCTGATTGAACTCGATGACGATACGCAGGAGATCTCGGAGCAGCTCGTTTGCGCGCACCAGTCTTGCTTCTGCGTCTGCGAACTGACCAGGTTGCGCGCGTCCGTCTGGGCCCATGTTTGGCCTAACTCCCTTAACCCGTCGTCCTGAGACGAGGTCGCCGGATAAGCTCACCCCGCCATGACGGCGCGGCGAGTGAGCAGGAGCGCTGTTAGGACGGCGCGGCGCTTGACCATGATTCGGCCCTGGTTCATTTGCATGGTCGTT
The DNA here is from genome assembly GCA_964591745.1 of uncultured Anaerolineaceae bacterium. Taxonomy (GTDB): domain Bacteria; phylum Chloroflexota; class Dehalococcoidia; order Tepidiformales; family Tepidiformaceae; genus JANMTH01. Next base: position 3,526 of record CAZQCR010000134.1, read on the forward strand.
GCTTCCATGCTGCCGCCGGGACCGGCGACGGCGACGTGAACGGTGCCAGCGGCGACGCCGGCCTGGGGGTCTGGTCCGAGGACGCCCGTGATCCCGACGCCGAAGGTCGCGCCGAACCGCTCGCGAACGGCGGTGGCCATCGCCTCGGCCGTCTCGCGCGAGTAGACGCCGAACTCCTCGATGACCTCCGCGGGAACGCCGGCGTTGATCTTCTCTTCGGTCTGATAGGCGACGAGGCCGCCGCGGAAGTACTCGGAGGCGCCGGCGACATCGGTCAGCGTGCTGGCGAGCTGGCCGCCGGTGCAGGACTCCATGGTCGCGAGGGTCGTGCCACGGCTGATCATCAGGTCGGCGATGCAGCCTTCGAAGGTGTCGTCGTCCCGGCCCCAGATGGCGGCGCCGAAGAGGGCGTCCATCTCCTGTTCGACGGGGTGAATGCGGCGCCAGGCTTCTTCGCGCGTGGCCGCCTTGGCGCCGATGCGGAGGTGGACACCGTCGGCGCGGGCGTAGGTGCCGATGCCGATGCCGGGGGTGTCGTAGAGGTGCTTCGCCATCTCGTCGACGGTGCCTTCGCCGATGCCGACGGTCTTGATGGTGCGCGTGACGAGCACCTGGCCGTCTGAGCGCTTTTCGAGCTCCGGCTTCACTTCGTTGGCCCACATCCGCTCCATCTCGGTTGGTACGCCGGGCATGCAGACGAAGATGCGGCCCTGCTTTTCGATCCACCAGCCTGGGGCCGTGCCACGGGGGTTGTCCAGTGCCCGCGCGCTGGGGATGAGCCAGGCCTGTTTGAGGTTCGATTCGGGCATGGGATAGCCGCGCTGAACGAAGAACGAACGGAGGCGCTCTTCGAGTTCGGGGACGACGAACGGGGTCTCCTGGACGAGGGCGGCGAGGCCTTCGCGCGTCATGTCATCTTCCGTGGGGCCGAGGCCTCCCGTGATGATGACCAGGTCGCTGCGGTCCCAGGCGCGTTGGAGGGTCTCGCCGATGCGGACCATGTTGTCGCCGACGACGGACTTGTAGAGGAGGTCGATCCCGAGTTCGGGGAGCTGCTGGGCGATGTAGGCGCTGTTCGTATCGACGATTTCGCCGAGGAGGATCTCGGTGCCGATGGCGATGAGTTCTGCTTTCACGGGTGTGATTCTACGGGAAGCGCGGGAATGGGACGTTGCGACCAGCGGCGCGTCGCAGCGATACTCTACGTAACCGATGCGCTGGTCACGGACGCGGTCCCTGCGCCCATGACCCGGAGGAGTGCCATGCCGCGAGCAATGTGGTCCGGTTCGATCTCATTCGGACTCGTGAACGTGCCGATCAAGATGTTCACGGCTGCCCGAAGCCAGGACGTTCGGTTCAACCAGCTGCATGAGCCGGATATGTCTCGGGTGAAGATGAAGAAATTCTGCGCCGCCGAAGACATCGAGATCTCGGGCGACGAGATCATTCGCGGGTTCGATGTCGGCGGAGACAGCTACGTTGTGGTGACGGATGACGAGATGGCGGCGCTCGCACCACACGTGACGAGCGGCATCGAGATCGAGGAGTTCGTCGACCTGGCGGAGATCGACCCGGTCTTCTTCGAGAGTTCGTACTACCTGGTGCCGGACAAGGGTGGGAGCAAGCCGTACGCGCTGTTGCTGAATGCCATGCGCGAGGCGAACAAGGTTGCGCTGGGCCGTGTGGTGCTGCGAAACAAGCAGTACCTGGTGGCCCTTCGGCCGGCGGGACGGGCCCTTTCGATGGCGACGTTGTATTTCCCGGACGAAGTGGTGAGCCAGGACGAGCTGGACGGCCTGCCGGGCGAGGGCGTGGAGGCGAGCGAACGCGAACTGAACATGGCGCGGCAGCTGATCGAAGCGCTCTCGACGGAGTTCGACCCTGGGAAGTACCACGACGGCTATCGCGAGGCGCTGATGGCGCTTATCGACGAGAAGGCGAACGGCGCCGAGACGGTCACCCTTCCCGACCGGCCGGCGCAGGCGACGAACGTCACGGACCTGATGGCGGCTCTCGAAGCGAGCATCGCCGCGGCAAAACAGGCGAAGAGCGCCTGACGGGTGGCATGGAGAGGATTGGTGGCGGAGATGGCCGCAACGCGGCCTCAGGAGGGTTGAATGACCATCTTCGTTGACGGGCCGACGCGGTCGCCACGTTGTGGTTGCGGCTCAACAAACCTTGAGCGGAGTCATGGCGATGGATGGGTCATCGTCCGGTTCCAGGAAATGGAGAACGGTGAGGCTGTCCTCAGCGGAAGACTGCCCGTCCAAATCATGGTGTGCCGAGACTGTATGGCTCTCACTTTTCTCGCCAACCTAGTTCCAGCCGACTCCCCTTGAAGTGATTCCACCACTTCCATCGGGCTTTGAATTCCTCCTCAGTGATCGCGACGCCCACGCCCGCGCTGCGGGGCGCGGGCGTGGGGTCAGCCAACTGATCCGGCCTGAGACGAGTCCGGGCATGGATAATCCGCCCGAACATCGCAAGCTCGGCTTTCGACACAGAGCCCCAATCGTGCGGATCGCCAGCAAGAAGCCGGAGGCTCCGACGAAACGGCCTGGGACTGTTGCCTCGCGCCCGTGCCAATTGAAGGTTCCATTCGTAAGCTAGTATGTCTGCGGCTTGGAGTGGGACATCCTCCTGCTTGGTTCGAAACTGAAGGGACGACAACCGCATACGATGCTTTTGGCCCGGATCGGCGAAGTTCTCGTCGAACGCTCTCCGGACTTGGACGGCCCCGAGCGCCCCCGCTTCGTACACGTACTCGATCGAACCAAACACACCGATACGAGCGAACGCCACACCGAGGGCCATGAAAGTCATCGTAGCAGCGAGGCCATACGCCCCGCCGACAAACCGGTCGGCCTCCAAAGAAAACGTGTCCCGGTAGTCTGCGCTCGAGAAGCTAGTGGCGACGCTTCCAAGTGTGCGTTTCTTGATGATCTCCGCGAGGATGGCGAGTCGAACGCGCCGCTGCTCCTCGCTCCAAGTCTCGAACGCGCCTTTCGAGTGTGCAAACTCGACCATGTGGAAGCGCTCGATGCCGAACTCCCCCAGCGCTTGCTGCCAGTCCTTTTCGAACTGAAGCCACTGCGTACCGTTAGAGACGTAACCTGCAACGGCAACGGTGTCCGACCCACCGTGCGTCCCGCTTTCGTCCAAATAGGCAGTGAAGATCATGCCTTCCGACCTTCCGGAACGTGGCTACGCCTACTTGCCAGTCCAGTTCGGGGTGCGCTTTTCGGCGAAGGCGCGAGGGCCCTCGACGGAGTCGGCGCTGGTGCGGCGGCGAAGCTCCCATTCGTAGCGTCCGGCGCCTGCCTCGGGAAGGGTCATTTCGAGGCCCTGCATGGCGGCTTCTTTGGTCGCGCGTACGGAGAGAGGGGCGCAGCGGAGGATGTCCTCGACATAAGAATCGACGCAGGCATCGAGGTCTGCGAGCGGAACGACTTCGCTGCAGAGTCCGATTTCGTAAGCGCGCTGGGCCTTAATGTGGCGGCCGGTGAGCATGTAGCCCATGGCCGCCTTGAGCCCAACCTGGCGGGGAAGGCGGTGGACGCCCATGGCGCCAGCAATCAGACCGCGGCGGGGCTCGGGCAGGCCGATCTCGGCGTGATCGGCGAGCAACATAATGTCGCAGGCGAGCGCCATCTCGAGGCCGCCGCCGAGGGCGTAGCCGTTGACGCGGGCGATGATCGGCTTGAAGAGGTCGTAGCGGCTGGTGAGGCCACCGAAGCCGCCCTTGGGGAAGCCGAACTTCGGGCGCTCGTTCTCCGGCAGGCGGGACATCTCGGCGGTGTACTTGAGGTCGTTCCCGGCGCTGAAGGCACGGGCGCCCTCGCCGGTGAAGACGGCGACCCACATGTCCTCGTCGGCCGCGAAGTCATCCCAGACGCCATCGAGTTCGATGTTCGCTGGCGCGTGGAGGGCGTTGAAGACCTCTGGCCGGGTGATCGTGACGTACTGGACGTGGCCTTTCTTCTCGACTCGGCAGTACTGCATGGCTGGGGTCCTCCGCGGTTTGGTGTGTGTGCACGCATCCTACGGGCGAGCGCGGCGGCGTGCCAACACGCCTTGCGCACGGCGTAGGAGTTCGAGCAACGATCGAGGACGGCGAAGAGCCGCGCGAGTGGCCACGACCAGCCTGGAGGATGTGCGGACTCCAGCGCCCCGCCGCCTAGACGGGACGGCCGGGCCCGGAGAGCTCGCCGATCGGGTCCTCGGTCATCCGGAGGAGGCCCGGGTGGACGTTTTCGAGGCGCTCGATGCCGGCGAAGCGGAGGGTATCGAGATAGAGCCGGAGCTGCTTCTGGCGGAGGCTCTTGAGCTTCTCCACGCCAACGGAGATGCCCTCCATGCCGCCGCCCATGAGGAGAATGAGGGACTCGCGCTCGGTGTGGGAGTAGCGGAGCTCAGCGTTGAGGGCGTTCTCTGCGTTCGCCAGCCAGATGGGAAGGAACGTATCGGCCTTGTCTTTGTGCTGCATGTACCAGAGGAGATGCCGCTTGCCGTACTCAAGGTGGCGGCGCGAATCGCGGGCCATCAGTTCGAACATTTTGGCGTCGAGATCGGTCTGTGCGAAGTCCTGGTAGGCTTCGAAGAGGGCGACTTCGTACGACTTGTAGACAACATCGACAGCGACCAGCATCTGGGTGAGCTTCAGCGACCCGTACCAGCCGCGGTAGAGGGTGCCGAGGGGCGCCTGACCGAGGCCGCCGCCGTTGACCATCGCGCGCTTGCGGAGGGCCTCCACCTTGTGGCCAGCGTCGTAGATCTGCGTGCCGAGGAAGAGCATGACGTCGTGGAAGCCGTAGCTGATCGGCTCAAGCCACTTGGCGATGATCTTCTGCTCGGCGAGGCCGTTGCTGCTGTAGACGGTGGCGAGCTGGCAGATGGCGCGCTCGATCTCTTCGGGGAGCTCCTTCTTGCCATCGTTCCATGGAAGGTCGGTCGCTGGAATCCAGCGCTCGCGGATCGCCTCTTCGTAGAGGTGATCGACGCCGTCGGCCCAGACTTCGGCTTTTTCGAAGATGTAGTAGTTGCCGGGCTGGTAGGCTTTCGGATCCGGGTGGGAGCCGAGGGGAGTGTCGTTTTCGAACGGCCAGAAGTCCGGTACCTGGCCATACGAGCCGATGTTGATCTCGGGAGTGCCGAGGCCGTGTTCACCCGGGACGGCGCGTATGCCGCGCTCAGAGTGGGTGCGGATGAAGTTGAAGGTGAGGTTCTGCATGCTGTCCGGGTTCTTCTCGACGAGGTCGACGAAGGCGGCGGCGCGCTGGGGGACGATGTGGAGCAGAGCCATGTTGGCGACTGTGCGATCCTTGAGGACCGAGGCTTCAAAGCGGGAGATGAGGGCGTCGTCCCAGCCGAGTTCCCGGACGCGCAGTTTGGTGGCGGGTGTTAGATCCATGGGATTCTCCTGTTCGATCAGACTCCAAACGGGCCAGGTAAACCTGGCCCGTGGAGATGCCTTGGGATGGACGGCGCCCTAGTTGACGGGGTCCAGGAGGTCGCGGAAGGCGGGCATCATGCGCTCGCGGCGGTCGCCGAGGCCGATGACTTCGAGGCGGTGCATGTACTCGTTGA
>CAZQCR010000135.1:0-9075 GCA_964591745.1 uncultured Anaerolineaceae bacterium
AGGCCTTCGCCGGGCAGTCGCAGCTCAAGACCTGGTTGATCGGGATCCTGAAACACAAGCTGATCGACCAGATCCGCCGTCACAGCCGCGAGATCTCGGCCACCACCGACGACGACCACGAAGACATCGATATCGCCTGGGACGAAGTGTCCGACAACAGCGAAACCTCCCGCGACAGCGCCGAAGCGCTGGCGGCGCTGCTCCGCGGCGAGTCCGATGGCGGTCCAGTGGCCGAACCGGGCATCGCCACGACCCTCGCTTCGATCCAGGAACTCTTTCCGGGCGCCGTTGTGCAGGTCGCTGGCGATCCGGGCGGTGGCGGAGTAGCTGCTCCGGGCGGCGTGAGTGTCGTTGCTGGCAATTCGGGCGCGGACCCCTTGGAGCGGCTTGAGAAACTCGCCAAACTGCACGCCGCGGGGATCATCGACGCCGCCCAGATGGAACAGCTCAAGGCGCAGATCCTCCAGCAAGCGGGCCTCGACGGCGACGCCTGATCGGGCGAGCAGCGGTTCCGTCGGTTCTTCCGTGACGCGACTGCGCCGCCCGGCCGTTACTGCTATCCTCCGTCCGCCCGGCGCGGCAAATCATGACTACCCGGCCTCCTCGAGGGGCGAAAGGCTTTCACGATGAACGATGCACTGAACACGAAGGTCCAGGAGCTGCTTCAGAAGCAGATCGAACGCGGTGACAGCCTGGGCGTGCAGGTCTGCGCTTACCGCAACGGCGAGCGGATCGTCGATACCTGGGCGGGGGCGATGGGGCCGAGCGACGGCCGGCCGGTGCAGGCCGATTCGCTCTTCAGCTCGTTCTCGACGACGAAGGGGGTGGCGGCGACGGCGCTGCACATCCTCGCCGACCGCGGGCTGATCGACTACGACGCGCCGGTGGCCAAATACTGGCCCGAATTCGGACAGAACGGCAAGGAGCGGGTGACGGTGGCCCAGGCGATGAGCCACCAGGCGGGGCTGCACGCGGTTCGCCAGCCGCACACGATCGCCTATGTGGAGGACTGGGACGGCTACATCAACTGGCTGGCCGCGCAGGAGCCAGCCTGGGAGCCGGGGACGGCGACCGGCTACCACGCCCTGACCTACGCCTGGGTGGTCGGCGGGATCGTCCAGGGGGCGACGGGGCGGCACATCAAGGACGTCATCCGCGAGGAGATCGCGGAGCCGCTCGGGATCGCGAGCGAGATGTACGTGGGTATCCCGGATGGGGTGGAGGAGCGGCTGACGACGCTGCAGAACCCGCCCGCGCCGACGGGGCCGCCGCCAGCGGGGGCGCCGATGCCGGGCAAGGAGTTCTTCGAGGCGATGCCGCTGCAGAGCGACTTCACGTTCAACGACATGCGTACGCGGAAGGCGTGTGTACCCTCGGCGAACGGGCACTTCAGCGCCCGGGCGCTGGCCCGGATGTACGGCGCGCTGGCGAACGGTGGCGAGGTCGACGGTGTGCGGCTGGTCTCGAAGGAGCGGGTGAAGGAGATGCAGCGGATCTGCACGCGCCAGCCGGACCGGGTGATCATGGGTATCCCGCTGGTGAAGGGGATCGGCTTCTTCATGGGTGGCAGCCTGAACGGGATGGTGGGCGCGGCCGGCCCGCGGGAGACGGCGTTCGGCCACCCGGGCGCGGGCGGTTCGATCGCCTTCGCGGACCCGGAGGTTGGGCTCTCGATCGCGGTGACGCTGAACCGGATGCAGAACGCGCTCCAGGGGGAGGGGCCGACGGCGGAGACGTGCCACTTCATCCGGGCGGAGCTTGGGGTGGGTTGAGACGCCTCAGTGGCCCACCGTTCCCGCGGGTGCGGCTGTGCGCGAACGCCGCTGCGTCCGCCCGGCTCATGTGTTCAACAGGGTGTGTTCGTTTCGAGTCCCCTGTTTCCGTAGTTACTGATGATGAACACCGCTGAACTCGCCTCTGTACCCGGCTCCGCAGGCGGGCGGGCCGCAACGACCGCAGCCTTGACGCCGGAGCGTTTCTGCCTCGCCTATGCCCCTCGCGTCTATCGGTTTGCCGCGATGGTCGCCCGCGGGGGCGCCGAAGCGGAGGACATCGCGCAGGCCGCCCTCGAGCGAGGTATACGCGGGCTCGCGGGGTACGACCCGTTACGGGGTCCGATCGATGGCTGGCTGTGGCGCATCGTGGTCCGGACGGCGGCCGACTTTGGCCGGGCCGAGCTGCGCCGGTCACGAATTGTCGAGCGCCTCGTCGCACTCCGCGAACCAGGTGACGACGTTAGCGACCCCGTCGAGGACTCCGTCACGGACGATGACCTCCTGGCGGCGGTTCGTCGTCTCGGCACGCGTGACAGGACCCTCGTAGCCCTCCGCTTTGGGAGCGACCTGGCGTACTCGGAAATCGGCGCGCTCCTTGGAATCAGCGAACCAGCGGCCGGTGTCGCCGTTCGCCGGGCCGTCGCTCGGCTCCGGCGCGATTTGGCTCAACCCGGGAGGAAACAGTGAACCACACGATCGAAGAGAGACTTGCGCGATTGGAGATCCCCTTGCCCGATGGACTCGTACCGAGCGCACTGGCAGCCGACGGCCTCACCGGCCGCGGAAGCAGCGAGCGGCCACACCGGTGGCGCGCTCGCACCGCCGCTAGCGTCGCCACATTAGCGCTGGTCCTCGGTGCGAACACGGTCGTCATGCTGTTGGCGCCAGGCTACGGTACCTTGCTGGCGGACGCCCCCGGCCTCGGTGAGCTTGCCGATCGCGCCCTTACGTGGACCGGTCTCAGGGCCACCGACGTGGTGTCCGTCACTGGGAGCGCCCGCTCCTCTGATTACGAGGTGCGCGTGCTAGCCGTCTACGCTGACGCGACCCGAACTGTCGTACTCATGGATATCGACGACAGTCGTCCCTCCGATGGGGCCCGCTCAGGCACGCCGGAGGACGCCGCCATCGTTGAGGTCGCGACCCTGGTCGGCCCGGATGGTACGACGTATGGCGTCCTTCCCTCCGCACCCAACAACGGACGACCGCTCACGATGTCGTTCGAACCCCTCGCTCGTGCCCGTCCCGGCGAGACCCGCGGGCTGACGCTCCAGGTCAAGCGGCTGATGCAAGAGCAAGGGGGTGAGTCGATCGATGGCGACTGGCAGATTCCCCTCCAGGTCACGGTCGCTGCCTCGGTGGACGTGCCACTCCCGGCTGACGGCACCGCGGCCGGCAACCTCTTCACATTTACCTCCGCCACGCTCTCGGGCCGCCTCCTTACCCTCCGTTGGGAGGTTTCCGGGCCGACCATCGACGAAATCCGGCGACTCGCCTACCCGCCGCAGTCGAGATCATGGAGCGCTGGACTTGGTGCGCTGACGCGTTCGCTTCGCCCGGACCTCGCCGCGATCGAGGGCGGTTCACCCCCGGTGGTCGTGCTGTCGGGGGGCAGCTTCCCTGCCGGCGGTCCCGCAACCGGAGAGCTGGTCGCGGTCGTCGCCGAGCCCGGCCTCTACCAGTTCCTGCTCGGCGAGACCGGTGCTCCGGTCAGCGTCCTGGCGGTGCCCTGAGCGATAAGGAGCCTCGCCGGTCCCCGCCACCCACCCCCTTGAACACCGCCGCCGTAGCGGGCAAGCTCTGGGCCAACAACCGGGGAGACGCGCGATGCTTTCGGTGAACGACAATGAGCTACTGGTGCGGACGGGGCCGGGGACGGCGATGGGAGACCTGTTGCGGCGGTTCTGGGTGCCGGCGCTGCTTTCGGAGGAGGTCCCGGAGCCGGATGGCCCGCCGGTGCGGGTGCGGATCATGGGCGAGGACCTGGTCGCCTTCCGGGAGACGACGGGTGAAGTGGGGCTGGTGGGGGCGCGCTGTCCGCATCGCGGGGCGGAGCTGTACTGGGGGCGGAACGAGGAGAGCGGCCTGCGCTGCGTGTACCACGGCTGGAAGTTCGATACAGAGGGGCGCTGCCTGGATATGCCGTCGGAGCCGCCGGAATCGCGCTTCCCGGAGAAGATCCGGTTGACGGCCTACCCGGCGCGGGACTTCGGCGGGATCGTCTGGGCGTACCTGGGCCCGAAGGAGCTCCCGGCGCCCGAGCTGCCGATGCTCGAGTTCGCGCTCGTGTCGGGGGAGCGGCGATTCGTTTCCAAGAAGCTCCAGGAGTGCAACTGGGCACAGGCGGTGGAGGGGGCGATCGATACGGCGCACTTTTCGTTCCTGCATATGCCGGTCGAGGTGCCGGAGGCTGCGCCGCCCTCGGTGCGGTGGATGAAAAACGACGGGGCGCCGCGCTTCACGGTGGAGCCGCACGATGCGGGCTTCGTGGTTGGCGCTTCGCGGCGGGCCGACGATGAGATGCTCTACTGGCGGATTACGCAGTACCTGTTGCCCATCCACAGCCTGGCGCCGGGAAGCGAGCGGGGCCAGAACATGAACGGCCAGACGTGGGTGCCGATCGATGACGAGCACTGCTGGGTGTACTGCTACACGTGGAACCCGGAGCGGGCGATCAGCGAGGCGGAGCGGGCGCAGCTGCGGGCGGGCTTCGGAATCCACCCGGAGCTGGGGCCGGGCTATCTGCCGGTGCGGAATCGGGCGAACGAGTACCTGCTCGACCGGGCGGACCAGCGCACGAAGAGCTTCACTGGCGTGCGGGGGATTTCGGAGCAGGACGCATGCATCCAGGATAGCCAGGGGCAGATCTACGACCGTTCGCACGAACACCTGGGCACGACAGACATCGCGATCATCGAGTTCCGCAAGTTGATGCTGCGGATGGCGCGGGAGCTGCGAGAGGGCGAGGAGCCGGCGCAGGCGCGCAACGGTGGGGCCTACCTGGTGCGAAGCGGGGCGGCGATGGGGCACCGCGACCTGCCCTTTGCTGAGGTGGCGGAGGGGGTGGTGCGTGTGCCGGGGGCGGTGGCGGGGTGATGGCGCGCCAGCCGGGTTACCTGAGGATGGCGAGGTCGGTGATGACGGGGCGGTAGTCGCTGCCTTCGCCGCGGCCGACGCGCAGCGTGAGGGGCACGACCCCAGGCGTGTGAAAGACCTGGTCGATGCGGATGGGCCGGAGCTTGCGGAGGCCGTTGGGCCAGGTGGTGGCGTTGCCAGCGCCGCGTTCGCGGAAGGCGTCCTTGAGGCCGGTGTCGAGGAAGCGGCCATACCATGCGTGGTGCTGGGTCATGTTGAAGTCGCCGGCGACGATCACTTCGCCCGGTTCGGCGGCGACCGCGTCTCGCAGCGCCCGCAGTTCACGGTTCCAGGCGGCGACGCTGCTGCGGTTGCTCGGGGAGACGGGATGGACGTTGTAGATTCGGACCGACCGGCCTTCGAACTCGACGGTCGCACGCGTCATGGGCACGCCGCCGACGTTGAAGACTTCGGCATTGGTGAGGGGGTAGCGGGAGTAGATTGCGGTGCCCTGGGCGCTCGGGTGGGTTTCGCCGAGGCGGTAGGGGAGAACGGCGGTGACGCCCTCAGCGATGAGGATCGCTTCGGCTTCGGGGGTGAACTCCTGGATGAGGAGAATGTCGGGGTCGGCCCGGATCGCTTCGCGGAAGATGCGGCCCGGGTCGCTGTTGCCGTACCAGAGGTTGGTGCTGAAAAGGCGGAGCTTCGGGGCGGAGAACGCTTCAGCGGGGATCCGGGTGGCGCCGCGATAGTCCGGGAGAACCCACAAGAGGTGGAGTACGACGATCGCCGTGGACGCGCCGAGGAGCGCCCAACGACGGAAGACGAGGGCCGCCAAAGCGATTGGGTAGGCGGGAAGGTAGACCCAGAAGGTGTAGGCGTTAGTCCAGACGAGATAGAGCGAGCGGTCGTGGGCGAGGATGCGGGCACTGGCGGCGACGGCAATGGGAGCGGTGGCCAGCCAGCCGGCAAGGCTGACGAACCTCCCGAGGAGGGCCGAGTTGAGGGTTGCGGCCAGCCCGGAAGCGCCCGCCGCGGTAGTGGCAGGGATGCGAAGCGCCATGGCTGGTCCCCCCTTTCCGGGCCCCGGAGGGCACGTGGACCTGAGTGCAGGCGGCCGTCCGCCTCGGGAGGAGGATAGTCCTTGGCAGGCGGCCCGTCAGCCGTGGGGCGTGAAGTCCTGGATAAGGCCCTCGAAGGCGTGGTTCGCGAGCGAACCGGGGCGGGCGAGGCGGATGCGGCGGATCGCTTCATGGCCGGGGATGCCGAGGGTGCGGAGAATGAGGCCGGTTACCAATCCGCTGCGGTTGAGCCCGTGCGTGCAGACGGCGTAGACGCTGGCAGCTTCGCCATCCCGGAGGGCGTTTGCGGTGGCAAGGGAGAGGGCGGTGATGCGCGCGAACGAGGCTGGGACGGCCTCGACATCCATGAAGACGCAGGAGAGCGCACGGGCGGCGGCGGCATGGTGTCCGGCGGGCATGTCGCCAGCGGCGTCGATCAACCATGAGCCGCTGATGCGCGCGATGGTGATCTCTTCGCCGCGGAGGGCGTGGGCGCCGCCCATCCAGAGGGCGCCCACGTTGCCCGCTTCGCCCGGAGCGAGGACGAGGCTGGCGCGGGGGGTGACGAGGTGGGGCGAGTGGTCGTTCGGGAGTTCTTCGAGCATGTGGCCGCCCTTACGGGGCGTGTTCCCAATCGAGCATCATGACGTCGATTTCGTCGCCGGGGAACGCCGCCGGGAGGTCTTCGGGGATGATGGTGAGGGCGTTGGCGGCGCTCATGCTGGTGAGGATGCCGCTGCCCTGGGGGCCGGTGAGGTCGGCGTAATACCGGCCGCCGTCTCCGAGGGTGACGACACAGCGCGCGTAGAAGCGGCGGGCGTCGGTGTTGCGAACCTCGTCCCGCGTGATCGCTTTGATCACGGGGCGTTGCCAATCTTCGCGGCCGAGCATGCGGAAGAGGGCGGGACGTCCGAAGAGTTCGAAGGAGACCATGGAGCTGACGGGGTTGCCGGGGAGGCCGAGGTGGGGCACGCGCCGGCCGGAGGGCGTGTGGAACGCACCGAAGGCGAGCGGCTTGCCGGGCTTCATGCGGACGGTCCAGAAGTCGATCGCGCCTTCCTTCGCGAGAACATCCTTGACGACATCGAAGTCGCCGCGGGAGACACCGGCGCTGGTGACGATCATGTCGGCGCTGAAGCCTTCGTGGATCTTGCGGGTAAGGTCTTCGACGGTGTCGTGGGCAATGCCGAGCAGGCGGGGGATGCCGCCGTAGCGTTTGACGAGGGCCGCGATGCCGTGGGCGTTGCTGTCGTAGATGCGGCCGGGGAGGAGCGGCTGGCCGGGCTCGGTGATCTCGTCGCCGGTGGAGAGGATGGCGACGACGGGGCGGCGGTGGACGCTGATATGGCTGAGGCCGAGGCTGGCGAGGACGCCGATCTCGGAAGCGCGAACAACGCGGCCGGCCTGGACCACGGGCTGTCCGGCCTTCACGTCTTCGCCTCTCAGGCGGATGTTGTTGCCTGGGAGGGCGGCTTTGAGGACCTGGACGGTGTCGCCCTTGTGGGGGGCCTGGCCGGGGCCGCGCAGGAGTTCGTCGGTCTCTTCGAAGGGGACTACCCCGTCGGCGCCGTGGGGCATGGGCGCGCCCGTCATGATGCGGAGCGCTTCGCCGGGGCCGATTGCGGTGTCGTGCAGATAGCCGGCTGCGAGGTTCCCGGTCACGCGCAGGCGAACCGGGCTGGCGTCTGAGGCGCCGGTGGTGTCGGCGGCGCGAACGGCGTAGCCATCCATGGCGGTGTTGTCCAGCGGGGGGATATCGAAGGGCGCGGCGACATCCTCGGCGAGGACCTGGCCGAGGGCGTCGAGCAGGGGGACGCGTTCGGGTTCGAGGCGGCTGAAGAAGGCGAGGATGCGGTCGCGGGCTTCTTCGACGCTGATCATGGCGGAGTCGCTGGGCATGGGGCGGGCAGTCCTGCGAAGGGTGTGATGGAGAAGCTTAGCCGGTGTCGGCGCGTTGGGGTTAGAGCGGCAGGTACAGGACCGTATTCGCGAGGTCGGCGTCCCCTGAGCAGAGAGCGACGATGGCCAACGACTCCATGGCCGCCGTGAGTGCGAGCAAGGACGGGACAGCGACGACGCCGGGCATCGTTTGACCTTCCCGAACGCGTCGCTGGGCCGCCGGTACAAGGGTCCGAACGTCGTGCGTTAGCACGACGAATCCGTGTTGGGCAGCCCATGCGAGGAGGTCGCCGTCACTGCTGCGTTGGAGTTCCACTTCGCGGGCGAGGACTACCTCGAGGTGGACGGCCCGCCGGGCGAGACCATCAAGTAGGTCTTCGTTGAAGTTGTGGTCAGCCAGGAATCGGGGCATGGAGTTCCGCCCATCTGCGCTTCAGTTCCTCAGCGGTCACCTTCGGCGGGAACTCGCGTTCGAACTCGGCCCGGAGCCGTTCGCCCTCCTCTTCGCACTCCTGGACGTAGGCATCGATGAGGGCGCGGTGGCGGAGGTAGTAGGCGACGGCGGCGTAGACCTGCTGGAGGTCGAGGGTGAAGTCCTGGGCGAGGGATTCGGGGGATTGGCCAGCGTTCCAGCACTGGATGATACCTTCGAGGGCCATGCGCGTGCCGATGAGGCGGGCGGCGCCGTTCTCGAGGACGGTGATGGGGCAGGGCTCGGGGTCGAGTGGGAGGTCCATGAGCCAAGTATAGACGGCCGTGAAAGGGCCTGCCGCTGCGCCGAAGGGGGTCCTGAGGTACGCTTACCGTTCCAGTCTGCGTTGCCGGAGCCGCCGCCAGAGCTGCTGAAAGCAGTGAAAGCGAAAGAGAAACTATTGAAAGATGCAAATGTCCAGCCGTTCTCAACGACTTTGCCAATGGCGTCGACGAAAACATTCGTTCGACGCCGTCGTACCGTCGCCAAACCAGAAAAAGGTAAGGGCAGATTTTTTAAGATTAAATTTGTTTTGTAGAACCCGAACCGGAAACAAACGGCGAAAATCAAATTCCGAAAAAGAAAAAAATTATCAAAAAGAAGAAAGTCGTCGCCGGAGTAGCTGGCGCGGTGGCGACGGCGGCTGTCGGCGCTGGGGTGGCGACCATCGTCGTCGAAGAAATTAAAAATGGCGACGCGGAGAAAAATTCCGAAATTACTACCGAGGAAAAAACTGAAGAAAAACAGGAGGAAAAAGCGGAGGAGAAACCAGCGGAGCCAAAGGGCGACGATA
>CAZQCR010000136.1:0-9021 GCA_964591745.1 uncultured Anaerolineaceae bacterium
GCCGCACTTCTTCATCATGCCAGGACGGAAATTCTCCGTGACGACATCGAATTCGTGGATGAGGCGCTTCACGACCTCCTGGCCCTCTGGCTTGCGGATGTCGATGGTGATCGAGCGCTTGTTCCGATTGAGGGCCTGGAAGTAGGAGCACCAGCCGTCCGGTTGCAGGCCGAGGGCGCGGCCGGGGTCGCCATCGCGCGGCTCTTCGACCTTGACCACGTCAGCTCCCAGGTCCGAGAGCATGACCGTCGCGTAGGGGCCTTGCTGGTAGCGGGTGAAGTCGAGGATACGGATGCCGTGCAGCGGACCAGTCATTGGACGCCTCCGAGGTTGTGGTGGCAGCGGCGTGAGGTCCGAACCGACGATCGCCACCTGCTGCCCTATTTCTACACCTTCCGACGGTGGAGGGGGAGAGCGCGGACGGCGCGATCATCATCGTCGATGGGCGTGACGACACCTCCCTCTTCCAGGCGGGCCCACGTGTCCGCGTCCTCCGGCACCCAGTCGTTCAGGACAAGTCCATCGACCTCGTTGATCCCCATGCCGAGGCAGCGAAACGTGAGCAGCCCGCGGCGCGGGTGGTCCATCACGATCCGGTAGCTAAAGCGAGCCTTGGCCTTCGTCGGCGGGACCCGATCCCAGAGGGCAAGGTAGCGGCCGATGTAGGCAGCATCGCCGGCAAAGAAACGGTCGAGTGCCGCCTTGACATAGGTGCTGGTGCCCTCTGGGACCTCCTCAGGAAATCGAAGCGAGCCCTTCAATTCACCAATGAGGAAGGACATGACCTCGTCCCAGTTCTTCAGCCGGTCCGCCACCGGCGGGTAACTCAGCCACGAAAGGAAGCTGTCGCCCGCCGGCATCGTGCCTCGGCGGGACCCAGTCTGCCCCCAGAGGCGGTCGTAAGGATCATTCGCCGCGATGAGCTTCAGTCCCTCTCCGGTCACAATGGCCGGCCATCGGCAGGCGGAGATCTCCCGGACCGCTTCGTCGAGCGAGAGCGCGAAGTCCGGGTTGCGGAGCCACACCTCAAGTCCGTCGGGAATGAAGCCGGCCCCTTCGAGGATCTGGTTCCGGAGAAAGCGGTCAACGCCAAGGGCGGTGAGCAAAGCCGTGAGAAGCGGCCGGCTCGGGTTCCGGTGGCCAAGCTCGTAGGCCTTAATCGTGACCGCCGCGACGCCCGACCGGGCCGCGAGGTCGTCCCTGGTCATCCCCACGGTGGCTCGCGCGTCGCGCAGGAGGGGCCGCCAGTCTGTGCCCGCTGTGTTCATCCCAAACAGGATACAACCTGTATCCATTGGGCTGTTGATCGCGCCCGGGGGGATCTCCAACATCGGCGACACGAGGAAAGAAACCATGCACCGCCGTTTGTCTCGCCTGTCCATCCTCATCGCCGCGCTGGCAACCTTCGCTTTGATCATTTCTATCCCGGCCACGCAACCGCCGACGGCAGCGGTGGCCGCTGAGCCAACGACGCTGACGCTGGTCAGCGGTGGCGGCAGCGGCGCCCCCGGGACGGCGGACCCAGCCGTTGAGTTCTTCAACGGCACGGACTGACAGCCAGCGATTATCATCGAACAGAATTTTTACGGCGACATCATTCCCGGCACCCGCTGGGTGAACCGGGAGTACAACATCAGCTCGGGGCCATTCTACACGACGCTTTCGTATCGTATTCAGTTCACGCTGCCCGCGAATTTCGAAGACCCGTCGCTCACCGTCAACGTCCACTCCGATAACGTGGCGTACTTGTCCCTGAACGGCACAGCGTTTGGCAATCAGCTGGAGGCGGAAAGTGCTGGGAATTTCCTGAATCCGGCGGAGTCGTTCAGTACGCTGAATGCCTCGCTCTTTGCCCCGGGCCTCAACACGCTCAGGATCGACGTATACAACTTCTCCGGCCCGACAGCCTTCGACTTCAGCGCGGACGTGACTTTCACTGAAGTGCAGCCGGTAGAGACCACGCTGGTGATGGTGCTTGACCTGGTCCCCGATGGCGCGATTGACGTGTCCTTCCACGGCCCGGGTGGCGGGAATGACATCTTCCTCCTGGATGACGACGACGACCCGGCGCTGCCATCGAGCCGCAGTTTCCCGCTTGCCGCTGGCAGCTACGTGGTCGGGCAGGCCGTGGCGCTCAAGGGGTACGAGATCAGCACGACCTGCACGGACCCGGATGGGGAAACGGTGATCCTCGCAGCGGGCGGCGGCGCGACGGTGGACCTGGACGCGGGCGAGACCGTGACTTGCATCTTCACGAACAGGGTCATAGCGACGCTGGTGATGGTGTTTGACTTGGTGCCCGATGGCGCGATTGACGTGTCCTTCCACGGCCCGGGTGGCGGGAATGACATCTTCCTCCTGGATGACGACGACGACCCGGCGCTGCCATCGAGCCGCAGTTTCCCGCTTGCCGCTGGCAGCTACGTGGTCGGGCAGGCCGTGGCGCTCAAGGGGTACGAGATCAGCACGACCTGCACGGACCCGGATGGGGAAACGGTGATCCTCGCAGCGGGCGGCGGCGCGACGGTGGACCTGGACGCGGGCGAGACCGTGACCTGCACGTTCACGAACAGGGCCGACACAACGCCACCGGCATTGACGTTGCCGGACAACATCTCCATCAACGCCACGAGCCCGGCGGGCGCCACCTTCGCTTACACGGTCTTCGCGACCGACCTGGGCGACCCGTCGCCGACAGTCGCGTGTCTGCCCGCGTCGGGAAGTGTGTTCCCGATCGGGTCCACGACGGTTACCTGCACGGCCACGGACGGCGCCGGCAACTCCACCGGCGGTTCGTTCATGGTTCACGTTCGTGGAGCCGGCGAGCAGATCGTTGCGCTGACCGCCAAGACGCTGGCCTTCGTGGACCGGCCCGCGCTCGAAGCGGCCCTCAAGGCCAGCCTGACAACGACCGCCAATGCGCTCGCCGCGGGCCGCAATCTGGCCGCCTGTTCCGTCCTCTCCGCCTATCGGACGATGGTAAGCGCGGCTCCCGCAATATCCCTTACCCCGGCGGAAAAGGTCGAGCTTATCGCGGACGCGACCCGCATCCGGCGGGTCATCGGTTGCGCGTCGCCGTAGTAGGGCCACATGCGCCCGGCCTGACCAGGCCGTCTTCGTCACCGCGGCGAAGGCGGCCGTGACGCTCGCCCTCTGCCCGACGACGCGGGCCGTATCTGGCACACGAAACCGCCGTCGTGGCCTCCACCGGGGGCAGTGACCCTAACGGAACTTCTCGACATCGTAGCTGACACTCTCGTGCCCCGCTTTCGTCAACCGCCGCTGCAGGGACTGCAGACGCTGATCAGCCGGATTCAGGACCTTCGCCACAGACATTCCAGAGTACAGCGCGGTCTCCTGCAAATCGGTGAGCGTCGTGTAGTGGCCCGTGAAGTAGAGGCCTTTGAAGCCTTGCCAGCTCACAAGCTCGCGCGTAGCGCGTAGGGTGTCCGGGCTAAGCGTTGGATGCAGAAAGGTTTGCTCGGCGAGAATGTGCGTGGGTTGCACATCTCGTTTCGAAGCCCAGCTCTTAAAGAGTTGAAGGGGCTTGCCAGTCCTGGCATTCCTGCAAGCAGAGCCGAGCCATATCGTCGCTTCGCAAGTGTGACCAGACACAGCGGCGTTGTGCGAGCACCAATATCTACGGTTTACTGGCATGTAGATTGGGTCTCTATGGACGATCATGCGAGCGGAATAGTATTCGTGCTTTGCCAGGACATCGAGCAGCTGAAAGGGAAGCCCGGTCAGGAATGTTCGACTGGCGTGAGGGGGAGCATTGACCACGACACGTTCATAGGGGCCATGTCGCTCGCTTGCGGTTTCGACAAACCACGAACCATCTTCTTCTTTCAATCCGGACACAGCCATATCCGTGTGAACGGTAAGGCTATGGTACGGGCGCCTCAGGCCTTGCCGATGGCCGCGAAGGCGGCCGTGACTATCCCGGAGCCACGTACGTCCCCGACCGTCCCGTCGCCAGACATGCGGTTCATCATGTAGGTGACGGTCATGCGGTTGTCGAGATCGTTGATGCAGAGGGAGCCGCCCCAGCCGCCCCACATGCACTTCCGGCCGAGGGGCACGAAGGGGAACGACTCGGCGTGGGCAAGGCCGTAGCCGATGCCGAAGCGGGCGGGCATGCCGAGGACGAGGTCCACGCCGTTCGCCTGCTCATCGAAGATGAGGTCGAGCGTCTTCGGCGAGAGAAGCCGGACGCCATCGACTTCGCCGTCGTTGCTGACGATCGACTGGACGCGTGCGACGGAGCGGGCGTTGCCGTGGCCGTTGGCGGCGCCGATATCGGCCTTGCGCCAGGCGTCGGTCCAGGCCCAGGTGGCGTCGAGGGCGGGGCCGGTGAAGGTCTTCATCGCCGGGCTTTCCGGGTCGAGGGCGCTCATGTCCACGGGCAGGGCCGGGGGCGGGACGACGTTGGTGACACGGCCGAAGTGTTTCGGGTCGAGGCCGATGTGGAAGTCGGCGCCGAGGGGGCCGGCGATCTCTTCGGCGAAGAAGACGCCGAGCTGCTTGCCAGTGATCCGGCGGATGACTTCGCCGACGAGGTGGCCCTGGTTGAGGGCGTGGTAGCCGGAGGCGGTGCCGGGCTTCCACCACGGCGCCTGGCGGGCGAGCATTGCGGTCGACTTCTCCCAATCGTAAACGTCTTCGATGACGACGGGCTTCTCCCAGGCGGAGACGCCGGAGGTGTGGGACATGAGGTGGCGGACCTCGATGTCCTGCTTGCCGTTGGCGGCGAATTCGGGCCAGTATTTCGCCACCTTGGCGTAGACATCGAGTTCGCCGCGGTCGGCGAGGACGAGGGCCGCGAGGGAGGTCATCGTCTTCGTCGTCGACCAGACGTTGACGATCGTGTCGGCCTCCCAGGGCTTCGTCTTCTCCGAGTCGGCCCAGCCGCCCCAGATATCGACGACAGGCTTGCCATCGAGGACGACGGCGACGGAGGCGCCGAGATCGGCGCCTGAAGCGATGTTGGCGGCGAGCGTCTCTTTCACGGCGGTGAATCGTGGGTCGCAGGTGCCCTGGACGGTGGTCATGGCGGTACTCCGTGGGGTGATGGGCGCACCATACAGCACGGAAAGCGGAGTCAGCGAACCATGCCGGGGAAGGCCGGGCGCTAAATGAGCGGACGGTGTCTTCGATGTCCGCGGAACTCGGCTCGTCGCGAACGCAGTGAACGCGAAAGTGTTCGAAGGCGTCCGCCCTACAGCCGCGTCACTCCTCTCGTTCTCCCTACTTCTGTTCGATGGGGCGAAGAGACGCGCTCCAATTTCCGTGGAGGACTCGCGATGGTGAGCCCAGAATCAGCGTGACCGTCTCCAGTCGGAGCGAGTCTTCGAGATAGTACTCAAGAAGCGTCTCGCCCTCGCGGATCTGCCCGGCCGCGTCTTTGGAACAGGCGGGGTTCGCGAAGATGAGCCGCATCGGCACGCCAGCACCGTCCAGCAAGCTCGGCGTGGCCGTGTACGGACTGGGCTCGCCCGCGCCAAAATCCACCGACGACGTTCCGGCAATCCGCAACCTCAGTACCTTGACTCTGCCGACCGGCGCAGGGCGCCCGCTCACCGATGTGGCGCCCTGGCCAACATCAGCCGTGGCGAGTTCAACCGACAATGGAATGGTCTGATCTCCCGAAATCACGTCCCGGCCGCTCAACGCGACCGGTCCCTTGGTACTGCGGGTGGACGTTGCTTCGCCGAGCACGGCATCCAAAGCTATTGCCACGGGTTGGCAGACGAGGACTATGCCTTGCCGATGGCTGCGTAGGCGGCTCTGACTATCCCCGCGCCACGCCCTTCCACGTCGCCGATGATCCCCTCAGCCATGCGGTTCATCATGTAGGCCACAGTCATGTGGTTATCGACGTCCAAGATTGCAAGCGAGCCACCCCAGCCGCCCCAGAAGCACTTGCGCCCAGCTGGCACGAACGGGACCGTTTCAGGCTGTGGCAGGCCGAAGCCGATGCCGAACCGGAGCGGAAGACCGAGCACCAGGCGCCGTTGGCCTGCTCCCGGAAGATGAGGTCGATGGTCTTCGGCGAAAGCAGCTTGACGCCATCGACCTCGCCGCCACTGCTGATAGTCGACAGGGCTCGGGCGACGGAGCGTGCGTTGCCGTGGCCGTTAGCGCCGCCAATATCGGCGCGGCGCCAGGCTTCCGTCCAAGCTACAGTGGCTTCGAGCACGGGGCCCGTCAGCGTCTTCATGGCCGGGCTCTCGGGGTCGAGGGCGCTCATATCTATGGGTATGGCCGGCGGGGGCACCACGTTCGAAACGCGGCCGAAGTGCTTCGGGTCGAGGCCGATATGGAAGTCGGCGCCGAGCGGGCCGGCAATCTCCCTGGCGAAAAACTCTCCGAGTTGCATGCCCGTAATTCGCCGGATGACCTCGCCAACCAGGTGGCCATGGGTTAGTCCGTGATAGCCCGAAGCGCTCCCGGGCTCCCACCACGGCGCCTGGCGCGCCAGCATCGAAGTCGACTTCTCCCAGTCGTACAGGTCTTCGATTACGACGGGCTTCTCCCAGCCAGACACGCCCGAGGTATGAGAGAAGACCTGCCGCACCTCGATACTGCCCTTCCCGTTGGCGGCGAACTCGGGCCAGTACTTCGCGACCTTCGCGAAGGGGTCGAGCTCGCCTCGATCGATCAGCACGAGGGCCGCGAGCGAGGTCATCGTCTTCGTCGTCGACCAGACGTGACGATGGTGTCGGCCTGCCAGGGTTCCGTCTTCTCCTGGTCGGCCCAGCCACCCCAGAGATCGACGACGGGCTGACCGTCGAGGACGACGGCGACGGAAGCGCCAAGGTCGGCGCCACTGGCGAGATTGGCCGCCAGGGTCTCCTTGACGGCGGTGAATCGTGGGTCGCAGGTGCCCTGGACGGCGGTCATGGGAGTCTCCCTTGGTGACACCGAAAGGGCCGCGACTGGCGGCCCTCCGGTGCGGTGCGGGATTGGGTGGTACCGGCTAGAGCTTGACGTTGTAGAGCTTCGCCGAGTTCGTCTGCAGGATCTTGCGCAGCGTCTCTTCGGGGAGATGACCCAGGTTCGTCTCGATGAAGTCCTTCGGGTACTGGGCGATCGAGTTCGGGCCGGGCGACATGCTCGTTGGGTGGGGGAAGTCCGTCTCGTAGAGGATGTTGTCCGGACCCATGGCTTCGAGAGCCTTGAGGGCGCTCGTCTGTTCGAACCAGAAGCAGGCGTAGCACTGGCGCTTGAAGTACTCGCTGGGGAGGAGCTTCATTTCGGGGTGTTCTTCGCGGCAGCCGCTGTTGAGCCATTGCCAGTCCATGGCCTCGAGTACGAAGGGGACCCAGCCGATACCGCTCTCGACGCTGACGAAGTTCAGCTTCGGGAAGCGGTCGCAGACGCCGCCGAGGATGATGTCCATCACGGCCTGGGAGTTATCGAGGAAGAGGGAGACGGTGATCTTGGCGTAGGCGGCCTGCCGGCCGTTATCGACGTTGGCGTTGCGGAGCTGGGTGAGGTCGCCCGAGCCGATGTGGAAGTTGATCGGCAGGCCCATATCCTGGGCGGCGTTCCACATTGGGTCCCAGTGGCGATCGGTGATGCGCGGGAAGCCCCAGATGTAGGGCTGGTTCGTCATCAGGATGCCCTTGTGGCCCTTCAGGGCGCAGCGCTCCATCTCCTTCACGCAGAGGTCCACGTCCCAGAAGGGCATGGCCATGATGTTGATGAAGCGTTCGGGGGCGACCGACGACCAGTCGATCAGGAAGTCGTTGTAGGCCTTCACGCACTCGTAGCGAAGCTCTTCATCGGTCAGGGAGATGAAGTTGCCTGCGCCGAAGCCGCCGACATTCGGGTAGATGACCTGGGCCCAGATGCCGTACTCGTCCATCCGCTTGAGGCGCTCGACGGCGTTGAACGAGCCCTGGTCCGCTTCGCGGAGAGAGGGCGGGTGCTTGGGCGGCGGCTCCTTCCAGCCGGCCATAGCGGCGCCGGCCGTGGGCATAAACGGCTTGCCCCCCATGTACCAGCGCTCTTCGTTGATCTCGGGGTCGAAGCGAACGTGGGGGACCATTTCGCCCCATCGCTGGGTGGAGACGCGGTTGGTCCAGAGGTTTTCGGGTTCGGAGATGTGGCTATCGGCATCGATAACCTTGATGCGCTCAACGACGGTCGCTGCCATACAGGCCTCCGTTTGGGGCAAGAGCCCCGGCTGGGTGGAGGATAGCGCGTCTGGCCGATGGCTGCTATGGCCAGGGACTATCGGGGCCTGCGTGGCGTCGTTCGCTGTTGGGGATGAGGGCGATTGCCGCTGACTCACACCGCGGCGAGCGGCCGGAACCGGACGAGCGTGATCTCGTCGTTGACATCTTCGTACACGGCTTCGACGGCCATGCCGATGCGAACGTCTTCGACCGGGCAGCCGACGATGTTGGTCGTGATATGTGGGCCTTCGGCCAGTTCGACGATCGCGATGACGTACGGTGCGTCAGCGGCGAAGCCCGGGGCCGTCCCGCGACGGTCGATGGTGAAGGAGTAGACGGTCGCCTGGCCGCTGACTTCAGCCCACGTCCAGTCGGCATCGAGCGCACCGGGTGTGAGCACGCGTGGGTACCAGAAGAACGTGCCGTCGGCGCGGCGGGGGATCAGGAGTCGATGCGCTCGCGCGGCGTCCCAGTAGGGTTGGGTAAGCGGCGTGGGGTGGGGGAGCAGCTTCTCCGCAGTGGTATCGGGCATTTCAGGCGCCCTCGAGGATGAGGGCGACCTGTTCGGCCATGAAGCCGCCCGTGCCGGTGACGTAGGCCCGTTCGCAACGCTTGAGCTGGCGTTCGCCAGCGCGGCCCTGGACTTGGCGGATGGCCTCGGTGATGTGGGACGTCCCCCCGGCGATGCCGCCCTGGCCCATGCTGAGCTGGCCGCCGTGGGTGTTCAGGGGCCAATCGCCGCGATACGTAAGGTCGTGTTCGGTGACGAAGCGGCCACCTTCGCCGGGAGCACAGAAGCCGGAGCCTTCGATGGTAAGGAGGACGGTGACCGTGTAGC
>CAZQCR010000137.1:0-9007 GCA_964591745.1 uncultured Anaerolineaceae bacterium
GCCCTCGCACTGGCCGGCGTAAGCCAAATCCTGCTCATTCTTGGGGCGGGAGTGGTGGTCTTCCTGGCGAACGTCTTGAGCGGTGGACGCGCCGCCCGGCCATGGCCGGGCGGGCTCCGGCGCGGGGTCGCCAGGCTGATGGCCAGGGTGCACGGTGCGCCCGCGATACTCCCGCCGTTCCTTGCCTTCCATCCCCAGGCACTGGCCGTAGCTGGCTCACCGGCCGGGACATCGTTGTGGGAACTCTTCCTGGTCTTTCTGAAGATCGGGGGCCTGCTGTATGGGAGCGGTTATGTGCTCGTCTCGTTCCTGCAGGCGGAATTCGTCGATACGCGCGGCTGGCTGACACAACAGGAGCTCGTCGACGCCATCGCCGTCGGCCAGTTCACCCCCGGCCCCCTGTTCACTTCGGCCACCTTCGTGGGCTACCTCATCGAAGGGCTGCCCGGGGCAGTGGTAGCGACGCTGGGCATCTTCCTCCCGTCCTTTGTCTTCGTCCAGCTCACCCACCCGTTGGTGCCACGGCTGCGCCGCTCAGCCTGGGCGGCCCCGTTCCTCGATGGTGTGAATGCCGCGGCGCTCGCCCTGATGGGCGTCGTGACGTTCGACCTCGTCCGGGATATCTGGGGCAGTGCCCTGCAGCTCACGCTGCTTACCGGGGCGGCGGTCGTCCTGGTGCGCTATGCGCCGAACAGCGCCTATCTCGTCGGCGTGGGAGCCGCGATCGGGGTCGTGCGGGAGCTGCTCTGAGAGGCCATGGGTGGGGGAAGCAACGAGGCGGCGTTCCGCTGACGCCGGAGACGGCTATCGCGCCTCCGCTTTTGGGAAGTCCGCCCGGCTGGCCGCCACCGCGACCGCAAGCCGTTCCACGTTCTCCACTCCCGCCGCCAGCGCTGCGGCGCTGTACGTCGTCACGATCACGCCGTCCACGACCTTCGTGCCCAGCGTGGGCGGCGAGAAGTCAGCGACGATGACCGTGGCGATCAGACGATCCCAGGCTTCGAGGAACCCGCCCGTTTCACCGGCACCGGCGGCAATCGTCCGCAGATAGCGCAGCGACGCGACATAGTCCGCGAAGTCTCGCTCGCGTTGCTGCCCAATGAAGTTCAGCTCCGTGGTCCCGGCGCCTTGCAGCGCGGCAATCCACTGCCGCCGGTTCTCAAGCGAGAGGTCCAATCTGAACAGGTAGAACCTGGCACGCTCGTTCAGCTTGGCGCGCAGCGTGGCCCGTGTGGCCGCGGGTTCGTAGGAAGGTGGCCTGGCCAGAATGAACCCCGCCAACCGCCGGAACGGGCCGAGGTACTCATCTTCCACGCCAGCCGGCGGGGCCGCTACCCGTTCTTCAAAGAACCCA
The DNA here is from genome assembly GCA_964591745.1 of uncultured Anaerolineaceae bacterium. Classification (GTDB taxonomy): domain Bacteria; phylum Chloroflexota; class Dehalococcoidia; order Tepidiformales; family Tepidiformaceae; genus JANMTH01. The sequence continues at coordinate 1,355 of CAZQCR010000137.1, forward strand.
CGGGTAGCGCCGTAGTACCACCCCAGGAACGACTGCTCCGCGAAAGCGAAGGCCTCATCACCCAGCGGCTTCCCGGCATCTCGGCTGGCGATGGCCAGGGCCTCGGTGAGAATCGCCTCATGCTCGGGGTAGGAAACCGCGAATTCCGCCCTGCGGCGGAGATCCTTCAACTCATCGGCGTCTGCATCTCCGCCGCAGCCAGCCAACGCCCCGGCCGCAATGACCAGGAGCACAAACGCCGCCGCTGCCGTTCGCATGGATGTCCTCCCTCGCTGAGTGTGGCGGGCCGAACCGGTCCCGCTCAGGTCCCTTGGTCCCCTCTTCTGGTCCCGCCCGTCCCCTCTCGATTTCGAGCGGGAATTCACGCCAGACCGTCCCCACCACCGCCCAGCCCGTCCGCAGCCCGACAGCCATGGAGGGCTAGCCAACCGCCGAGTTCACGCCAGACCGCCCGCGCCACAGCCCAGGCTGTAGCAGCCCGGGCGCTGCCGCCACCCCCTTCCCGATCGCGCCGGCCGCACCCCACCCTGCGGCCATGCCAACGCGCCAGCCATCGCTCCTCACGCCCGCCATCACCCTCTCACTCAGCGGGGCGACGGGCCGCCATCACCGTACGCCACACCACGGCCTCACCACTTCCTCACCGCATCAACGGGCAACCGGTCACACGCCCGTCCGCACCCCAAACGTGTCGCAACCTGACCAGATGGTCACGAAAAAGCGCCGGCGTGACCGTTCGCTCGCTGTTCGCCATTCTGAACAGCACCCGCCGACAAGGACGCTGACATGACCCGCAAACTCTCGCTGATGGTGACCTGGCAATTCGACATGAAGAAAGAGGAGGCGATCGAGCTCGCGAAGATCGCCGACGAGTGCGGTATCGACTCCTTCTGGGTGCCGGAAGGCTGGGCTCGGGACGCCTTCTCCCTCCTCATCTCGATCGCCGAGAAGACGAACCGGATCAAGCTCGCCACGGGCATCGTCAACGTCTACTCACGCACACCCGGGGCGCTCGCTCAGCACTTCGCCACCCTAGACGAGTGGAGCGGCGGCCGCGCCATCATCGGCCTCGGAGCCTCCAGCGCGAACGTCATCGAGCAGTTCCACGGCCTCCCCTTCCAGCCGTCGCTCTCCCGCATCCGCGAAACCGTCGAGATCATCAACATGCTCATGCGCGGCGAGAAGCTCGTCTACTCCGGCAAGTGGTTCAAGATGGATAAGAGCTTCACCCTGCGCTTCACGCCCGTACGCGACCACATCCCGGTGTTCCTCGCGACGATGAACCCGAAGAGCGTGAAGATGACCGCCGAGGTCGCCGACGGTTGGATGCCCGTGATGATCCCGCGTTCGGCGATGAAGGCGGAGATCGACCAGTTCCGCGGTTGGGCAAATGCGGCCGGGCGGGACGGGAGCGCCCTCGAGGTGAAGCTGGGCGGCGTGACCATCAGCGACAACCCCGGCGCGCGGGACGCCGGGCGCGGGTTCACCGCGTTCTACATCGCGCGGATGGGGGACTTCTACTACCGCCAGCTCGCCCGCTTCGGCTATGCGGATGAGGTCGCGATGATCCGGAAGGTGTTCAACGAACAGGGTTCCGCGGCCGGCGCCGCCGCCATTCCCGCCCAGATGCTCGACGACCTTGGCTACACCGGCAACGCGGATAGCTGCCGCTCCTACCTGGAGGAGAACGAACGGTTGGGCGTCGATATCCACAGTGTCACCATTGATACCCGCGACCCCATCGAGTTCGGGCGGGCCGTCGAGCGGCTCCTGCGTTAGCCCCGTCGCCGGCCGCGACACCGCCCTGTTTGATCGATAGCACATGAGCCCTACGATCGTCTGGCGATGCTGCGCCGTCTCTCTGTACGACGTGGAACCCACCAGCCCGGGGAGGCCTCGATAGCGCTTCCCCTCATCCCCGTCCCATCGGTCACGGAACAAGAGACACTCGCGCCGACACTCCCCGTATCGGAAGCGCAGGCAGAGGCGGTCGCGCTCGCTATCGCCACCACCGCCGTCCCCCAACACCGCCGCTTCACGAAGAAGCGGATCGCGTTCGGCATCACGCTCGTCTTCATCGCCGCTGCCGGCGCCGGTTACACGCAGAAGGACAAGTACAGCGACGACGCGGCCGATCTCAGCCGCAAGATCATCGGTGATGAGAACACGGCACGCGTCGAGAGCTGGTACTTCGCCGCCAAGGACAGGGCGGACCGACTGAAGTACCGCGTCTTCGGCGGCGACACGAATCCCTTCGATCAGGCCCCGGCCGTGGTCCAGTACGTCGATAAGCAGCCGGGCCGAACCATCCTTGTCGACCTTTCCCGGCCTCGAGACACTTCGCAGCTCTCCATCCCCAACCTCTTCAAGACCCGTCCCATGGAGCTCCCCAAGACGGTGGCCCTGCGCGACTCGCTCGAGGCGGGCGAAGGTGTCTGGACCACCGCCGGGCTGCCCCGGTCGTCGCCGACGGACATGCTGATGGCCAAGACCTTCATCCGGCCCGACAAGGCGCGTCCCTACGCCTCCGTCGGCGTCCTCCTGGTTGATTCGCGGCGGATACGGCTGAAGATGACCGGGGGCACCATCGACCCGGGCGGCGACCGCGGCGTCAAGGGGCCGGGCGTCATCCCGGCGGCCGACCTCAAGGATCTGCTGATGGCCTGGAACGGCGGGTTCAAGGGCCCTCACGGCGGCTTCGGGATGGTCGCCGATGGTAAGGAGTACCGCCCCCTGCGGAACGGCCTCGCTTCCGTCGCCGTCCTCAAGGACGGCACGGTCAGGATGGGCGAATGGGGTAAGACGCTCACCTGGAACGAAGAGATGGTCTCGGTCCGCCAGAACGCCGTCCTCCTCGTAGACAACTGTGAAGTCAGCAAGCGGACGCAGGAAGGGAACGACACCTGGGGCTACGTGGAGGTGAACTCCGCCGACTTCATCACCTGGCGTTCCGCCATCGGCCTAACGAAGGACGGGAACATGATGGTCGCCGCCGGCAACTCACTCAGCGCGGCCACGCTGGCACAGGCGCTTTGGGCGGCCGGGGCGTGCACGGCCATGCAGCTCGATATCAACAGCCCGTACGTGCTCACCTCGCTCTACTTCCCCCAGCCGGATGGGACCGCGAAGCCAGAGAAGTTCATGGATTCCATGCCAGACAGCGCCACCCGGTTCGCAAAGGCCCAGGAGCGCGACTTCTTCTACATGACCGTCGATGACTCCCGCTATCGGCGGTGATTCACTCCCGAATGCGCCACGTCCAGGTGCATTCGATGCTCGCGGCGGCGCCCGGCCGAGCGATGGCCGTCCCGTCATCCATGGCTCCGGCGGCCGCGAGGTTGAAGGCATCCGGCGCACAGCTCTGCGGTTCCACGCACAAAGCACCGGGCGTGGCGAAGACCATGACGTGCGGCGACGGCGTGGCGACATCGATACGGAGGGCGATGCGCCCCCAGTCCAGTACGATGGGGCCATCAAGGCTGGCGTAGCAGTCGTCCAGATCGCGGCTGCCAACCGCCGCGTCCCGAAGGTCGAAATCGCCCGACGGCGCTACCTGCTCACCTGTGGGCAGATGGCCGGCCAACACGTAGCGGCGGCTGGCCGGGAGCCGCAGCCGAACATCATCGGCGTCGGCCACCCGCCTTCGGAACCAGGGGTGCCAGCCACAGCCGGCCGGGAACGGCTCGCGCGCCGAACGGACCTCCATCTTCATGCGAAGGCTCTCAGCTGTGAGCTCGAAGCGCTGCCAGGCGCGGCCTTCCCAGGGCCAACCCGGGCCAAGGTCACAGGTCAGCTCGCAGACGCGGGCCGTCCGGGCGACCACCTGCCACGGCTGGTTAAGGACGGTGCCATGGAGGGCGTGTTCGCCTGGCAGCCCCGCTTCGACCGTCCACTCGCGCCCGGCCCAGGAGAAGCGGCCGTCGCGAATCCGGTTCGGCCAGGGGGCCATCGGGAAGCAGCCCCCGAAATCCGGGCGCAGCCTGTAGCTGGCGGGGTCGGCGGGTGCGACCAGCAGCGGCTCAGGGGCGCCGTCGAACGGCACGCTGAGCTGGTGCAGCCGCCCACCCCACTCGGGGAGCAGCACCGCGGTCGCGCCGCCAGCGGTCAGTTCGATGGCCACGTGCCCATAGTCGGGGCGGCGGGGATCATACGCACGTGAAGCCCGTCGTTCTCTGGGATATCGACCTGACGCTCGTGAAGACCCACGGAGCCGGCCGGGCAGCCATGGACCAGGCCCTGGGCGAGCGGTTTGGCGTGGCTGAGTCCACGGCTGGGATCCGGTTCGACGGCCGCACCGATCGGGGTATCTTCACCCAGGTTATCGAACTGCTCCGCCCCGGCGCCGGGAACGACGAGGATCTCTTCGCCGCTATCGTCGCCCGCTACCTCGAGTTGCTCCCGGCGAACATCGAGTCGAAGGGCGGGATCGTGTTCCCGGGCGTTCCTGAAGCGCTCGCCGGGCTGGCGGCGGCCGGCGGCGTCTCTGGCCTGGCAACTGGCAACGTACGAGAGGGTGCGCGTGCGAAGCTGTCGTACTTCGGTCTGTGGGAGGCGTTCGCGGGCGGCGGCTTCGGCGACCACACGGCGGTCCGGGCGGAACTGGTTCGCGCCGCCATCGACGACATCTGTGCTGCTGCCGGGTTGGCGCCCGCGGAAGTTCGTCCGATCGTCGTCGGTGATACGCCGCTGGATGTGGAAGCGGCTCACCTGGCCGGCTTCCCCGCGCTCGCGGTCGGCACCGGCTCGTTCACGATCGAGGCACTGCTCGCCGCCGGGGCAGATTACGCACTGGCCGACCTCGCCGACACCGAGCAAGTCCTGGCGGTCCTGCTCGGCTGAAGCGATGCTGCGCGGTTCAGGACTATGGCGGATGCGGTTTAGGCGTCCGTATCGCGGGCAAGGGCGTCGCGGACGCGGTTGTCGCGGTCGATGCGCTGAAGGAGCGCCTCGAAGTCGGTAACGATGGAGGGCTCTTCGCTCGCTTCGCCGAGGATTCGCAACCAGCGGCGAACGGGAGCGAGGTCGATATCCGGGTTCCTGGCGAGTACTCCGGCGATATCCATCATGTCCTTGTCTCGATGAGCGAAGGTCTTCATCACGAGGAGGTGCTCCGCGCGGATGATCGGCAGCGTTCCGCCGGAGGACCTGCTCAGCCCGCTCAACGGCCTCCCGCTCGAATGACGTCATCCCGATTGCGAGATCGATCGGCGTTGTAGTCGGCGTGTGGGCGAGGCGGAGAAGGAACGCGTGGCGGCCAAAGTCCGCGGCTCGCCCCGAAAGGCATTGGCCAGGCCACCGATCCATGCGTGCGGGACGTTTCGGAGCCACCCTTCCAGCGCGTAGGCCGCTGGCAACAGTGCATCAAGGTCGTCAGACGCCACGGAGGGCCACCCGCCTCCAGCGTTCGCGCCACTCACGTTCCTCGGGCTCGGCCTGTGTGTCGATGGGGGCGGGCGGCAACCAACGCGCGAAATCCATGAGGGAGGCGAAATCGCGGATGTCCTGCTGCGGTGTGCGATGACGCAAGGCCCGTACCCGCTCGACCGCCGTGATCGCATAGCCGCGGTCGCGGGCCTTCAGCTTCGCCCGCAGGTCAGCCACGTCTTCCGTCAGTCCAGTATACGAGGTTCCGGCCGGTCGCCGCTCAGTTGACGCCCTTCGCCTTGCCTTCCCAGTAAGGCTTGCGGAGTTCGGTCTTGAGGACCTTGCCGGGGCCACTCTTGGGCAGGGGTTCGGCGCGGATGACCACTTCCTTCGGGCACTTGTAGCCGGCGATGAGGGTGCGGCAGTGCTCGATGATCTCGTGGCCGGTGACGGTGACGCCGTCGCGGGGGACGACGACGGCGAGGACGGCTTCGCCCCACTTTTCGTCGGGGATGCCGATGACGGCGGCTTCGAGGACGGCGGGGTGTTCGAAGATCGCGTTCTCGACTTCGGTGGAATAGATGTTCTCGCCGCCCGAGATGATCATGTCCTTCGCCCTGTCGACGATGTAGATGAAGTTCTGGTCATCGATGGTGGCGACATCGCCTGAGTGCATGTAACCATCTTTGAGCGCCTTCGCCGTCTCATCGGGCCGCTTCCAGTAGCCGAGCATGACGTTGGGGCCCCGCATCCAGACCTCGCCGACTTCGCCGGGCTTCACGTCCAGCCCGGTCTCCTGGTTCACCACCCGGACTTCGACGCCCGAGATCTCGCGGCCGCAGCTGGCGAGGCGGCGCATGTCGGCCTCGTCGCCATCGAACTTGAGCCACTCCTTCTTCCAGCCGGTGGCCAGCGGCGCCGTCTCGGTCATGCCATAGGCCTGGACGAGGATCGGACCGAAGACCTTGACGGCGGCCAGGAGGCGATCGACCGGCATGGGTGAGGCGCCGTAGAGCACGACCTCGAGGCTGCTCGTATCGAAGGTCTCCGCGCCCGGGAAGTTGACGACGAAGTTGATCATCGTTGGGACGAGGATCGTCTTCGTCACGCGGTACTTCGCGATCGTCTCAAGCGTGAGCTGTGGGGCGAAGCCGGGGATGAAGACGTGCGTCCCGCCGACCATCGTCAGCGCGTAGCAGGCCCAGGCGTCGGCGAGGTGGAACATGGGGGCGACGTGGAGCCAGGTGTCGTGTTCGTCGAAGCCGACCGTCATGATCGCGTGCTCGGCGTTGGAGACGATGTTCCGCTGGCTGAGCATCACGCCCTTGGGCAGGCCGGTAGTGCCACCCGTGTAGCAGAGGTCCAGCATGTCGTCTTCGCGCCATTCGCGAACCGAGTGGTCGAGCGGCGGGTTGGCGGCGACGAGCTGTTCGTAGTCGACGGCGCCGGGGGCTTCTGCGTTGGTAAGGATCAGGTGTTTGAGGCCCGGAGTACCCGCCTTGAACTGTTCGTAGATCGGCAGGAACTCGGGGCCGAGGATGATCGCCTTGATCTCACCGTCGTTCAGGATGAATTCGAGTTCATGAGCGGCGAGGCGGGTGTTCAGGGGGGCGAGGGGCATGCCGGCGATATCGGCGACGAAGTAGGACTCCCAGTAGCGATGGGAGTTGTTGGCGAGGATTGCTATGTGATCGCCCGGCTTGAGGCCGAGGGAGAGGAGGCCGGCGGCGAGACGGTGGACGCGCTCGGAGGCCTGGCGGTAGGTGTACTCGACGTCGCCGTCGATGATCGCGGTCTTGTCCGGCCAGAGCTTTACGGCATGCTTGAGGACATCGCGGAGCAACATCGGTCACCCTCCGGGGAGTTAGAAGTGCGCAGATGGTAGCACCGAGCGTTGTTTATCCGGCAGTCACTGAGTCCAGGGCGCGGCGCATGGTGGGCCTGGTGGGTGTCCGGCGGGCAACCTCCTGAAACCCGCAGGCGGTGAAGGTGGCGGCGAAGCCGTGGTAGCCGGCGGCGTCAGCGACGCGGTCCTGCGGTGGGTCGACGGGGTAGCCTTCGATGAGCCGGGCGCCGTGTTCGGCGGCCCAGGCAGCGGCGGCTTCGAGAAGGCTGGCCTGGAGGCCGAGGCCGCGAAAGCTCCGGTGGGTGAAGAAACAGGGGACGGCCCAGGCCTCCTGGCCGTCGAGCGGCTTCGTCACGCGGGAACGGGCGAGGCGGGGATAACGGTCGCGCGGTTCGACGGCGACCCAGGCGGCGGGCGCGCCAGCGACATAGGCGAGGAGCCCG
>CAZQCR010000138.1:0-8942 GCA_964591745.1 uncultured Anaerolineaceae bacterium
TCTCCACAACCGAGGCATCTACACCAAAGCTCGCGAGCGTGTCGACGATCAGGTGGGCGCGGGCGGAGTTGTCGTGCTTCTTTGTCGCGCTCGGCTTCGGTTCGTTCAACAGTTCCAGCGCGGGATAGTGCCAGCCCGCCCGGTTGCCGAGTCCGAGGTCCAGCTGCTGTGGCTCATCGACGATCTCGGTCTCTTCTTCAGTCGGCTCTTCGGTCGTCGAGGCGAGCGTATCTTCCTCTAGCGCGCTTACTTCGAAGCTGGGGACGACGGGGGGAGTGGGCGCCGCAGGATCGATGGAGGGCCGGATAATCGTGAACTGGCCGGGCATCTCGTCGAATGCCGCCGGGTCCAGCCTTTCGCGAAGGGAGCTCCCGATCATCTGCTCGTCGTTCGTCTCGCCCTGCCCGGGCTTTCGGAAAAGGTACTGCAGGGCGCGCCCCAACGCGCCAGCGGCCCGGTGCGGCAGGCGCCGTTCCCAGGCTTCCTCCACCCAGATTGGGGCGCTCTGCGCGAGCCAACGCGTCGGCCGCGGCGCAAGCAGCGCCATCGCGACGACGAACAGGCTTAACCAGGCGATCTTTCCCAGGAACCCGCCGATGAGATCCTGGCCAAGGCGGCCTCCCAGCGATACTTCCTGGAACTCGACGCCACCAACGCTCCAATCGGCGCCGTTGAGGGCGAGCAGCCCCCACACGAAGAGCCCTGCCGCCGCCACTCCGCCGGCTTTGCGAAGGAACGCCGGGCGGTCTTCGTAGCTACGTTGCCGGTAGGCGACCGCGCCCAGCAGTGCCCACACGGCGATCACGCCGAGGCCAACGCCGAACGTTCCGACGATCCAATCGCGGCTCTGCGCCAGCAGCGCTGGCACGTCCACAAGGAGGAGCACGACGGCGAGGAGGACGACGGCGCCGGCCGCGAAGGCCAGCGCACGCTGATCGGCGCGGAACTTGCGATAGAACGGCTTCCCACGGCGCGGCTTCGCCTGGCGGGTGGCGCGGGGGCGTGTCCGGGTGCGTGCCGTCATCGGCGCACAACTCCTTCAGTAGTCAATCACCGGCGATCTCCCCCCGCGGGACTCGCACGGTCAGTCACGGTACCGGCCTACACCTCGACAGTGACGGTCAGGACCATCGGCCTTCGCCGCGTTTCATCGTACAGGAACTTGCTCACAGCGTCCCTCACCCGGTTGTTCACATCGCCGAACTCCGCATAGTGGTCCGCCCCGGCCAACGACTTCGTGGCGACCTGGCGGGCGCGTTCGAGGAGCTCTTCGCGCTCCTCCACGTCCACGAAGCCGCGCGTCAGGATGTCGGGCGGGCGGGTCACCTGTCCCGTCTGCTTGTCCACGGCCGTGATCACGACGACGACTCCGTCCGTGGAGAGGTGCGCCCGGTCGCGAAGGATATGCTGGTCAACGTCTCCGATCCCGAGGCCATCGACGTAGACGTAGCTGGCCGGCACCTTCCCGGCCAGCCTCGCCACGTTCGAATCGATCTCAAGAACATCGCCGTCGGTCATCACGAAGGCGTTACCCTTCGGCACGCCGACTGATTCGGCCAGCCGCGCGTGCACCACAAGGTGGCGGTACTCGCCGTGAATCGGGACGAAGTACTCCGGCTGGAGCAGCCCCTGGATGATCTTCAGCTCTTCGCGGCTGGCGTGCCCCCGGACATGGATGTTCTGGACGCGGTTGTACATCACGTCCGCGCCCAGGCGAAAGAGGTTGTCTACGTTCCGGTACACGGCCGTTTCGTTGCCGGGGATGGCGGTGGCCGAAAGGACGATCGTGTCGCCTTCAAGGATGCCGATGTGACGATGGTCGCCGTTCGCCATCCGCGTCAGTGCGCTCGTCGGTTCGCCCTGGCTTCCCGTGGTGACGACGACGAGCTTGGCGGCGGGCGTGTTCCTCATCTCTTCGACGCCGACGAGAACGCCGTTCGGAACGTTGAGATAGCCGAGCTGCCTGGCCATCGCCACGTTGTCGATCATCGAACGTCCGGTCACGAAAACCTTGCGGTCGCAGAACACGGCCGCGTCGATCACCTGCTGGATCCTGGCGATAAGCGAGGCGAAGGTGGCGACGATGACGCGCCCCTTAGCGTTGACCACGATGTTGCGGAGCGCTTCTCCGACCAGCTGCTCGCTCGGCGTGTAGCCTTCCTGCTCGGCGTACGTTGAGTCCGCCATCAGGAGCAAACAGCCTTCCGCCCCCACCTGGGCAAGCCGAATGAGGTCCGTGTGCTGGTCCATCACGGGCGTGTGGTCGAGCTTGAAGTCACCCGTGTGGACGAGCAGGCCGAGCGGCGTCTTGATGATCAGTCCGCACGCGTCCGGGATGCTATGGGCGACGGTGAAGAATTCGACTTCAAAGACGCCGGCCTGGATCAACTGGCCCGGCTCCACCACGTGCGTCTGGGCTTGCTGGAGCAGTCGATGCTCGGCGAGCTTGACGCGAATCAATCCGTCGGTAAGCCGCGCGCCGTAGATCGGCGCGTTGAACTCGCGCATGAAGTACGGGAGCGCACCCACGTGGTCCTCATGCCCGTGCGTCAGGAACACGGCCCGGAGCTTCTCCTTGTTCTCCCGGAGGTAGGTGAAATCGGGGATCACGAGGTCGACGCCGAGCATCTCCTCTTCCGGGAACATGAGCCCGACATCAACGACGATGATGTCCTCGCCATATTCGATGATCATCATGTTGCGGCCGATCTCGCCGAGACCGCCGAGGGGAACTATCCGAAGGATTGGTTCTGTCATAGGGAGCCTGTCATTCAAAGAGTCTGATTTGAGCGGGTTGCGGTGATTCGTAGACGGCAGGGATGTCGGCATGTTCCTGCGCAGGCGCGGAGCGCGGACTCCTGGAAAGGCGTGCCCGTTCCAGGAGTGCCGGGAGTTGCCCGAAATCTTCGAGCATCACACTTCGGAGGCTCCCCTGGTGGAGGGCCGCCGCGGGATGGTACATCGGAACGTAGAATCGCCCGGCCGTCTCGCGCCAGCGCCCGTGGATGCGCGAGATCGCCTGGTTCGGGAAGTATTTCGCCATCGAAAAGCGGCCGAGCGTCACGATCACGAGCGGATCGACCAGATCGACCTGCTCGTCCAGGTAGTCACGGCAGGATTCGATCTCGTTCGGGAGCGGATCGCGGTTGCCCGGTGGCCGGCACTTGAGCACGTTGCAGATGTAGACCTCGGGCCGGGTAAGCTCCGCCGCGCCGAGAAGCTCTTCCAGGAACTGGCCAGCGGCGCCAACGAACGGCCGCCCCTGCTTGTCTTCGTTCACTCCCGGCGCTTCGCCGATGAACATCACCTCGGCGTCGATAGGGCCCTCCCCCGGCACGGCGAGCGTCCGCCCCTGGGCCAGCTGGCAACGAGTACAACCGCGAACGCGGGCATACAGGGCTTCGATATCCGCGGTGATGGTCACGCGACTACCCCATCCACAGCAAAAGGCCCCGTGGCAGCAGTCCGGCGGCGCGCCCGAGGGGCCGTGCCAAACATCGCCTGCAACTGGCTTGGCATCAGCCGGATCAGGGCCGCGCCACCGCCCATGCCCGTTCGCCCGCTAGAGAAGCCTCTGCCGAGGCCCGTGAGCACGATCTCCCCGCGGGATGGGCGGCGCTGCGTCATATGGGCTGCGGTCCCTTGGGGCGGGGCTTCTGAACGATCCAGGCGAAAAGGATGCCCAGGAAGTAGAGGGCGAAGAGCGGCGCCATGGTGAGCGACATGTTCAACGGGTCTGGCGTTGGCGTGATGATCGCGGCGAGAACCGCGATGACGATGATTGCGTAGCGCCAGAACTTCAGCAGCTGCTTCGCCCTCACCATCCCGAAGCGGGCCATGATCGCCAGGACGATCGGGATCTCGAATGCGACTCCCATCCAGAAGATGATCCGTGTCACAAAGCTGATATAGGCCGACGCGCTCGGAAGCGACTTGATGTTCCCTTCTCCCAGCGTGAACAGGAAATCGAGTGAGGCCGGGAGCAGGATCCAGTAGGCGAATGCCATGCCGCCGAGAAGGAATACCGTCGCACCGACGAGCGCGGGGATAAGGAGCTTCTTCTCTCGCGGCGTCAGCCCTGGGATGATGAACGCGAGGAACTCGTAGAGAAGTACGGGAGAAGCAAGGATCATGCCTCCGTAGAGCGCGATCTTGAAGAGCACGTTGATCGAATCGAGCGGGCTGAACACGTAGACCTGCGTCTCTGGTGGCGCTGGCTCCAGAAGGAAATCGAGGATCTGGATCCAGAAGACGGCGCAAACGACGATACCCAGAATGACCGCGATGGCCGCGACGATGACGCGGTTGCGGAGTTCCTTGAGATGATCGATCAGCGTCATCTCGGGGCCGCCCTGGGAACCCCCGACGGGCCGCAGGTCCGGCTCTGGTGGCTGTGCGGGTTGAGCGGTCATCAGAACACCAGCGGCGGCTTCTGCGCCGTCGGCTCATCTGCTGGAGCGGTTGAGGCCACGGAATCGACCGGCGCCCCGGTCTCGGAGGGTGCGTAGGCGCCAGCGAGGACCGGCACAGGAGCGCTGCCGTCGCTCGTGGCGATCGCGGCGTTGGCCTCGGCCGTCAGTGATTGCATCCCCTCCTCAATCGAGGAGGTCGCCTCGCGCATCTCCGCCGCGAACTTGTTCTGCTCGTCGCGAAGGGAAACGCGCGCTTCATCGATTTCGCCACGGACGGTCTTGTACTGCTCCTCGATGTAGCCGATCTCTTCGCCGAATTCAGTCCGCACGGCCCGCGCGTACGATTGGAGCGTCTTCACGGCTTTGCCGAGCTGGTAGGCCAGGCCAGGCATCCGCTCTGGCCCCACGACTACGAGCAAAAGCACCATGATGAGCAGGATCTCCTGCCAGCCGACACCCAGGAACTGCACGCAACGCTCCCCGGGTCGAGGGGTTCGACGTCCGTCCAGTTCGGCGGACTACTTATCCTCGATCCCGTGATCCTTCAGATAGTCTACGGCGTCCTGCACCGTAGCGATCTTTTCGGCGTCTTCATCGCTGATTTCCAGTTCGCTGCCGTCGGCGGAGAACTCCTCTTCAAGCGACATAATCAACTCGACAAGGTCAAGTGAGTCGGCGTTCAAGTCATCGACGAACGACGCGCTGGTCGTTACATCGGTCTCTTCAACTCCGAGCTGTTCTACGACGATGGCGCGGACCCGTTCGAACACTGTGGCCAAGGTTCAGTTCTCCTGCGTAATCGGTTGTGGTGGGAGCGCTGGTGGTTCGGCTCCCGTTTCCGCCCGTGCGGCTCGGATCCGTTCGCTGACCGTGCGCAGCACCCCGTTGATGAATCTCGGCGAGCTATCCCCGCCATAACGGTGGGCCAACTCGACTGCCTCGTTCACGACGGCCGCGACCGGCGCTGAATCGTCGGTCAGTAGCTCCCATATTGCAAGTCTCAGAATGTTCCGGTCAACGACGGCCATCGTGCTCAGGGGGTATTGGGTGGCCGCATCCCGGATCTCAGCGTCGATCTCCGGTTCGCGCCTCAGCACTCCGCGCACGGCGCCCCGCCCGAAGCCGCTGGGGCCCGGGCTCAAGAGGTCCGGCTCTTCGATGGCACATTCGTTCAGACGGCGGTTGTACGCCGCCACAGCGTCATGCTCCGTCGAATCGCCCTCGTAGAGCGCTTCGATCACCAGGTAGCGAACTCTGCGCATGACGCTTTCAGTCATGCCATGACCATACCACCGTCCACGTGGATGCACTGCCCAGTGATGTAGCCCGCGGCGGGGCTGGCGAGGAACCCGGCAAGCGGCGCTACCTCCTCCGGTGTGGCCATCCGCCCAAGCGGCACCTGGGTGAGGGCGGCGTTCACCTGCTGTTCGGTAAGCCCCGCGGTGATGTCCGTCTGGATGAAGCCCGGGGCGATTGCGTTCACCGTAATCCCGCGCGAAGCCACCTCCCGGGCGACGGCGCGCGTGAAGCCGATCATCCCCGCCTTTGCGGCGGCGTAGTTGGCCTGGCCCGCGTTCCCCATGACGCCAACGACGCTCGAGATGTTGATAATTCGTCCACCCTTCGCCCGCAACATCGGGCGCATCGCCGCTTTGGTCACAAGGAACGTGCCTCGAAGGTTCGTCTGATGGACCGCGTCCCAGTCCTCTTCCGACATCCGCAGCAGGAGGCCGTCACGCGTGATTCCCGCGTTGTTGACCAGGATATCGAGGCCCCCGAACGCGTCGAGCGTGGCTTTGACGATCGCCGCCGCCGCGTCGCCATTCGAGACATCGCCCTGGACCGCGATCGCTTCCCCGCCGCCTGCCAGGATCACACCGACGACTTCGTCGGCGGCCGCGGCGCCGGTGTTGTAGTTCACCGCCACCCGCGCGCCGCGCTGGGCAAGCTCCAGGCAGATAGCGCGGCCAATACCGCGGGAGCCGCCGGTGACCAGCGCCGCTTTCCCATCAAGGTCGCCCACAGGTTCCCTCCGTACTCCCAGCTCGTTGGGTCGAGTGTCGCATGGGGCGCATCTCCCGGCCACCACGCCCGGCTCTGTCCGGCCGCTTATGCGGCTTCGTTCACGCGACCGGTGCGCATTTCCCGCAGGTGCGGCTGCGTGAGAAAAACAGCCACGCCGAAGACGAAGAAGGCGACGCCGCAGGTCACGAACCACTCCCTCGCCCCCACTACGTCCGCCATCTGGCCGGCAACCAGCGCTCCTACCGGCTGGGCGCCAGCCAGGCAGAGCGTGTAGATCGCCATCACCCGGCCCATAACGTGCTGGTGCGTGTTCGATTGAATGAGCGTCAGGTTGAGGTTGGTGAAGAAGCCCGCGTTCCAGCCGGTGACGAACATCAGCGTGAGCGAAAGCCAGTAGACGGGCGAAAGTCCCATCAGCGCGTTCAGCACGCCACCGCAGATGAGCGTGACGATGAAGTAGAGCCCGGCTCGTCGCATCCGCGTCATCGAGGCGAGGAGAAGCGAACTCATGAGCATGCCAGCGCCCATCGCCCCGAAGAGCATGCTCGCGGCGAAGGCGCTGACGCCGAGGTCCTCCTTCGCGATCTTCGGTAACAGCGTATTGAAGGTCCCCGCCATGATCAGCGACGTGGCGAGGAGGGCGAGGAGCAGCGTTCGGATGCCTGCGTGCCGCGCGGCGTAGCTGATACCCTCCCGCAATTCCGGGAGGAGCCGCCGCCGGACCACCGATACGGGGTGTGCCGGCACGCGCAACGGCACGAGCGCCAGCAGCCCGACGGCCAGCAGCACTGCCTGCATCGCGAAGGCGCCGCCTACGCCCCAGGTGTCGATGACGCGGCCGACCGCGACCGGCCCGGCGATCATCGAGACGTTCTGGCCAAGCCCGGTCAGGGTCACGGCGTTCAGCAGCCGCTCCGGTTCGACCATGCTCGGGACGATCGCGCTGCGTACCGGTTGGCCGACGGCGACGGTAGCGCCGAGGGCAAGGGCGAAGCCGAACGTCGCAGGCGTGGTCATATGGCCGCTCCAGACCATGGCGGCCGCTCCAGCCGTCACCACGAGGGCGGCGGCCTGGCTGCCGAAGAGCAGCACCCGCCGGTCCATGCGGTCGGAGAGCGCGCCCGCCGGGAGGACAAAGAGGAGAATTGGGATGCCCAGGGCGAAGGTCACCAACCCGATCGCCTGGCCCTTCCCGCTGATCTCCAGTGCCAGCCAGACGAAGGAGAACTGGCGGATCGACTGCGCGAGCGAAAACGAAAAGGCGTTGAGCCAGAGCAGCCGGAACGGCTTCGATTGAAAGGCCGAGAAGGTCTGGAGGGAGAGCGTCGCCCGCGGCTCGCTTGCCGGGGTCGTCGTCGTCGGGTGGGCTGCCATCTCCGGGATACTACGTCCGTGCTGGACGGCCAGCCAGCTTTCGATCCGTGACCTTCCGTTAACCGTTCCTTACGGAGTGGGCGTAGAATGCGGGAATCTCAGAACCGAGGTCTCGAACATGGATTCCAGGCAGCTCGTCCTCAGCCAATTCGGTATGGCCACCAACATCCTCAACACCATCATGAGTGACGTTTCCGCGCCCGTCGCGCGCAGCGTCCCCGCCGGCCAGATTCAGCCGATCGCCAACATCTACGCCCACACCATCGCCGATGTCGACTTCATGGTGAACGCGATGGTCCTCCAGAAGCCGCTCGTCCTCTCAGGAGGCGACTGGTCCGCCCGGACGGGCATCCCCGTTCCGCAGAGTGGCCTGATGACGCCCGAGTGGCTCGGTGCCCTCAACGTCGATCTCCCCGCCGCTCAGGAATACGCGACGGCCGTCTTCGCCGCCTTCAACGACGCCATCACCAACGGCGGCGACGACTCTCTCGGCCGTGAGATCGACGGCCCGTTCGGCAAGACAACCGGCTTCGGCCTTCTCGCCACCCTCGGCATCTACCACCTGATCGAGCACAGCGGTGAGATCGCGGCCCTCAAGGGCGTCCAGGACCTCAAGGGCCTGCCTTTCTAAGGGCCCGCGTACAGCACGATCTTCGCCGAAACGGCGACGGAGTGCGGCGCGCCAGCGGCGCGCCGCGCTCCGAATCTACAAGAACCACGCCTTGGCGCTCTTCGCATCCTGGCGTATCGCCTCGGCGCCGTGGCTACAGCGTGACGCCGATCACCTCGAAGCCTAGCGCCATCGCCCCCATCGCCTGCTGGCGGTCGTGCGTCGCGAACACGAGGTCCGGGATCTGCCGCTCCCGTATCAGCAGTGCACTGGCGAGGTGGACGGCGTCAAGCGTTCTCACCACCGTCGGCATCGCTTGCGAGGCTCGCTCAAGAACCTCGCGCGTCACGTCCACGAATTCGAGCGATCGTTCGATAGCAGTCAACTCCATGATGGCCTTAGCGAGTTCTTCGTCGTTGTACACCTGGGTCACCCGGAGCCGGTCCAGTGTGCGTCTCGCCTCCACCTTCGCCAGGGTCGTCGTCACCGCAGCGTCCCAGCGGCCCCACTCGGCAAGCATG
>CAZQCR010000139.1:0-8784 GCA_964591745.1 uncultured Anaerolineaceae bacterium
CTAACAGCTAACAGCTAACAGCTAACAGCTAACAGCTAACAGCTAACAGCTAACAGCTACCCCAGCCCGTCGTTCTTCGCCCCGCCCACGATCTTCCGCAGGTCGTTCTTCAAAACCTTGCCCATCGGGTTCCGCGGCAGTTCCGGCAACACCGCCACGAACGCCGGCGTCTTGTACGAAGCCAGCCGCGCCTTCGCGTAGTCCATGATCTCCTGCGCCGTCGCCGCCTGGCCCGCCTTGAACACCACGACCGCCTTCACCACTTCGCCCCAATCGTTATCCGGCACGCCGATCACGGCCGCCTCCTCGATCGCCGGGTGCGAACTCAGGACGTTCTCGATCTCTCCGGGCGAGATGTTCTCGCCGCCCCGGATGATCAGGTCCTTCTTCCGGCCGGTGATGAACAGGTAGCCGCCTTCGTCCACGTAGCCCACGTCGCCCGTGTGCAGCCAGCCGTCGATGATCGCCGATTCCGTCTCCGCTTCCTGCTTGTAGTACCCCTTCATCACCCGCCCCGAGCGCACGCAGATCTCGCCCTCTTTCCCCGCCGCGAGGATCGCGTTGCCCTCGTTCATGATCCCGATCTCCACGTCCGGCATCGGCTTACCGACCGACCGCAGACGCTTCTCGCGGATCGCCGTGTCCTCGCGCAGGTCGTGGTCCTCCGGCCCCAGGAACGTCAGCGTCGCCGTCGATTCCGTCTGGCCGTAGGCGTTGATCAGCCCAACCCCGAGCGGCGTGAAGACGTCGCAGGCATGGCGCACCACTTCATACGGCATCGGCGCGGCGCCGTAGGTGATGCTCTTCATGCTCGAAATGTCGTACTTCGCGAAGTCCGGCGCCTCCATGATCCGCTTCAGCATCGTCGGAACCACGAACGAGTGCGTCGCCTTCTCGCCGTCCACCGCCTGCAACCACAGCTCCGGCGTGAACGCCGGCAGGATCACCAGCGTTCGCCCGCTCCAGATCGCCAGCATCATCGTCGTCGCCCCGGCCACGTGGAAGAACGGCGCCGAAACGAGCACCTTCTCGTGGATCTCCGGGTCCGCCGGGTTCTGGTTCGTGACGTACGCCGTCATATCCATGTAGGTCAGCTGCACACCCTTCGGCAGCGCCGTCGTTCCGCTCGTGAAGATGATGATCGTCGCGTCGTGGTCGTCCACCTCCACCCACGGCTCATCGTCTCCCGCGGCCGCGATCAGTTCGGCATAGCCCAGGTAGTTCGAAATCCGCCCTTCGTACGCCACGAAGTGCTGCGTGTGTGTCAGGCTCGGGCGAATCCGCTCCACCAGGTCCACGTATCGCTCCGAAACGAAGAGCGCCGTGCACTGGCTGACGTTCAGCATGTGGCTCAGCTCTTCGTCCTTCGCCCGGTAGTTCAGCGGGACGAAGGTCACGCCCAGCATCGCGCAGGCGTAGTACGTGATGACATAATCCGCGCTGTTCACCGACATCGTCGCGATCTTCTGCCCGCGTTCCACGCCCAACCCCTGGAGCGCGTTCGCGAGCTTCACTACCGCCGGGTACATCTCCATGTACGTGTAGCGCTTGCCGCTTCCGCCCATTTCCACGAGCGCTTCGCGGTCCGGGACGACAGCCGACGAGATCTGAAGAAACTCGATGGTATTCATGAAAGCTCCGCGGGGCGCCCGCCTGTGGCGCCAATGTGCGACGGGATTCTACAGTCCGGCCCGCATAGCCGCACATGCTCCGAGCCGCCCCGCGATCGTCCGACAGGCGCCTATCCTCGAGCCCGCTTCCGCTGCCGAACGTAAAACAGCCCCGTGCAGGCCACCATGATCACCACCATCCCGCCCCACGCGCCGTACAGGTTCTGCCCGAAGACGCCAGCGTAGCGATCGTCGATCGGTTGGAGCGCCACCCTCCGTTCCCGCTCGCTCTCCAGCTTCCCGAAGCCTGGCAGCTTGCAGCCGGAAAGTTCGGGGCCAGAACAGTCGCCATCCATCAGGCTGGTGGCCTCGATCATCCCCTTGAAACCCCAGTTCGTTGAGGTAGCGGCAGCCACGGTCTTTCCCCCCACCCCCAGGTCGCTGATCGGCACAACGCCGCCGGAAAACACCAGCTGGACCATCACCACCCCGATGATGAACAGGAGCGCCTGGTCCTCCCGCGGGCTGATCGACGAGACGAGCAGCCCCCAGATCGTCCCCGACATCACCAGCAGCGTCAGCGTCACCCACACGCCCACGTAGGTGGAAGCGTCCGCACCCGGCAGGTCCACGGCGGTCAGCAGTAGTACCGACAACAGCAGCCCGTGATACGTGGAGATACCCAGCCCGACGCTCACCTTCGAAAGCACGTAGGCCAGTACGCCCACGTTCGCCGTTCGTTCCCGCGCGAAGATCGCCTTCTCCTTCGCCACCTCCCGCACCGATGCCACGGACCCCAGCAGCACCGGGATGAACGAGACCAGGAAGCACATCACCATCGCCCGCGTGATGTCTCCCGTCTCGAACGAAAGCACGTCCCGCGGCCACTGCAGGAAGTTGAGCAGCCCGGCGACTGGAGCCAGCAGCAGCAGGATCGCCAGCCCGGTGCGGTCCCGCCGCAGAATATCCAGCTGTCGCCGGACCAGGATGCCGAACTGCCGCGCTCTCCCTGGCGGCTTCCCCACCGCTCCCCGGTGCCCGGAACCTGCGGTCGAAGGGGCCGGTGTGCCGGCCAGCCGGTCGCGCACATACTCCTCGTGCCACGGGGACTGGCGGAACGCCGCCGCCCACGTGCCCGGCGCCTCCTCCTCCAACCGTTCATAGATCTCGTCGAAGTTCTCCACCCCGAAGTAGAGAAGCGCCTCTTCCGGTGGCCCGTAGAACGCCAGGTGGCCACCCCTGCCCATGAACACCACCTGGTCGCAGAGCCGCACGTTCCGCGTCGCGTGCGTAACCAGCACTACCGTGTGGCCGTCATCGGCAAGCCGTCGCAACAGCCGCATCATCTGCGCTTCGTTCCCCGGGTCCAGGCCGGATGTCGCCTCGTCCAGGAAGAAGAGGCCCGGGTTCGTGATCAGCTCCGCGCCGATAGACACACGCTTCCGCTGTCCTCCGCTCAGCTTTTCGATTGCGAGCTCCGCGCGCTCTCCCAGGCCAAGCGCATCGATCGCCGAACGCACCCGCTCATGCCGCGCCTCGGTCGAATAGCTGGTCGGCAGCCTCAGCTCGGCCGCGTAGGTCATCGCCCGTTCCACGGGCAGCTCACGATGGAGAATGTCGTCCTGGGGCACGTACCCGATTCGCCCGCCAGATTCCCCGTGGAACGATTGGAGGTCCGCGCCGTCGTACAGCACCTCGCCCCCATTCGGCTCCCGCAGCCCCAACAACACACGCATCAGCGTCGTCTTGCCCGCGCCCGAGGGCCCCACGATCGCCACGAATTCGGATGGGCGGATGGAGACGCTCACGTCGTTCAGCAACACCTTGCCGTCCACTTCCACGCGAATGTTCGATGCGTCTACCCGGATCCCGTTCGGTGGCTGGAATCGCTTCAGCACACCGTCGTGGTAGAAGAGCCGCGCGCCCGCCGCCCAGAGGATGTCCCCGTCCTTCAGCGGGACGCCCGCGCCTGCCCGGCCCCGGTTGACGTAGACGCCAGCGACGGTGCCGGGGTCCACCACTTCCAGCCGGCCGTCCGCGCCCTGCCGGATCTCGGCGTGCCGTGCTTCCAGCCCCGCGTCGAGCAGGACGATATCGCAGCCCGGCCCGCTGCCGATAACCACCGGCCGGCCCGGCCCAACCACGCTGTCGACGGCGTACGCCTCGTCTTCGAAGAACCGGCCGCCCCCCGTCCGGTGCTCCGTGATCCGCTCAACCGCCGTCAACACCGCTGGCGCGCGCGTCATCAACCCGTGAAAATCGACGGCCCCGAGGACGAGCAGTTCGCACGCCGAGGTCGCCGAAACGGTGGCGTTTCGCGGCTGCCCGGTGATCAGCGCCATCTCACCGAAGTACTGGCCCGGCCCGAGCCGCGCCACCTCCGCCCCGCCTACGGTCACACGCACACCGCCCTCGCGGACTACGTAGAAGGCGTCGCCCTCGTCGCCCTCACGGAAGACGGTCGCGCCTTCCGCCAGGTGTGTGGTGCTGAACAGCGGCGCCAGCACCTCCACCGCTGCCGCTTCCAGGCCGCGAAAGAGCGCCACGCGGTGCAGGTCCTCCGCTAGTGAAGGTCGGTCGGGGGTTTCCCGGTCGGTCATCGTCAATTCACGCTAGCCACGGGAGATGGTGTTGGATGCGCTCGCGGGACTGCGCCACCGCTTCGCGCCCAAAGGCGATGAACTCAGGCCCGCGCAGGTAGTCCCGCACCCCCGACGGCCCGCTGAATTCTGGCTCGATCATGATCTCCCCGGCGGCGTGTCCCTGCGCGACGATCCGCCACTGCATCAGTTCGAACGCCTGCTGGATCGTGTCCACGATTGGCGGCAGGAGCCGATTGCGCCAGCTTCGCGTCACCGGCGTGCGCTCCGTGAGGTCTCCCTGCGATGTCAGCTTCACCCCGATGAGCACGTCCGCCCCGGCGGCGGCCACCGTGGAGGTTGGCAGCGGGTTCAACAGCCCCCCATCCACAAGCGTCCGGCCGTCGTGCCTCACAGGCGGAAAGAGCCCGGGAACGGCCATAGCCGCCACCAGCGCCGGTGTCACGAAGCCGCTCTGGATCACCACCTCTTCCCGCCGCCGGAGGTCTACTGCCACCACCGAAAGCGGCACCGGCATGTGTTCGAACTTGAGCCGCCGGTTGTACTCGTCCAGGTCATGAAACAGCACTTGCGAGGTGAAGAAGGCGTGGAGTGGGAACGTGACCCGGAACGCCCGCTCGAACGACTTGTCGAGCATCGCCGGCACAAGGCTCATGTCGAAACCCCACGCCGCCGCGTTCGCCACGTTCGCCCCCACGCTCGTCGCCGCGATGTAGTCGAACGGGACGCCCATCCGCCGCAACTCATCCACCACGCCGACGTGGGCGTACGCCTTCGATGTTGCCGTGCCCAGCGCCAGGCCGACCTTCTTCCCCGCGAGGTGGCGGCCCATCCAGTCGACCGACGCCCACGGCTCGCCGCTCATACCGGGAGGCCGCTCGCCCTCCAACGGCCGGTGGTCCGGCACCGAACGCAAGGTCGTGCTCTTCCCGGTCGCCCGGAGGTGTTGTAGCCGCCCGGGCTGCATCGGCCGCCCGCCGGACTGCACCTGGACGATCGGCAGGCTCGACGCCGCCCCGCTAACCGGCCGGTCGTCCTCCTGGAGCGTGACCCGCACGTCCATTTCGTCGAGATCGAGAACGCTTGCGGCGATGGCGTGGCCCCCGAACACCGCCACCAGCCCGGCCATCCCTCGCAAGCGGGAAAGGAGGGCGATGAGCCCCGGTGATCGGATCGCCGCCGCTTCGCCCCGGATTACCGCCACTCCCGGCTCGGGGCGGCGAAGCCATGCCTCCAGTTCGGCCAGCTCCCCCGGGTCTGCGAGCAGCCCCTCCAGCGCCTGGAACTCGCGGTCGCCCGTGACCCCGGGCAGACCCGAAACGTCCACAATGATCGCCGGCCGCCGCAGGTGCCACGATCCCGATGCCACCGCGTGGGAGAAGAAGCGCGTCATCGATGGAGAATCGCCCAGGCACGCCGTCATTCGCGCCGGCGGCTGCGCGCGCAGCCGTTCGTTCGTCTCCCCCAGGCGCCGGGCCAACCCCCGGGCGAATACGGCCATCACCGCCGGGTCCCGGTCCGCCGCTTCCGCCAGGGTCTCGTGGGGGATCGCCCAGACCTTCGCCGCGGTCACCGCGCGGACCGAAGCCGCCGCCGGTTCGTCCTGGATGAACGCCATCTCGCCGAAGTAGTCCCCGGCCGCGAAGCGCGCCACCTCGATCGGCAGGCCGAGCGTATCCAGCACCTCCGCCCGGAGTACGCCGTCCGCCACAACGTAGAGGTTGGCCACGGTATCCCCATGGCGGATGGCGAGCTGGCGCGGCGCCAGCGTCACCGGGGATGCGATCTCCTCCACGGGGCGCCCCAGGGCTCGCGTCACCTGCTCCAGCAGGCCTTCCGTATCGCGTCCGGCGGTTGCCGTCATCTCGTCCACGGCAGCCACTTCCGAATCAAAGGCTCGGCCTGGCGTACCGCGGCCCGTCCCGCTTCGATGAACTCGTCCGCCCGCGCGAAGTCACGCAGTCCCGTCGTCCCCAGGAACACCGGCTCGATGGGGATGTCGGCCTGCGCTGCGCCATCGAGCACGATCCGCCACTGCATCACCTCGAAGGCGTGCTGAATAGTGTCCACGATCGGTGGCGCGCGAAGAACGCGATGGTCGTCCCCCTGTGGCGCATCCACCACCGGGCTCGTCAGCTTCACCCCGATCACTACGTCGGCGCCGGAGGCCGCCACCGTCCGAATCGGCACGGGGTTCAGCAATCCCCCATCCACCAGCCGGCGCTTTCCGCTGCGGACGGGAGGGTAGATCCCCGGGATCGCCATACTCGCCACGATGGCCCGCGCAGCCGGACCCCTGCGGAAGACCACCTCCCGCCGCGCGTCCAGGTCGACCGCCACCAGGCCGAGTGGTATCGGCTGGTCCTCCAGCCGCACCCCATCGAAGTAGCCATCCATGTCGCGCTGCAACAGCCGGCTGCTCAGCAACGACCGGTACGGCAGCGTCATCCGGATAGAACGCGCGAATGTCCGGTCCAGCCAGCTCCGCCCCGTCGCGAACGGTATGCCGTGAACATACGCCGTCGCTACCGGCGCTCCGATGCTGCAGCCCACCACGTAGTCCGGTTCGACGCCCAGCGCCCGCAGCTCCTCCAGCGCGCCAAGGTGGGCATACCCCTTCGAACCACCAGCACCAAGGGCGATGCCGACCTTCTTCGCCAGGATGTGCCGCGCTAGCCAGGCGATCGACGCCCTCGGCTCGGCCCGCGCGGTGCTGGTTCCACTCTCCGGCCCGCTCCAGTGCGGCACCACACGGAGCACGGTTCTCCCATGCTCCTTCCCGAAGATCGACAGCCGCGCTGGCGGGACGCCAGGTCCCGCCGGCCGCACGAGCACGACCGGGAGCGTCTCCCCGCCCTGGGTAGGCTCAGCCCGCTCTTCGATGAGAAACGCGCAGTCGGCATCGTCGATAACGCCGGAATGCTTCAGCCAGCCCGCTTCGCCACAGACAACTACCAGCCCGTCGGCCCGCCGCAGCCGGGCGACCGCCTGCATCAGCACCGCTGGCGTAATCGCCGTGTGCGGCAGGCCCAGGTGCACGGCTCCGGCCGAATGTGCCGCCACGACTGCGGCGGCGCGCGCCAGGGCCGGCTCGAGTTCGCTATCCGCCGTTTCGCCGGGGCTCCGAAAATCGGGGCCTTCGACAAGCCCCGTGCGGTCCACCAGCACGACTGCGTCGCCAAGTAACCGGGCCGCTTCCGCAATCGCCGCCGCCGCCACCTCACCGGCAACGCGCGAATCCACACCGATCACCACCACCCGCCCGTTGCGCAGCTGGCGCACCTTCTTGTTCGTATCGCTCAGCCGCACCGCCAGCTCCCGGCAGAGCTCCCGCATTAACGCCGGGCTCTCACTGGCTACTTCGTGCAGCACCCCGTGCGGGATTCGCCAGACCGTCGCGTCCGTCAGCGCCCGCACCGTCGCCGAGGCACGCTCGCCCTGGAGGAACGCCATCTCGCCCGCGTAGTCACCTCGGGCGAACCGCCGGACCTCGATCGGGAGGTTGTGATGGTCCCGCAGCTCCGCCGCCAGGATCCCCTCACCGACCACGTACAGGTGGCCGAGCGTCTCGCCATGCACGATCACGGCCTCCCCGGCCGGGACCCGGATGGCCTCCGCGGACGCGGCCAGGCGAGCGGCGAGGGCCGTTCCCAGCGCTTCGCCCAGCTGTCCCAGCGGCGGCCCGCCGGAACTCTGGCTGGTCGTTGTCCCCTCAACCTGAGCCATCAGTGGGCATTTCCTCGCTGGCCGCGAATGGTTGTCCCCGCTTCGTTGCCTGTCAATCACAGGTTCGGGCGGGGCCGCCCCGTCGGTGCCCCTCGCTATCTCCCGCCCCCACAACTCCGCGCGGTGAAGAGTTCGCCCGCCATGCGCGCCGCACAACTGCGCTTCGCCGTGTTCACCACAAGGCGCCCACCCCCGTCGATCAAGGTCTCAAAGCGGTCCAGGTTTGCGCCGTCTTCATCCAGCCGGACGCCCGTCAGGTCGTACAACGCGCCCTTACACGCCTCCCGAAAGACCAGCGTCGACCCGGCCGCCATCGGGCTAAACGACGCCCGGTAGTGTTCAAGCAGGCCCGGCAGTTCCGGGTCGCTCACCGCGATCGGCTCCACCCGGCACCGTCGCTCCGTCGTCTCCTGGTTCGCCGCGTCCAGGTCCGAAAGCGCGAGGAAGTCGCCGTTCGCCAGCCGCACCACGTAGAACCCGCGCTCCGCCACGCGCGTCACCGTGCCCCGGGCGTACCCCTCCGCCGGGTCGAGCGCCACCTTGCCGCTATCCGCTCCCGACTCCAGGAAGATCACGCCGAGCATGACGACCAGGACAACCAGTCCCAGTGCCGCCGCTGCCAGCGTGCAGCCAAGGGCAACAGGCGGCCGCAGCGTTGGCGGGCGATTGGCGCTCATCGCCAGAGAATACACCGCTCAACGTTCCGCACGCCGCGATGACTCCCCTCGCCCAGCGCCGTGGGAGAGGGTCGGGGGGTGAGAGGGAGATCCCTGGCGACGCCAACCCAACGTACTCAGGCCCTTCCCGCCTACCTCGGCCTTCGCCGATGCCGCCCCGGGTCGCTCAGC
>CAZQCR010000140.1:0-8726 GCA_964591745.1 uncultured Anaerolineaceae bacterium
CGCTCTTCGCCGGTCGCCTCCAGGGGGACTTCGCCCGCGGCCAGTGTGGCAGCCAGCAGTTCGTCCATGCGGTCCATGGCCTCTTTTGCTTCCATCGTTACCAACGCTCCGTCGCGTAGGAGGTGCCGGCCATGGAGCGTTGCATGGCGGCCAGCGCCCGGCGCTGAAGGTTCTTCACAGCATCCTCAGAACGCTCCATCAGACGCGCCGTCTCCTCCACGGACTTGTCGAGCAGGAAGCGAAGCGAGAGCACGGTCTGCTGGTCCTCGGTGAGCGCGGCCATTGCCGCCGTAAGGTCGCCCCGGAGATCGATGGTCGCGGACCCATCCGCTTCCGCGGGAGCTATCGCTTCCACAAGCTCCTCCTCCGGCCCACGGCGAATTCGTTTCTTGATCTGGTCGCGCACGAGGTTCCGGGCGATGCCGAACAGCCACGCCGCGATCGGAGCGCCCCGGTAGTCGAACCGGTCCGCGTTCGCATAGGCGATCTCGAACACCTGCGAAGCGATATCCTCCGCCTCTTCCGTTTGATTGAGGCGGAAGCGGACGAAGCTGAAGACGGAGCGGTAGTGGGCTTCGAAGATCTCCCGCCACGCTTCGGGGTCGCGCGCCGCGGCGCGGCGGGCGAGAGACTCGCCGTCGGAACGGCCAGGCGCCGTAGGCTCATGGTCTGCCACCTCTGCATCGCGCACCGCGGTTTCACTCTACGAATGGCGCGCGGCCCGGGAAAGGTGACGGGCCTTTACAAAGGCGCGAAAGAACCCGGCTTTTCCGGGTTACCTGGGCCGGGCTTCGAGATACTCCATCGTCTTTCGGTACCACTGTTCCTCAATGTGGCCCGCCGCCATCAGGTAGTTCGCGATCTGTTCGAGCGTGAGAATGCTCACGAGGTTAATACCGGCCGCTTTGAGCGCCGCTCGCCCGCCCTCCTGCCGGTCGATGAGCGTTACGGCGTCCCGAACTACCAGGCCGGCCTCGCTCAGGGTGGCGGCCGTCTGGAGGATGCTGCCGCCACCGGTGATCAGGTCGTCGATAATCAGGCAAGTCTGGCCGCGTACGAAGAGGCCCTCGATGAGGTCGGACTTCGGCGTCGCCGGGGGGTGAATGTAGATCATTGGGGTGTTGACGTTGAGCGAGAACGCCGTCGCCACATGCAGGCCCCCGAACGGGACGCCGGCGACGAGCGTGAACGGGCTGACGTGCGGATTCCGCATCGACATCAACGTTTCCAGCTCTTCGCGGATGATCTTGGCGCACCGGGAGAGGGCCTTCGGGCTGCTGATGAGCCGCCGAAGGTTGATGTAGATCGGCGAGTGGACGGCCGTCCGGCCGAGGGTGAAGTCCCCGACCTCGATCGCGTTCAGCTTCCAGAGCTCTTCAGCGAGCCAGAGGTTCCCGGCCGGTTTGGATGACTTGTTCAAACAAAGCTCCGAAAGGTCCAGCAGGCCGCGGAGCCGCCGGATTGTATCGGATGATTTGATCGCCCGGCCCGTAATGTGTCAAGCAGGACGGGGGTTCGGCGGACGATTCACCGGGTTCGGTGGCGCCTGGCCACCCAGGACAGCCAGAATGTTGGCCGCCGCCATGCTCGCCATCCGTTCGCGGGTCGCGTGGCCAGCGCTGCCGATGTGGGGCGTGAGGACGACGTTCGGGAGCCCGTAGAGCGGGTGGTCGAGGGGGAGCGGCTCGGGCTCCATCACGTCCAGGGCGGCCCCGCCGATCGTCCCGGAACGCAGCGCTTCGACGAGCGCATCCTGGTCGATAACGCCCCCGCGAGCCGTGTTGACGATGATCGCTGTCGGTTTCATCCGGGCGAACTGCGCCGCGCCGATGAACCGACGCGTCTCTGGCGTGAGGGGCGTGTGGATCGAGACGAAGTCGGAGGCCTGGAGGAGCGCATCGAGAGTCGCCCGTTCCACCCCGAGTGATGCCTCGACCGCCGGTTTCGCTGAGCGGCCAGCGTAGAGCACGCGCATATCGAAGCCCCGGGCGCGCCGGGCCATCGCTGTCCCTATCTCTCCGAGTCCGACGATGCCGAGGGTCGCGCCGTGAACATCTATGCCCAACCACCCTGTGGGCGACCACGTCTTCCATCCCCCAGCGCGCGTGTCACGTTCGCTCTGGGGGATGTTGCGGGCCGCGGCCATCAGGAGCCCGAAGGCGAGGTCGGCCGTGGTATCGGCGAGGACGCCAGGCGTGTTGGTGAGCCAGATACCGGCCGCATCCGCCTCGGCGGCCGAGACGTTGTCGTAGCCAACGGCCATGTTCGCGATCACCCGAAGACGGGGAACGGCCGCCATCAGCTCGGCATCGATCCGATCCGTGACCATCGTCATCGCGCCATCAGCCATTGCGAGGCGCTGAAGGAGGTCCTCACGAGGCGGAGGCAGCTCCCCGGGCCACACATCCACTTCGTGGCCGGCGGCGGCGAGCGTCTCCGCCGCCGGCCCGGGCACCGCCCGGGTGATGAAGATCTTGCTCATGCCGCACAGTCTGCGGGATAGGAGCGGGTGGGGAAAAGTCGGTGAACTGGAGGGTGGCGGGCTTTCATCGAGAAGGCGGACAATAGAGCCGGGCGAAAGCGCCCGGGAGGAACGCCAGTGGTCACGGCAACGGCGGCACCAGAACAAGCCATCGAGAGGCGTCTTTCACCGAGCGAATCGGTGCTCTCTTCGGTCTACAGCTCGGCCGAACGGCTCAAGCTGGAACCGGAGATCCTCGAACTGCTCCGGACCCCCTGGCGAGAGATCCGAACCCAGATCCCCGTCCGCATGGATGATCGCAGCCTCAAGATCTTCGAAGGCTACCGCGTGCAGCACAACGGCGCGCGCGGGCCGTACAAGGGCGGCGTTCGCTACCACCCCCAGGCGGACATCGACGAGGTCCGCGCCCTGGCGATGCTCATGACCTACAAGTGCGCGCTCATGGACCTGCCGTTTGGCGGGGCCAAGGGCGGCGTGATGTGCGACCCCACACGCATGAGCGAGACCGAACTCAACCGGTTGACGCGGACCTACACGCAGCACATCGCGATGGTTCTCGGCGTCGCCCGGGACATCGCCGCGCCCGATATGGGAACGAACGCCCAGACGATGGCCTGGATGATGGACGCTTACGGTGCGATGCACGGCTACACCCCCGGAATCGTCACCGGCAAGCCGGTCGAGCTTGGCGGCAGCCAGGGCCGCGACCAGGCCACCGGGCGGGGCGTTGCCGTCTGCATGCGCGAATACGCCAAACGCGAGGGCGTTGCGCCCGGCGAGATCCGCGTCGCTGTCCAGGGCTACGGGAACGTCGGCTCCTGGACGTGCCGTGTGGCCAGCGCCATGGGCTTCACGGTCGTCGCGGTGAGCGATGTGAAGGGCGGCATCGAAAACCAGGATGGGATCGACATCGCCGCCCTCGACAAATGGTTCCTGGTCGCCGGCTCCGTTGCTGGCTTCCCCGGCGCGGAGCCCATTACCAACGATCAGCTTCTCTGTGTCAGCTGCGACTACCTGGTTCCGGCCGCCCTCGGTGAGGTGATCACCGGTGGGAACGCCGGCGAGGTCCGTGCCCGCGTCGTCGTTGAAGGCGCGAACCACCCCGTAACCCCGGCAGCCGACGCCGTCCTCGCCGCCCGCGGTGTGGTCGTGCTCCCCGATATCCTGGTGAACGCCGGTGGCGTTACCGTGTCCTACTTCGAATGGACCCAGAACATCCAGCAGTTTCGGTGGCCTCTGGAAGAGGTGATCACCGAACTTGAGAAGCGGATGATGGTCTCCTTCTCGGAGCTTATCGCCCGGACGGAGCGGGATGGCACGCTCCCTCGCCAGGCCGCCTTCGATATCGGCATCGAGCGCGTCGCCAGGGTAATCAAGCTGCGTGGCTTCGTCTAAGCCTGGCGACAACGAAAGCGCATCGCCGGTCAGCGCCGAAACCGTTAGGATGCAGCTAATGGTTTCCTCGTGGGCGAAGAACACGTTCGCGTCGCTAAGCGACCCGCACTACCGGATCCTCTGGGCCGGGACGACGATCTCATTCCTCGCCTTCGCTATGTCCTGGGTGGTGCAGGGCGTCGTCGCGTTCGACCTCACCGGGAGGAACGGCGATGTCGGCACAGTCGCCGTCGGCATGGGCCTGGCGACGATCCTGACGGCGCCGTTCGGCGGGGTGATCGCGGACCGTATCTCCAAGCGCCTCCTGCTCCTGGTCGGCCAGGCGCTCATCGCTATCACGTTCGGGCTCGTGGCCCTGCTCATCTACCTCGACGCGATCAACATCCCGCTTCTTGTCCTCTCGACGTTCGTGCAGGGGCTGGTCTTTTCGTTCATCGCGCCCGCTCGCCAGGCCTGGATCGGCGAGCTCCTGACAGGCGTGAAGCTCTCCAACGCGATCGCCCTCCAACAGGTCGGGATGACGGCGACGCGGATCGTTGGTCCCTGGATGAGCGTGGCCCTGATCGCGGCGCCGTTCCTGGGGACGGGAGGGGCGTACGCCGTCATGGGCGGGCTGATCACCCTCTGCCTGGTCACGCTCTTCCAGATGCCAGACTCGAAGCCATCGCCGAGGGCCGGACGCGCTTCGGCCATGGCCGACCTGAAGGGCGGCATCGCCCACGTTTCCAGCCGCCCTCGCCTGGCCCTGCTGGCGGCCTCCTTCATCGCGATCGTCATTGCTGGCTTCAGTTACCAGGTACTCCTCCCCGGCTACCTTGACCACGAATTGAATCGCAGCACCCGCGATATGGGCTGGATGCTCGGCGTCGCTGGCGCGGCCGGGCTCGTGGCCACCCTGGCCGTCGCCAGCCTCGCCAACTCGCGTCACGCCTGGGGGATCATGATGGGCGGCGGCGTCGCCCTGGCCGCCGGATTGGTACTCCTGGCGTTCGCCGGCTCGTTCGCGGCCGTCCTCGCCGTCATGCTCCTGGTGGGTGGAGGGCAGGCCGTCTTCCAGATGCTCAACAACGCGTTGATGATGCAGGAATCGGATCCGGCGTACTACGGACGGGTGATGTCGCTAACGATGCTCGCCTGGGGCTTCAACAGCCTCGCCGGGCTTCCCTTCGGATTCCTCGCGGACGGCATCGGCGAGCGGCGCACGCTCCTGATCATGGGTATGCTGGTGATCGTCGTGCTGGCGGGCAGCGCCGTCGCCAGGCGGGCCACCGTCCGGCTCGGGGCTTCGCGTCTGAGCAAGGTCGCGAGCCAGGAGACCGCTCCGACGCGTCCCTGAAGGAAAGGAGTACCCCTTGGGTAAAGAAGAGATCGCCGCCCTCATCGCCATTCTGCAGGAGCAATCGCAACTGGGGTCTTCGAACCCCGTGAACGGAACGTGGAAGATCCACTTCGATAAGAAGCGCGGCGCCTTCCTCTTCGACAAGTGCGAAAACGAAGGCTACTGCGAAGAGCGGCCGTCAGTCATCGCCCTGGATGGGACGATCGTCGATCCCGGGGGCCCGCTGTTCGGGTAACCCTCCGGTAACCGCGGCGCAACCTTCCCTGCGGGTAAGGAAGGGCGTTCACCCTGCCGATACTCAAGCCGTGACCATGCTCAGTTCACTGCCCGCAACCCCGGCGGCCCGGCGTTCAACGCTTCGTGTGCTCATTGTCGATAGTTCGACCGACGACATCCGGGTCATCCGGGAAGCGCTCAAGGACGAGCCCGATGTGCGCCTCCAGTCCGCGCGTGACCTCGCGGAGGCGCAGGCCCTGCTGAAGGCCGGCTCGTTCGAAGCGGCCCTGGTCGATCACGCTCTCTGGGTCGCCGATGGCACAGCCCTCCTTCGCGCGATGCGCGAGAGCCGGACCGATGCGGCGATCATCCTCCTTACCGACGGAGACCAGGCTGACAATCCGTCGCGGACGCAGAAGCTGGGCGCCCACGATGTCGTGGCGAAGGCCGGCCTTGACGGCAATCTGCTGGCCGAACGCATCCATGCCGCCGTTTGCGAGACCCGCACGGTCCGCCGGCGCGACACGATGGTCCGCTGGCTGGAACGCGAAGCGCGGACCGATCACCTGACGGGCCTGTACGCCCGCCGTGCCTTCGACGACCGGCTCCGCGAAGTCTGCGCCGCGGCGCGAGAACGCGGAACCTCGGCGACGGTCGTCGTTATCGACGTGATCGGCACGCGAACCGTGAACGAAGTCCACGGTCACGAAGCCGGCGACGCGATGATCCGGCGAGCCGCCGCGGGCATTTCGCGCTGTGTGCGCGGAGGGGACTTCGCGGCGCGCATCGGCGGCGACGACTTCGGGATCATCGTAGCTGATGGCAACCTGGAACTGGGCAGGACGATGGCGCGACGAGTGGCGCACGAGATCGAGCGGCTCAACGTCGAGGAATGGAGCCGGGAGATCCCGGTGTCACTCCGGTTCGGCGTGGCCGAAGGGACGGATTGCCAGCCCGAAGAGCTGTTCGCGGCGGCCGAACAGGAAGTGCGCTCCGTCAGCCGTTCGCGGCACATCCCGCAGCCTGTCTACTTCGCCGAAGAGACCGAAGGCCCATCCGTCGCCTGAACGGCTTCAACCCGGGAGTGGCGCGTCCCAGGGCAGGGTACTGCGCCCCGGCTGGAGCAACGGCTTCACTACACCATCGGCGATCACAGCCATCAGGTCGTAGCCCGAATAGAGCGTCGGGTCCATGCCCCGGAGCGCCCACGTCAGCTTCTCGTCGTCGGCGTAGGTAGCCGCGCCCAGCACCACCAGGGCGTGGGCATCGGCCGGCTCCTGGACGGATGGCGACGCATCACGGAGTAGCTTCCGGAGGTTGCGACGAAGGGCGGCGCTCTGCTCGTCGTTGTCCGGGCGGGCCGAGCCGAAGACCGTCGCCCCGCCTTCTTCGAGCGTCGTGACGGTCCACGCGTCCTCGGCCGGGATGGTCTGGGATTCGTCGGCTTCGGGCTGGCCAGCGGCGAGGACGATGCGCTCGATCAAGGCCTCGCGCTCCTCTGGCGGGAAGGGGAGGCGGAAGAGTTCACTGGCGTTGAGCTGGAAGCTGCCAGGCACGCGGTTCGTGAACTGAGCCCACTGGGAGCTGAGCCCACCGAGGACAGTGAGGACGGACCCCTTCGTGCTCGTGCGGCGGAGGAAGACGCGGACGGTGCGGAGCATCTCCTTGCGCCCGTCGGCGAGCGGCCGCGCCTCTTCGATGGCGAGCGCGAGCTGGCTCAGGCCCGGCTCGCCGGTCGGCAGGGGGGCGCCGCGGGGAACCCAGAGGCCGACGGAGAGACCCTGGCTATCGAGGCGCTGCTCGACGGCGGCGCGGGCGGCCTCCCAGGGGAGGTCCGCATCCGGGGCGAGGGTGTTGACGATCGCCACCCGGAGCGTCCAGCGGCGGGCCACCGTGAGGGTGGCGAACAGCGTCGCCTCACCCGGCGTTCGCGCTTCGACGGCGACGCTGCGAGCGTAGTGCGCGCCAAACCACTGGCGGAAGAGCTGGAGAGCGGCATCCGAGGGGTCACCAGGGTAGGTTCGCGCCACCGATGTCAGACTTCGACGCGGATGCGCGGAGGCGCCACGGAAGCGATGACGACGGAGGGGTCGGGCAGAAGCTCGACGTCCGGGACGGGCACAACATCGGCGACGGTGACAGTGACATCGAAGCTGACAAGCTTGCCCGCATCGGCGTAAATCGCCTCGGGGATAGCGAGCGGCAGGCAGCGGATGTGGATCGTGTCCAGCGCCTGGAAGAGGACGCCCGCGAGGTCGTGGACGGCGGGGGCTGTACCAGTAAGGACGAGCGGGACGGTGGCGTTGATCGGGCGGGTAATATCCACCTGGTAGAAGTCGATGTGCGTCGGTTCGCCGGTGCCGCCCTTGCGCATCATCGCGCGGATGACCACGGGACGGGGCTTCGGTTCGCCCTCCACCTGAAGGTCGAAGAGGTGGCGGACATTCGCGCCCTTGACGGTGCGGCCGAAGTCGCGGGCATCGAGTTCGAGCGCGACGGATTCAAGGCCTTTGCCGAAAACGTTGGCGGGGAGGATGCCGGCGCGGCGCAGAAGCGCCACCTTTTTGCCGATGACAACGCGCGGCTTGGCCGCGATAACGACTCGATCTGCCATGGGTTCTTGCTCCTCGTGCGCACGCCCTGTACGTAGCGCAACGAATCCATGCTACCTGAGGGTGTGGCACGGTCAATCTGGGCGGGGTGAAACGCAAAGGGGCAAAGAAGGGCGAAGGGGATATTGAGGACCTGTGCGGAAAAAGGTGCAGTGGTGGTGCAGTGAGCGCGTCTCGCGGTGCGGTGGTGGTGGTGCGGGGGGGCGCTCGGTGGCGGGCACGCCGGGCGGGTTAATCGCCAAGGGGCCAAGAACGCCAAGGGTGGAGGGAGGGTTGGGGCGGCTGGAGGGGGCGGCATTGTGGGGCGAGGCTACCAAACCGGGTGAGGATCGCGGAGAATGGGATGACACGCAGACGGCACGGCCGTTGCCGCGGGAGACGGAGACACAGTGAGCGACCCCGAACCCGGCCCTTCCGTCTTCATCAGCTACACGTGGGAAACCGACAGTGACCCGCAACACAGGGAGCGGGTGATCAGCTTCGCCAATTTCTTGATCGCGGAGTATGGGCTGAACGTCGTGCTCGACGCCTACGTCCATCCGCCGCCGCGAGACTGGCGCCGATGGATGGACGAACAGGTGTACGCGACAGACTTCATCATCTGCGTCTGCACGCCGACGTACAAGGCACTGTATTGGTTCATGACCTCTGGGACAGTGCCTCCTTGCGGACGAGTGTTGGG
>CAZQCR010000141.1:0-8705 GCA_964591745.1 uncultured Anaerolineaceae bacterium
CGCGGAGAGTGTAGAGGCTCGCCTCCGTGTACCGCAGTCGCCCCACCAGGTCCACGAACTCCTGCGGATAGTCCGAATCGAAAGCGACGATGAACTCCTGGTCGTCGATCCCGTAGCTGTAACTCGTGTTCAGGCGAATGCCCTTGAACGCCGAGGCCGCGAAGATGTGCTCGTCCATCATCCCCTGGCGAGCGTGCGGACTGAGGTTGTACCAGGCCCGCGTCTTCACGAAGGGGTAGACGAAGAGGTACTTCCCCTGCCCGGGCAGGAGTTCCAGGTGTTCGCCCGAACCCTCCACGCGGTTCACGTACTGGGTCCGCTTCTGGAGTGAGAGGAAGCTATGGCTGGGCGCGAGGTAGGCGCCGAGGGCGGATCCGTTCATCTCCGCCTGCATCTCCTGGAACTGCGCCGGGTCGTTGGAGATTCGCCAGAGCATGAAGTCGCAGTCCGCGCGCAGACCGACCAGCGAGTACGACCTCAGGATAAGCGCCGGGTCCCGCTCCCAGCGCTCGACGATAGAGCAGAACTCCTCGCGCGCCGCCGCCTTCTCGGTGGCGGAGAGCCGCCGGAAGGCCGGGTCCACCTTGAAGAAGGCATAGTTCAGGAACTGGCGAACCTGGCGGTCCGGCTCTTTCTGCGTCACCTGCCCCGAAGGGTCGAGGTCCACCATCGGGCCGCGGCGGGCGGGTGGTCCGCCGTGGCTGGCGGCTGGGGGCTCGTGCTGGTCTGCCATGCTTCCTGCTCCTAGGCGGCGTTCAGGCCGAAGTTCTGGGTGTAGAGCTCCTGGATGCGAGCGAACTCGGCCTCGCTCAGCGGCCGGGCGCTGTCATACGTGGCGTAGTCGCGCAGGCCCTTCTCGTCGTAGATGTTCGGCAGCACCGTGGCGATCGATGGCTCGTGGAGGATGAACTGGATAGCGGCCTGGCCGATCGTCCGGCCCTCCGCCAGGAAGCCGAGCTGTTCCACCTTGCGCAGGCCGTCTTCGAGCCAGGCCTTGCGCCGCTCGTTTGTGTTCACGCGCCAGTTGCGGTGGTCGCCGGGTTCGAATTCGATGTCTGCCGACATGTATCCCTCGAGCAGCCCCGAGGAGTGCGGGACACGCACCATCGCGCCGACATCGGCCGCACGGGCCGCCAGGAAGACCTGCTCGCCGAGCTGTTGTTCGAGGAGGTTGTAGATAATCTGCGTCGGCGCGTGGCGTTCCGTCAGGCTGGCGATGCCCTCCTCCGCCTGGCGCATATCCAGGGCGGGGCCAAGGGCCGTCCCATACGCGCGAATCAGCCCCTCGGCCTTCGCCTTCTCCAGTTCGCTCCAGAGCACATCATCGCGAATCGCTTCGATCCGCGGGTTGTGGAGCTGGTAGTAGTCGATGTAGTCCGTGCCGAGCCGCTGCAGCGAACCCTCCAGCGCTTTGCGGAAGTACCCGGGCGACCAGTCGTGCGGGCGTTCTTGCTGCCCGGGCCGTTCGGGGTTGTTGTAGATGTCGTAGCCGAACTTGGTGCCGATCACGATCTGGTCGCGTTTATCGCCTAGCGCTTCGCGGAGGATCACCTCGGCGTCGCCGCTGGCGTACGTGTCGGCCGTATCGAAAAAGGTGATGCCGAGGTCGAAGGCCTGGCGCAGGAGGTTGATGCCGACCTGCCGGTCCTTCACCCCCCACCAGGTGGTTCCAACTGTCCAGACGCCAAAGCCCACCGCCGAAAGCGTGAGCGGTGTGCCGTGAAGAGCGCGATACTCCATGGTCTACCTCCGGGATGCAGGACCGATGCATCGATTGTTACACGGACACGCCGGGAAGCGCCTCCGGCCCGCACCTCGGACCTTCGGACCTCCGGCTTACAACCGCACCATCTCGCGCTGCATCTGCTCCAGGCCCATCGGCCCCAGTTCGAGCGCCGCCTTGTGCCAGGCCTTCAGGTCGAACGCCGCGCCCTGCTTCGCGCGAGAGGCTTCACGTGCTTCCAGCCAGGCGCGCTCGCCGACCTTGTAGCTGATAGCCTGGCCCGGCGTGCCCAAGTAGCGCGTGACCTCGCTGGCCATGAAGTTCTCCGGGAAGCAGGCGCGTTCGCGGGCGAAGGCGTCGCCAAGCGCCGCGTTCCAGGTTTCGCCGGGATGGAAACGTTCGGTCGCAGGGATCGCAAGCTGGAGGTGCATCCCAATATCGACGATCACGCGCACCGAGCGGAGGGCCTGGGCACGCAGCATGCCGAGGTAGTAGTCCGGGTTCTCCAGGTAGCCGAGTTCGCCCATCAGCCGTTCCGCGTAGAGCGCCCAGCCTTCGTTGTAGCCAGCGTTACCGGCCATCATCCGCTGGAAGCGAGAGAGCCGCTCCGCCAGGTACTTCGTCGTCGCGACCTGGAAGTGGTGGCCGGGCACGCCCTCGTGGTAGGCGATCGAGACTTCGCCCCAGAGCGGGAAGCGCGTCTTGCCGCCCGTCGGGTACCAGGTGCGGCCGGGGCGGCTGAAGTCCTCGCTCGGGCCGGTGTAGTACATCGCCAGGGCGCCGCCGGGCGGGGCGATCATCGCTTCAATCTTGCGAAGAGGGCCGGGGATATCGAAGTGGACGCCATCCATCTCCGCGATCGTCCGGTCCTGCAGCTCCTGCATCCAGAGGCGGAACGGTTCCACGCCGTCGATCGAGCGCGCGGGGTCGGCTTCGAGGAAGGCGATCGTCTCCGGCACGGAAGCGCCTGAGAGGATGCGGGCGCAAGTCTCGCGCATCTCCCGCTCGACGCGATACAGCTCGTCCCAGCCCCACTGGTATGTGTCGTCGAGGTCCAGCGTGATGCCGTTGAACGCCCGCGAGGAGAGCGTGTAGCGCTCGGCCCCGA
The DNA here is from genome assembly GCA_964591745.1 of uncultured Anaerolineaceae bacterium. GTDB lineage: Bacteria > Chloroflexota > Dehalococcoidia > Tepidiformales > Tepidiformaceae > JANMTH01. The sequence continues at coordinate 2,832 of CAZQCR010000141.1, forward strand.
CCGCATCGACCTCCGTGGCAACATCGGCGTAGCGTTCCTTCAGGTAGGTGCCGTAGGTCGCGTAGGCGGCATTCGCGGAAGCGGCCGCGCGTTCCAGGTCCGTACGGAGGGCGGCACTACCGCTGAACCCCTTCACAAGTCCATCGAAGAACGAATCTCCACCCGCGGCTCCGGACCATGCCTCCACCATGCCGATGTTCGCGACGACCTGGCGCCGCGCCGCAGTGAGGCCACGCCGGATGCCCTCGTCGAGCGTGCGCTGGAACTGCGCGACGGCGGCCGGGGCTGTGGCCAGCCGGACCGCAATCCGCCGCCAGTCCTCCTCCGTCGCGCGAGGCATCAGGTCGAAGACCATGCGTACGCCGCTTGGGCCGGCGCGACTGATGATGCTCAGCTCGCGCAAGGGATCACCGGCCGCCGACCGGGCCAGGCGAAGGTCGATGACCTCCTGCATCACATCGCGGGCGATGCGGTCGCTTTCGTCCGCGACCGGGGCGGCGGCGAGGCGCGCGGCGACTTCGCGGTAAAGCGCGTCTCGTTCCGCGATGCCCTCCGGCGAGGCGTCGGTCAGGCGCTCTTCGTGGCCCGGAACGCCCATCCCGGTCGCGGCGATCGGATCGAGCGCCGCGTAACGCTCCACGAAGTCGTCGGCGATGCGGTAGATCTCGGAGTCATGCATGCCGGGGAGTATAGAAGAGTCTCCTTCGGACGGCGCGCAGGCCGAGACAACCCGCGCCACGAGCCCTGCGGCCATCGAACACGTGTTTACCGATGTGGACACGCGCGTCCGAACAGGCGGTACAATCGAACCGTGACCGACCGTGAGCAGCTTGAACAACTGGTCGCCTCGCTGAGCGACACTCAGACGGCGGCATTCCTGAAAATCCTGCGTCGGCTCGTCACGGACGCAGACAACACTTGCGCGGTCAGCGTGGATACCGCCTTCGAAGATTGGCTGCTGCCAGAAGAGGACGAGGCGTGGCGCCATCTGCAGCGGGTGCCGTAGTCCTCGTCCGTTTCCCGTTCTCTGATCTGACCGGGGCGAAGATCCGACCGGCCGTAGCGTTGGCGAAAAACGACCGGGGCGACTGGGTCCTCTGCCAGGTTACCAGCAACGCCTACGCGGACCCCCGGGCACTTCGCATAGGGGATGAGGATATGGAATCCGGTTCCCTCAACCGGGTCAGCTTTGCGCGGCCCGGCAAGCTCGTAACGCTGCACGAGTCGCTCATCCGCGCGGAGGTGGGCAGGCTCACGGCTGGAGTTCTCGCGCTCCTGATCTTCGAGACGACCGCCCTCCTTCACGTTCGAAACTGAAGCGAACGTCGTCCGCTACAGGCCACCGGCTGCCCCGCGACGTATACTCCTGCCCACCATGACTGCTGACACTCCCCAGGGCATCAACTACGAGAACGTCTCCCGCTGGTTCGCCGAGAACATCCCGGGGGGCGATGTTCCTCTCAGCTTCACCATCATCGGCGATGGCCGCTCGAACATCACCTACTTCGTCAAAGGCGGCACGAACACCTGGGTGATGCGCCGCCCGCCGCTCGGCCATGTCCTGCCGACGGCCCACGACATGGTGCGAGAGTATCGCGTCCAGAAGGGCGTCGCCCAGGCCGGCTTCCCCGTACCGGCGATGATCGCCCTCTGCGAAGATACGTCCGTCAACGACTACCCCTTCTACGTGATGGAGTACCGCGACGGCGTCATCGTCATCGCCGATCTCCCGCCCGGCTTCGCCGAGACCGAGGCCGACCGCGTACGGATGAGCCACGCCCTCGTCGATACGCTCGTCCAACTCCACGCGATCGACTACAAAGCTGTCGGCCTCGAGAACCACGGCCGGCCCGAAGGCTACCTCGAACGCCAGGTGATCCGCTGGTCCAAGCAATGGGACGCGAACAAGACCCGCGAATTGCCCCAGATCGACGAACTCATCCGCCGCCTGAACGCGGCCATCCCGCCCTCGCCGCCATCAACGATCGTCCACGGCGATTACCGCTTCGGGAACATGATCCTGGACCGGAACGACCCCGGTAAGGTGGTCGCCGTCCTCGACTGGGAGATGTCGACTCTGGGTGACCCGCTTTCGGACCTTGGCTACACGCTGGTCTACTGGGGCAACGCCGGGGACGCAACCGAGCGCGTCCGCGCCCGCCCGACTTCGACAACGACGACGAAGCCCGGCTTCCTCAGCCGCGGCGAGATCGTCGCCGAATACGGCCGCAAGACCGGGAGAGATGTCTCCCATATCGACTTCTACGAGATTTTCGCGAACTACAAGCTCGCGGTCATCACCGAAGGCATCTACAACCGCTTCAAGCAAGGCAAGACCACGTTCGGCGATGGCGCTGGCACGATGGCCGATTCGGCCGTCAACCTCGTCAACCTCGCGCTCTCCCAGGCCGACGCCTCCGAGAACCCGAAGCTGCGCGGACACTAACAGCGTCAGGCCGCGCGCGGCGGGTCGCTCTTGGCCTCTCGAGAGAGCAGGACCGCCTGGATCTCGACGGGAGCGGGTAGCGGCTGGACGCGTCGCGTGAACCAGCGGCGTCGCGGAAGCCCTTCTGGTAGCGGCCCGAGCATGGCCGCGCGGTGGGCCCTGGCCTCGGCGCCTTCCGTCCGGAAGCGGAGTTCGTCATAGTGAGCAGAAAGGTCGTAATTCATCGCGTTACCTCGTGATCCCATCGTTGCTCGCGCGGGCTCGCAACCGCGCCGGTCAAGGGGTGGAGCGCACCTCCGCATTCTGGCGGAGCTGTGTTATCGGGATCGCAGAAGCGACGGTGGGTACAATCCGATGCGTAAGCAGAGCCGGGCGAACGGCGACACAAGGGAGACGCGATGACTTTCCTCCAGTTCCCCCAGGGCTTCGAATGGGGTGTGGCCACCGCCGCCTACCAGATCGAAGGCGCCGTCCGTGAAGGCGGGCGGGGCGTCTCGATCTGGGACACGTTCGCCCACCAGCCCGGCCGCGTTCACGATGGCACCACCGGCGACATCGCCTGCGACCACTACCACCGCTACAAGGATGACATCGCCCTGATGGCGGACCTCGGGATGACTACCTACCGGATGTCCGTCTCCTGGTCGCGGGTCATGCCGTTCGGCACGGGCGATGTCAACGAAGAAGGGCTCGCCTTCTACGACCGGGTGATCGATGAACTCCTCGCGAAGAACATCACGCCCGCGGTCACGCTCTACCACTGGGACCTCCCCCAGGCCCTCCAGGACCGGGGCGGCTGGGCGAACCGCGAGACGACTGACGCCTTCGCCGCCTACGCAAAGGTCCTCTTCGATCGCTTCGGGGACCGTGTGAAGCGATGGATCACCCTGAACGAGCCGTACATTTTCGTGATGTTCGGCCACCGCACCGGCTGGATGGCCCCCGCCATCGCCGACGAAGCGGTGACCTCACGGGCGATCCACCACGCCCTCCTCGCCCACGGCAAAGCCGTCAAGGTCTTTCGCGATGGTGGCTACGCTGGCGAAATCGGGATCACGAACTTCAACACCAGCTTCGAACCCGCCGATGACAGCCCCGAGACCGCCGCCGCCGTGGAACTCGCCCGCGACTTCGAGTCACGCATTTTCCACGGCCCCGTCTTCGGTAAGGGGTACCCCGGCTCCGTCCACCGCTATTACAGCGAACTCGGCTCCCCTCTGCCCATTCAGCCCGGGGACATGGAGCTGATCGCCCGGCCCACAGACTTCCTCGGCGTCAACCTCTACTCGCGCCAGCTCATCCAGCCCGCCCCGGGCAGCCCCATGGGCTTCCGCAACGCCCCGCCCCGGCTGCCCGTGTTGACCATGGGCTACGAGGCCGCGCCCCACGCCCTCGGCGACCACGTGCGCTGGGTCTCCCGCGAATACGGCCGCCCGAAGATCTACATCACCGAGAACGGCACGGGCGACCACGCGGACATGGTCGATGGCGTCGTCGACGACCAGGAACGCATCGACCTGGTCAGTGGCTTTCTTGCGGGTCTCCACGGCGCCATCGCTGACGGCTCGGACGTGCGTGGCTACTACCTCTGGTCGCTGATGGACAACTTCGAATGGGCCTGGGGCAACAGCCAGCGCTTCGGCATCGTCCATACGGACTTCGAGACGCTGGTGCGTACGCCGAAGCGAAGCGCGGCCTGGTACAGCGACGTTGCCCGGCGGAACGGCCTCGACATCGATGCGGGAGCCACGCGACCAAGCGAAGAGCCCGACACGACGGCAGAGAAGGGCAAGGGCTGGCTCGGGCGGCTCCTGGGGCGGTAGGGAGAGTATCGGAGTATCGGGGTGCCGGCGTGCCGGAGTGGTACAGAATTCCCTGGCGTTCTTGGCGCCTTGGCGATTCCGTCTCGCCCACATGCCCGAATTCAGGCGCTGACCGCCGCGTCTATCGACTCCACCAGCACGGAGACCATCGTGTCGATGTCTTCCCCGTTGATGATGAACGGTGGCCCGAGAAGCATCGCATCCTGCACGGCCCCGGAACCGGCCGCGTAGTAGAAGACCCCGCGTCGCAGCCCCTGCGCCTGGACACGGTTCGCCATCCGTGCCTCCTTCGGGAAGCGCTCGTTCGTCGCCCGGTCCTTCACGAGCTCAATGCCGAGCATGAGGCCAAGTCCCCGGATCTCGGCCACGTTCGGGTGGCTGCCGAGGGCGCCCATGAGCCGCTCCTTCAGCAACGCACCCATCCTCGCGCACCGGGTGACGAGGTCTTCCCGCTCCATGATCTCCAACACCACGTTGGCGGCAGCACAGGCGGCTGGCGACCCGGCGAAGGTGTGGAACATCACGTCCTGGCGCTGCTCGGCGAGCGGCGCGACCACGGCCTCGCTGGCGAACACACCGCAGAGCGGCGCATAGCCGCCGGCAAGGCCCTTGCCACTCACCAGGATGTCCGGAACGACGTCGAAGTGATCGACGCCCCACGTCTTCCCCGTGCGGCCAAAGCCCGTCATCACTTCGTCGGCAATGAGCAGGATGTCGTTCCGCGTGCAGATCTCGCGTAGGCGTTGCCAGTACCCTTCTACCGGCACGTGCGCGCCCCCGCTGGCGCCCACGACCGGCTCAGCGATGAAGGCGGCGACCGTCTCCGGCCCCTCCTCCAGGATGAGCGCCTCCAGCGCGTCCCCAGGGTCCGGGGTATCAGCCGGGGCGCCGACGAGCCGGTAGGGCGCCGGGGCGTGCGGGAACTCAACGAGCAGTGGTTCCATCCCCGCTCGCCGGCCCGCGTGGTTGCCCACTGCCAGCGCCCCGAGCGTGACACCGTGGTAGGAGAGATCCGTCCCGATGATCTTCCACTTCCCCGGCCGGCCCGCGGCCAGGTGATGCTGGCGTGCCAGGCGAAGCGCCGCCTCTACGCCCTCCGAGCCGCCGCTGGTGAAGAGCACGCGGGTGAGCCCCGGCGGCAGCCAGCGGTCCACCAGCCGCTCAACCAGCTCCATCCGATCCGGCGTCGCGAACGGCGGAACCACGTACGAAGCGGCCTCGGCCGCGCGTGCCATCGCCTGGGCCACCTCTCGCCGGCCATGACCAACGTTCACAACGATCGCCCCGCCCGCGGCGTCCAGGATCCGCTGGCCCCCGGGCGCGATCAGGTACGCGCCCTCCGCCCGCTCAATCACCATCGGTGTGCTGTGCGGGACGAAGGCGAAGGCGGCGGCGCGGCTCGAATCGGTCATCGTTACGTCACCTTCAAGCCCACCAGGCTCTCGTCCGGCTTCGGGTAGTGCAGGTTCAGCTTCTCCAGCCGCGCTATCACCGCCTGGGCGATGACCACATCCCGGTACCATTTGTGGTTCGCCGGCACCACATGCCAGGGCGCATAGTCCGTGTTACAGCGGTCGATCGCCTCCTGGTACGCCGCCATGTATT
>CAZQCR010000142.1:0-8685 GCA_964591745.1 uncultured Anaerolineaceae bacterium
CTGGACGAGCCGACGACCGGCCTTGACCCGCACTCCCGGCGCGAGGTGCAGGCGTTCGTCCGGGAGATCCGCGACCAGCACGACGCGACCGTGATCCTCTGCACTCACGACATGAACGAAGCGGACCAGCTGTGTGACCGGATAGCGATCGTCGACCGCGGCCGAATCGTAGCCTTGGACACGCCGGCGGCGCTGAAGACGCTCGTCACGAGCGCCGAACGTACTTCGCCCACCCTCGAGGACGTGTTCCTCCAGCTGACGGGGCGGAGCATCGAAGAAGACATTGAGGTGAAACCGTGACCCTGGCATTGAATCGCGAACTTCGTTCCAGCTACGCATTCGTTGAGCGGAACATCAACCTGACGCGGCGGTACTGGGGATGGGAGGTTGTCTGGATCCTCTACACCGTCGCGAATTCGCTCGCCGTCGTGCTCATCGCTCGGGGCGTGAACACCTCGGTCGGGGCCGTGGCCCTCACCGACGCTCAGATCAACCAGCTGGTGCTTTTCCTGGCCATCGGCGCGCTCGTCTGGCACTACCTGGCGGTGGTGTTCGAAACGGTGAGCGACATGATCAGCCTGGAGCGCTGGGAGGGGACGATCGAGTACACGTTCATGGCGCCGGTCAGGCGATCGACGCACATGGTAGGGACGGCGGTGTTCTCGCTCGTGTACGGTTTCCTCCACACGGCCGTCGTCCTGATGGTGATCATCGTGGCCTTCCGTCTGGACATGAGCGACGCCGACTACCTCTCGGCCGCGCTTGTCCTGCTGATGGGCAGCATCAGCCTGATCGGGATCGGGATTATGGGGGCCACCCTCCCACTTCTCTACCCGGAACGGGGGATGCAGATGACGCACGTGATCCAGGCGGCGCTCGTGCTCATCTCCGGGGTGTACATCGCGGCCGACCAGATGCCGGAGCCGCTCGCGACGCTCTCGGTGGTCAGCCCGGCGCGATATGTGATCGAAGGCATCCGAGCCGCCCTGATCGACGGAGACTCCGTGGCGGACCTGTGGCCGACGATGCTGGGCTTGCTCGGAGCCGGTCTCGTGCTCATCCCGGCAGGTGTCCAGGTGTTCAGTTGGGGAGAACGGTACGCCAAGCGAACCGGGCGCCTGAAGCGGAGCGGGTGACGGCGATCCGGCCGCGGGAGGCCTGCTATCATGGCTGCATGACGCGGATCGTTGTAAGCAAGCGCGGGCAGGTCACCATTCCCCGGGCACTTCGTGAGCGGATGGGCATCCAGCCGGGCGAAGTCCTGGCGGTCGAGGAATCGGGCGACGGGTGTCTTCAGCTGGTTCGCTGGGACCCGGAACACCCGATCAGCGACTGGAAGTATCATGCCCGCTTCGCGCCGCGGGCGCCGCGAGGCACGGTGTATAACTCGTTTGAGGAATTAGAGGCGGCGCTCATGCAGGACTGTGCTGACCCAGCGGCCGACGCCTCGGCCGCTGGCTGACCCGCGTGCCGACCTACGAAGCGCTCCCCCACGCCTGGCGGGACCATCGGAGGCTGAGCGACGCAACGCAGGCAGCATTCCGGCGTGCCATTCGACAGCTGGTTTCCGACCTCGTTGCCGGACGCGAACCGCGGCTGAGCCTCAGCGTGAAGGGCGTGCAAGGACATGCCGGCGTTTTCGAGTTGACATTCGGAGGTGACGGCCGGGCCACGTTCCACTTCGGCGAGCCGATTCGTGCCGGGGAAGCGCACGTGGTCTGGCGGCGCATCGGGACGCACGACATCTTTCGCGACCCGTAGCATTGGCGGCAAAGAGAAAGGGCGCCCACGTGGGCGCCCTTTCCTGTTCCCGGGCGTGTTGGGAAAAGAAGGCTACTCGATCTCGGCCTCCGCCTCGTCGCCGCCCTCGTCCCCGCCGATGAGCTCGTCGTCATCCTCGTCGAGAGCGTCCACGTTCTCGCCGTCCTCATCGATGATGACCGCGCCCCGACGGGAGAAGCTGTTCGCCTCGCGTTCGGCCAGCATCCGTTCGAGCTCCGCCTCCTCTTCGAGGAGAAGGGATTCGGGCAGATCGAGCTCGGCCATGTGCTCACGGCGCGGCACCTCGATCTCCGAGCGCGCCGGGATGAGCTTGCCGATGATGACGTTCTCTTTCAAGCCACGAAGGCTATCGATCATGCCATCCACGGCCGCGTTCGTAAGTACGCGCGTCGTCTCCTGGAAGGAGGCGGCGGCGAGCCACGAATCCGTGTTCAGGGAGGCTTTGGTAACGCCGAGGAGGACCGGCTGGGCCGTTGCCGGCTCGCCGCCCTCGGCGATCTTGGCGTTGTTCTTCTCTTCGAACTCGCGGCGATCGACCAAGTCACCCGGGAGGAAGCCGGTGTCACCCGGGTGGTCCACCTTCACGCGCCGCAGCATCTGGCGAGTGATCACCTCGATGTGCTTGTCGTTGATGTTCACACCCTGGGACTTGTAGACCTTCTGGACCTCATCGACCATGTACTTCCGTACAGCGTCGCGGCCCTGGATGGAGAGGATGTGCTGCGGGTTCTTCGCTCCGTCGGTCACCTGGGCGCCGGCGTTCACGTAGTCCCCCGTATCCACCATCAGGCGGGCGGCGGCCGGGATGGCGTACTCCCGCTCCTCGCGTTCTTCGTACACCACCTGGACGAGGTCGCCCTTGATGTGAACGGTCCCGGAGATGCGGGTGACCACCTGATCGAGGAGAGCGGCCTCTCCGTCGCCCTTGGCCGCGGCGACGATCGCCCCGGCGTTCACGTGGTCGCCTTCCTTGACACGGGCCTCGCCCTTCTTCGGCACTTTGTACTCTTCGACGAGTGTGTCGAGGTTCGTGACGCGAACGACCCGGCGGTCGTTATCCATCACGATCTCCACAGAACCGTCGATCTCGCTGATGATCGCTTCACCCTTGGGGGCGCGCGCTTCGAAGAGTTCCTCGACGCGGGGAAGACCGCTGGTGATGTCCGTCTGGCTGGCGACACCGCCGGTGTGGAACGTACGCATGGTGAGCTGCGTGCCCGGTTCGCCGATGGACTGCGCGGCGATGATGCCGACCGCTGTCCGCAGCTTCACCAGCGCGCCGCGGCCGAGGTCGCGCCCGTAGCAGAGCCCGCAGATGCCGCGCTCGGCCTCGCAGGACATCGGCGTGCGCACGAAGACGCGGGGGAGATTCCGCGCATCGACTTCGTCCGCGACCTCTTCGGAGATCTCCTGGTAGCGGTCGCAGAGGACTTCGCCAGTGGCCTCATCGACAACTGGCATGGCGGCGTACCGGCCGATGATCCGGTCGCGAAGGGATTCGAGCGTTTCGCTGCCCTCTTCGCGTTCGATCCAGAGGCCGCTGGTGGTGCCGCAATCGTCTTCTAGGATGATCACGTCCTGGGCGACATCGATCAGACGGCGGGTGAGGTAGCCCGAGTCGGCCGTTCGCAGGGCGGTGTCGGCGAGGCCCTTGCGGGCGCCGTGGGTGGAGATGAAGTATTCGAGGACGGTGAGGCCCTCGCGGAAGGAGCCACGAATCGGGAGTTCGATGACGCGGCCGTTCGGGTCCGCCATCAGGCCGCGCATGCCGGCCATCTGGCGGATCTGGGTGATGTTACCCTTCGTCCCCGAGCTGGCCATGTAGTTGAGCGAGCCGTACTCGGGCATCCGCTCCTTGATCGCGGTCTCGATCTCCTTGGTCGTTTCGCTCCAGACCTTCACGGTGCCTTCGTACCGCTCGTCGTCCGTGATCAGGCCCATCTCGTACTGCTCACGAAGCTCATCGACGTGGGCGTCGGCGGCCTTCAAGAGCATCGGCTTGATCTTGGGAACCTGGATTTCGTGGATCGCGATCGTGATTCCGCTGCGCGTCGCGTAGTGGAAGCCCACGTTCTTGATCCGGTCGACCACCTCGGCGGTTGCTTCGCCGCCGAGTTCGCGGTAGCAGGCCGCCACCACTTCGCGGAGGTGAGGGCGGTCCATGCCGTCGTTCTGGAAGGGAAGCTCGTCGGGCACAACCTCGTTGAAGAGGATACGGCCGACGGAGGTCGCGATCAGGCGGGCCTTCGGAACGCCGTTGGCGTCCATCTCCGGGAGATCGACCTGGCCGTTCGCCATCACCGGGCGCTCCGTGCGCACGCGGATGGGCGCGCGGAGTTCGACGACGCCGAGATCGAAGGCCAGCTGTGCTTCGGCGAAGGAACCGTAGACACCCTCCGCCTGGCGGCCTTCGACGAGCTTGTACGCGCCCCGGCCCTTGGGGGCGATGTCCGTCATGTAGTAGCAGCCCAGCACCATGTCGAGCGAGGGCGCGACGATAGGGTTACCGCTGGCCGGCGAAAGCAGGTTCCGCGTGGACATCAGGATCTGCTTCGCTTCGGCCACCGCCTCGCGGCTGAGCGGCACGTGAACGGCCATCTGGTCGCCATCGAAGTCGGCGTTGAAGGCGGTGCAGACGAGCGGGTGCAGCTGGATCGCCGAACCTTCGATGAGCACCGGCTGGAACGCCTGGATGCCCAGGCGGTGGAGCGTGGGAGCGCGGTTGAGCAGTACCGGGCGGTCCCGGATCACTTCGTCGAGGACATCCCAGACTTCCGGCCGGGCGCGCTCCACGATCCGCTTGGCGCTCTTGATGTTATGGGCGAGGCCCTTGGCCACGAGCGAGTGCATCACGAACGGCTTGAAGAGCTCAAGCGCCATCCGCTTGGGCAGGCCGCACTGGTTCAGCTTCAGCTCGGGCCCGACGACGATGACTGAGCGGCCGGAGTAGTCCACGCGCTTGCCGAGCAGGTTCTGACGGAACCGGCCCTGCTTGCCCTTGAGCATGTCGCTCAGGCTCTTGAGCTTGTGGTTACCACTGCCGCTCACGGCGCGGCCACGGCGGCCGTTGTCGATAAGGCTATCGACGGCTTCCTGGAGCATCCGCTTCTCGTTGCGAATGATGATCTCCGGGGCGCCAAGGTCGAGCAGCCGCTTCAAGCGGTTGTTCCGGTTGATGACGCGGCGGTAGAGGTCGTTCAGGTCGCTGGTGGCGAAACGTCCACCATCGAGCTGGACCATCGGGCGAAGGCTCGGGGGCAGGACGGGGAGGACCTGGAGGACCATCCATTCCGGCTTGTTGCCCGATTCACGCAGCGATTCGACGACGTTCAGGCGCTTGGTGGCCTTCTTCCGCCGCTGGCCGCTGGCGGTCAGGATCTCGCCCTTCAGCTTCGCGCGCATCACTTCGAGGTCGACGCGCTGGAGGACCTTGAGGACGGACTCGGCACCCATACCGGCCTTGAAAACGTGGCCGAAGAGGTCCGAAAGCTCTCGATAGCGGGTCTCGGTGAGAAGGACCACGCGATCCTCAGCGATCGGATCGACCAGCCCTTCGAGGTCGATGAGCCGCTCACGGTACTGCTGCTCTACTTCGTCCCGGATCCCCTTCTCCTTCTCCTGGAGGGGGTGGAGTTCGTCGTAGAGCGCCGCCTTGGCGTCGTCGAGGGCGTTATCCGCGACGAGCGTCTCGGCGTGCTTCATCTTCTCCGTCTCTTTGTCGAAGGCGATGAGCTTCTTGTCTCCTTCACGCTGGACGCGGGTGATGACGGCCTTGGTGACCTTGGCGCCCTTCTCCACGACGACATCGCCGAGATAGGCCACTTCCTCATCGATAGCCGTGCCGAGCTGCGGCGTTACGCGCTCGACGGCACGGGCGACCGCGGCTTCGAGGGCATCGCGCGAGATCTGGCGCTCAGCGCCGATGAGCGTCGTTCGTTCCACAACACGGGCCTGGAGCTGCGCGTTGGCGGCTTCGAGTTCGAGTTCGAGCTTTTCGCGGCGCGGCCGTACTTCGGCGACGCGCTCTTCGATCACGCTGGCAAGTTCTTCCTTGAGCCGGCCGATCTCGTGGCGGCGGGCCGCGTCATCGACTTCGGTGATCATGTACTGGGCGAAGTAGAGGACGCGCTCGAGGTTGCGCGGCGAGATATCGAGAAGGAGGCCGAGCTTGCTCGGCGTTCCCTTCACGAACCAGATGTGGCTCACGGCGCTGGCCAGTTCGATGTGGCCCATGCGCTCGCGCCGGACCTTCTCACGGGCTACTTCGACGCCGCACTTGTCGCAGATGATGCCCTTGTAGCGGACGCGCTTGTACTTGCCGCAGTAGCACTCGAAGTCCTTCGTTGGGCCGAAGATCTTCTCGCAGAAGAGCCCGTCCTTTTCCGGCTTGAGCGTGCGGTAGTTGATGGTCTCCGGCTTGGTCACTTCGCCGTAGGACCACGAACGGATCTGTTCGGGGCTGGCCAGCGAGATGCGGACCTGGTTGAAGTCATTAACTTCGAGCATTGTTGAAAAGATCCTCCGCTTCGAATCCCGAGAGGTTGATCCCGAGCTCGGGCATGTCGGTGGACGTATCGTCGATGAAGGAGACCGAACCGCCTTCATCGTTGGAGACCTCGACCGAGAGGCCGAGGCTCTGGAGTTCCTTGACGAGGACCTTGAACGACTCGGGCACGCCCGGTTCGAGCACGTCTTCGCCCTTGACGATGGCTTCGTAGGTCTTCACGCGCCCGACAACGTCGTCGGACTTGACGGTCAGCAGCTCCTGGAGGATGTGGGCGGCGCCGTAGGCCTCCAGTGCCCAGACTTCCATTTCGCCGAAGCGCTGGCCACCGAACTGCGCCTTACCGCCCAGCGGCTGCTGGGTGATGAGCGAGTATGGGCCGGTGCTGCGAGCGTGGATCTTGTCTTCCACCAGGTGGATGAGCTTCAACATGTAGATGTAGCCGACCGTGATCGGCTGGTCGAACGCATCGCCTGAACGCCCGTCGTACAGCTGCATCTTGCCGAAGAGCGGAGGCGGGATGTTTGTCTCTTTGTAGAAGGCGTTCGCGATCTCTTCGAGCTCCTCGATCGGCAGGCCACGAACCTTCGAGTGGCCCATCTGTTCGAGCCAGATCTCGAGGCAGGCGCGCTTGGCCGTCCCGGGTTCGTGCCGGGTGAACATGGCGGCGCCATCGTAGCCCTTCTCTTCGAGCCAGCTGAGGGCCGTTTCGAGATCGAAGCCGCGGTCGCGTGGGTCGATGTAGTAGACGGCGCCGGATTCCATGGCCAGCCAGGCCCGAGCCAGCGAATCATCGATGTCCGTGTCGTTCGCGCCATCGAAGACGGGCGTGACGGCCCGGAAGCCGAGGGCGTTGGCGGACCAACCCAGGTGTGTTTCCAACACCTGGCCGATGTTCATGCGGCTGGGGACGCCGATCGGGTTGAGGATGATGTCGATCGGGGTGCCATCTTCCAGGTAGGGCATGTCCTCGCGCGGGAGGATGCGGCTGATGACGCCCTTGTTGCCGTGCCGGCCGGCCATCTTGTCGCCTTCGGAGAGCTTGCGGCGCTGGGCGATGCTGACGCGCACGAGCTTGTTCACGCCCGCAGGGAGGGACTCATGGTCGTCGCGGCTGAAGACCTTGACGTCGATGACCTTGCCCTTTTCGCCGTGGGGGACGCGCAGGCTGGTGTCCTTCACCTCGCGAGCCTTCTCGCCGAAGATGGCGCGGAGAAGCTTCTCCTCGGCCGTCAGTTCCGTTTCACCCTTTGGCGTGATCTTCCCGACGAGGATGTCGCCTTCGCGAACATCGGCGCCGATTCGGATGATGCCCTCTTCGTCGAGGTCACTGAGGCTCTCTTCGCCGACGTTCGGGATGTCCCGGGTAATGTCCTCGGGCCCGAGCTTCGTGTCGCGCGCTTCCACTTCGTGCTTCTCGATGTGGATGGAGGTGAACTTGTCTTCGCGGATCAGGTTCTGGCTGATGATGATCGCGTCTTCGAAGTTGTACCCCTCCCAGCTCATGAAGGCGCAGAGGACGTTCTGACCAAGGGCCAGGTCGCCGAACTGGGTGCTCGAGCTATCGAGGAGTGGGTCGTTCTTCTTCACGCGCTGGCCGCGGAAGACGATGGAGCGCTGGTTCAGGCAGGTGCCCTGGTTCGAACGCATGAACTTGACGAGCGGATAGCTGATAGACCCGATCTCAGGGTCGTCGTAGCGAACCGTGACGCGGGCGCCGCTCGCCTCGGTGACTTCGCCGTCAGCGCGAGCGACGACAACGTGGCCGCTATCGACCGCCGTGCGGCGTTCCATTCCGGTGCCAACGAGTGGCACCTCCGGCCGTACGAGAGGCACCGCCTGGCGCTGCATGTTCGAACCCATGAGGGCGCGGTTCGCGTCGTCGTGTTCAAGGAAGGGGATGAGCGCCGTCGCAACAGAGACCATCTGCTTCGGCGAAACGTCGAGGAAGTCGATCTGCTCCGCGAAGACCATCTTGAAGTCCTCGCTCACGCGAGTCTCGATCCGTTCCTCAATGAAGTGGTTCATCTCATCGAGTGGCGTGTTTGCCTGGCCAACGATGTACTTGTCCTCTTCGTCGGCCGTGAGGTAACGGATGTCTTCGGATACGAACGGGCGAATGGGTACGCTGCCGCCGTGCGCCCGGAGCTTCGCCACCACTTTCTCGTCGACGATGGTGCCAGCGGGGACGATCACCTTGCCGGCGGCGTCTTCGACATCGATCCGCACCGTTTGGCCGGGCAATTGGGGCGAATCCGGCGAAAGCTCTTTGTGGACCATCCGATACGGCGTCTCGATGAAGCCGAAATCGTTCAGACGGCCGTAGGTAGCGAGCGAGCCGATGAGGCCGATGTTCGGGCCTTCCGGCGTCTCGATCGGGCAGATGCGGCCGTAGTGGC
>CAZQCR010000143.1:0-8670 GCA_964591745.1 uncultured Anaerolineaceae bacterium
GCGGGCGGCGGCGAATGGCGCGGGCTCTGCAACCTCTGTTCCATCGGCGGGAGGACCGTCGGGAGCCGCCGTCCGGCCGTTGCGGCGCGACTTCGGAGCAGCGGGCACGCGGTCGTCCCCGCTGGCGACGCCGTCGCGGCGGACCCGCGCCCTGGCGGTCGCGGCGCGCACCGTTGCGCTGTCCGTGGCCGGGGCGATGGCGCCGGCACGTTCGAGGATCGGCCGGAGGTACTGGCCGGTGTAGCTCTCCGGTACCGCCGCCACCTCCTCCGGCGTGCCAACCGCGACCAGCTCGCCGCCCCGGTCCCCGCCGAGCGGGCCGAGGTCGATCAGGTAGTCGGCCGTCTTGATGACGTCGAGGTGGTGTTCGATCACGATGACCGTGTTGCCGGCATCGGCCAGGCGGTGGAGGACATCAAGGAGGTGCGCCACGTCCTGGAAGCTGAGGCCGGTTGTCGGCTCGTCCAGGATGTAGAGCGTGCGGCCGGTCGAACGCCGCGAGAGTTCGCTGGCCAGCTTGATGCGCTGGGCCTCGCCGCCGGAGAGCGTCGTAGCCGGCTGCCCGAGGTGGACGTAGCCGAGCCCCGTGGCTTCGAGCGTGTCGAGGATGCGCTTGACGCGGGGGAAGCGTTCGAAGAACTCGGCCGCTTCGCTGACGGTCATGTCGAGGACCTCGGCGATGCTCTTGCCGCGGAAGAGCACCTCGAGCGCCTCACGGTTGTAACGCTTGCCGTGACAGACCTCGCAGGGGACGGTGACATCGGGGAGGAACTGCATCTCGACGACTTTGTAACCGTCGCCCGAGCACGCTTCGCAGCGGCCGCCCTTCACGTTGAAGCTGAACCGCCCGGCCTTGTAGCCACGCGCCTTCGCCTCGGGGACGGATGCGAAGAGGTCGCGAATGATGCCGAATGCGCCGGTGTAGGTCGCCGGGTTCGAGCGGGGTGTGCGGCCGATCGGCGACTGGTCGATATCGACGATCTTGTCGAGGTGTTCGAGCCCCTCCACGGAGTCGTGGAGGCCCGGGCGCTGGCGGGCGTGCATCAGGACCTGGTTGGCGCGTTTTACGAGGATCTCGGTGATCAGCGAGGACTTGCCGGAGCCGGAGACGCCGGTGACCGCGACGAACTTGCCCAGGGGCACTTCGACATCGAGGCCGCGGAGGTTGTTCTCGCGGGCGTTGTGGATGGCGAGCCGCTTGCCGTTACCGGGGCGGCGCAGCTTCGGGAGGGGGATTTCGCGGCGGCCGGAGAGGTAGGCGCCGGTGATGCTCGCCTCGCTCGCCTTGATCACGTCGATCGTGCCCTCGGCGACGACGTAGCCGCCGTGGACGCCCGCGCCGGGGCCCATATCGATGATCCAGTCGGCCGCTTCCATCATCGCCTCGTCGTGTTCGACGATCAGGACGGTGTTGCCGAGTTCGCGAAGCCGTTCGAGCGTGCGGATCAGGCGGTCACCGTCGATCGGGTGAAGGCCGATGGAGGGCTCGTCGCAGATGTAGAGCACGCCCATGAGAGCGGACCCGATCTGCGTGGCCAGGCGGATACGCTGTGATTCGCCGCCCGAGAGCGTGCCGGAGACGCGGTCCAGCGTCAGGTAGTCGAGGCCGACATCAACGAGGAATTCGAGGCGGCCGCCGATCTCCTTCATGATCTGGTAGGCGATCGTCTGCTCGCGCTGGGTGAGGGGGGTGCCCGGGCCGGCAAGCCCGAGCGCCCACTCCCGCGCCTTGACGATGCTCAGGCCGGTGACGTCGGTGACGGACTTGCCGTCGATCTTGACGCCCAGGGCCTCGGGACGGAGGCGTTTGCCCTTGCAGACGGCGCAGGGGATCGAGGCCATGTACTTCTCGATCTCGGTGCGGACGTAGTCGGAATCGGTCTCCTTGTAGCGCCGCTCAAGGTTGTTGACGACGCCTTCGAACTTCGAATCGTAAACCTGGGTGCGGCCGTACTGGTTGGTGAAGCGGAGGGGGAGCACCTTTTCGCCCGTGCCATAGAGGATGGCGTTTGCCTGTTCGTCGGTGAGGTCTCGGATGGGGGTCTCTGCGGTGAAGCCCATGTGCTCGGCACAGCCCTCGAGCATCCGCGTGTACCAGCCGGCGACGCTGGCCGACTTCGACCAGGGTTCGACGGCGCCGGCGGCGATCGACTTCGAGCGGTCGGGGATGACGAGTTGGGGGTCGACCTGCATCTCGACGCCGAGGCCGGTGCACTTGGGGCAGGCGCCATGGGGGCTGTTGAAGCTGAAGGTCCGTGGTTCGACTTCGCCGATTGCGGAGCCGTCGTAGGCGCAGGAGAAGTGCTCGGAGAAGATCCGTTCAGCCTCGGGCGTCTCACCGGCGCGGGCCATGATGGCGACATGCATGACGCCCTGTCCGACCTTGAGGGCGGTCTCGACGGAATCGGCGATGCGGCTGGTGGCGGTGGCGTCCGTGCCCGGTTCGGGGACGACAAGGCGGTCGACGACGACATCGATGTCGTGGCGCTTCTTCTTATCGAGGGCCGGCGCTTCGTCAAGGTCGTAGACCTCGTTGTTGATGCGAACACGGACGAAGCCAGCCCGGCGCGCCTCATCGAGGATGCCCTGGTGTTCGCCCTTCTTGGCGCGGGCGACGGGGGCGAGCAGGAGCAGGCGCGAGCCGGCGGGGTAGGCGAGCGTGGTATCGACGATCTGCTGGACCGTCTGCTTCTGGATGGGGCGGCCGCACTTCGGGCAGTGGGGCGTACCGACGCGCGCCCAGAGGAGGCGCATATAGTCGTAGATTTCGGTGACGGTACCGACGGTCGAGCGGGGGTTGTTCGACGTCGACTTCTGGTCGATCGAGATGGCCGGCGAGAGGCCGTCGATGTGGTCGACGTCGGGCTTCTCCATGAGCCCGAGGAACTGGCGGGCGTAGGCGGAGAGCGATTCGACGTAGCGGCGCTGGCCCTCGGCGTAGATGGTGTCGAAGGCGAGGGAGGACTTGCCGGAGCCGGAGAGGCCCGTTATGACGACCAGCTTGTCCCGCGGGATGCGGACATCGATGTTCTTGAGGTTATGCTCGCGGGCGCCGCGGACAAGGATGTGATCGAGGGGCATATGGCGTCTTCGCTTGCGAATTGTTGGTCCACGATTCGGCTGCCGGGAAGCAAGCCGAATCGAAAACCGGGACGCCAGCGTAGCAGATGTAGAACGAGTGTTCGAGCGGCGGGGCCGCGTAACGGGCTTGACGAGACACCCCAGCTTACCTAGTCTCGCGGGACTTCCAAGCTGGGGTGGTCGTCATGGCGAAGGTAGCGATTGCGCACAAGCCGGACCTTACGAAAGAGCAGGCCCTGGAGATCTTCTCGAAGCACTTCTCGGCGAACTACCGGGTGGTGAGCTACCGCCGCCCCCTGCGAGACTTCGTCATCGAAAAGAACCCCTTCGTGGGCGTCGCGGTCAAGCTCGAACAGCAAAGCGGCCGCACAAGTTTTGTCTACAACGCCATGGCTCCCCGCTGGTGGGCGGCAGCCCTCCTCGGCGCACTGATCAGTGCAGTTCTTGGGCGAGGGCTAACTGCCGAAGTGCGCGCATTCATCGACGCTGCTCCCGAGTTTCACTGAACCAGCCGAGGGAGGCTCAGCCTCGCTTGCGGAACCGGATGTGGAAGTCGTGCATCGGGATGAAGTTGAGGCTGAAGTAATGCACCGGGTCCGGTAACGGCGCGGCCAGCTCCACCGCTTCCAGCCTGTCCACGAGCTGGGTGAAAGCGGTGACCATCTCCTGCCGGGCGAGCATCGCGCCGACGCAGTAGTGCACGCCGTTCCCGAACGCCATGTGCCCGCCGATGTCGGTGCGGTCCATGTCGAACTCGTGCGGGCAGCTGAAGCGGGCAGGGTCGCGGTTGGCCGCGCCAAAGCCGACCATCACCGTCGCACCGGCCGGGATCGTGGTTCCGCCGAGGTCGGCGTCTCGCGTCGCCGTCCGCGTGAGGAAGACGACGGGGCTCTCCCAGCGCAGCACCTCTTCCACGAACGGGCGCACCTCGGATGGGTCCGCCCGCAGGCGTTCCTGTAGCTCCGGGTGGCGGATGAGCGTCCACATCCCGTGGTTGATCGCGCTCTGGGTCGTCTCGAACCCACCGGTAATGAGCTGGTGCATGAGGTTCTGGAGCTCGTGCATCGAAAGGGGCGGCTCGTCGTCCCCATGGGCGTGCACGAGGCGCGACATCAGGTCATCCTGCGGCTCGGCCCGGCGCTGCTCGAACACCGCCGCGAGATGGTGCTGGCACTCGAGCTCGATCTCCGCGTTGGCGAGGACCTGCTCCCGCGTCGGCGGCTTGGCCGTGTAGTTCACGTTCAGCATCGCGTCCGCCCAGCGCTTGAACAGGGCGACCTCCGCGCGGCCGAGACCGAGCTGTTCGGCGATGATCGTGCCCGGCATGGGCATGGCGAACTGGCGATTGAAGTCGCATTCGCCGTCATCGATGAACGCGTCGATCAGCTCGCTGGCGACACGCTCGATGTACGGCGTCATCTCCTGGACGCGCGCCGCCGTGAAGACCCGGTCGACCAGCTTGCGGTAGCGGGCGTGCTCAGGCGGGTCGGTGCGCTGTAGCGTGCTGACGTGCTCCCACCCACGCTCCCGAAACAGCGTCTGTACCTCGCCGCGGCTGCCACGGAGGGCGGCTGCGGGGTTATCCGGAGGCTGGTTCGAAAACGTCACGTGGTCCCGCAGCACCTCGCGCACGTGGTCGTACTTAAGGACCATGTACGCGCCCGTTTCGGGCATGCGGTACACCGGGCAATCCCGCTGGAGGGCCTCGAACGCCCGGTACGGGTCGGAATTGGTGTGCGGGTCGAAGAAGCTAATGTCGTCGACGCTGATAGTGTTGTCCGGCCCTGGCATGCGCTGGCCTCCGTCGAGGGGTTTCGCGGAGTATACGCGTACGGCCAGCGCTGGCGTCGCAAATCCTCGCCCGGCTTTCGGGCGGTGTAAGCTAACAAGGGCGAGAGGTAGCGATGGCCAATCAGTACACGGCGATCATCGAGGAAGGCGAAGATGGCTTTTTCTTGGCGACTTCGCCCGAGGTGCCAGCCGCTTGCGGCCAAGGGCGTTCGGCCGAAGAAGCCAAGGAGGATCTCGCCTCAAGTATTGCCTTCGTCCTGGAGTTCGAACGCGATCAGGCAATCGCTTTTCGGACGCGGTAGCGGCCGCGCGAGCGGGCCCTCAGCCTCGCTGGCAAGCAAGAACGCTCAGCCTCACCGCGCCAGGAAGCCGTTGATCGCCTTCCACGTCTCCACCGGGCGGTCCTGGGGCACGGCGTGCGACGCGCCAGGGATCTCGACGGCCTCGGCGAAGGGCATGACGTCGAGCATCCGGTTCACGGTCTCCTGGTCGAGCACGTTGCTCACTTCGCCGCGGACGACGAGCGTGGGGCAGTTGATCTTCGCGACCTGCTCCCAGAGGTACGGCACTTCCGTCACGCCGAAGGCCCCGGAGATCCACTGCAGCTCAGGGTCGTGCTTCCAGACATAGCGGTTGGCGTAGTTCAGGCGGAGGGCGTGGGGCGCCGTCCGGAGGAGTTCTTCTTCCGTCCGGTCGGGGCTCATCTCCTTCATGAAGGCGATGGCTTTCTCCATGGTGGAGAAGCCTGCCGGCCGCTCGGTCGTGCGTTGCTTCACTTCGACCGCCCCGCTGCGCGCCATCTGGGGCCCGAAGTCGATGAGGACGAGCTTACGCAGTGAGCGCCAGTGGTCGCCGGCGTAGGCCATCCCGTGGCGCGCCCCCAGCGAGTGCCCGATGAAGTCGTAGGCATCGAGGCCAAGCGCCGCCGCGAACTCGTGGAGGTCAGAGGCGAAGCTGTGGACGGAGTAGTCGCGAGCGTGGTCGCTGTCGCCGTGACCGCGCTGGTCGAGGCAGAGGATGCGGTAGTCGTCGCGCGAGACGTAGCCATCTTCGATGAACGGCGTCCAGGCGTGGGCGTTGCTGGTGAGGCCGTGGACGAGCAGCAGAACCCTGCTGGCGCTACCACCCCAGTCCACGTAGTGGAGACGATTGCCGTTGATGGTGAGGTAGTGGTCGCGTGCGATGGGGTGCATGGGATTCTCCTTCTGGGTGCGGAGGTATGATCAGGTCAGTCGGCGAACACGGCCCGCAAGCCACGGCTCAGCGTCGCCGGGACCACGGAGAGGTGCGTTTCGCCTTCGAAGACGTGGCTTGTCAGCTTCAATCCGGGGTAGCCGCGCGATTCCAGGCGCTTCGACATCGCGCGGGCGTTGGAGATCATCGCGAAGGGCTTGACCGCTTCGCCCTCCTCCTCCAACCCGCCGACGGAGATGAAGATTTGCGCAGCCAGGTCGATGTGCGCGGCGGCGTACTCAGCCTCATAGCGCAGGGCCACGCCGTCGTCCCACCAGATGGAAGGGCTGCCGAGGATGTAGCGCTGGAAGATGCCCGGCCGCTGAAACAGGGCGGTGAGCCCGAACAGCCCACCGAGCGAGTCTCCCCAGATCGTCGCGTCCGAAGGGTCCGCGCCGTACTCGCGCTCGATCAGCGGCTTCACGGCCGACTCGATGAAGTCCAGGAAGAGGTGGGCTCCACCCGCCGGCCGCTCTCTGTCCAGGCCATCAACAGGCGAACGGATGCCCTGGTTGGAAGTGGGCGTGAAGTCGCGCATGCGCCACTCCATCCAGTTCGCCACACGCGGCCGGTCGTAGCCGACGCCGACGATGAGCAGCGGCGGAAGCTCGCCACCGAAGGCCAGCAGCCGTGAGGTCTCGACCGCGCTGGCGAAGCCCATGTTCGCATCGAAGACGTACACGGCCTTCAGTGGAGCTGCATCGGCAGGCCGCTCGCCCGCCGGCTCCGCCACGGAGATGACGAACGGCGATCCAATCGCTTCGCACTGGAGGACACGTTCGGTCGCGCGGGGTACCGTTACCGGCCGGATTTCATCCATTCGTCGAACCCTCCTCGCTGATAGGTCGCGCGCAGTATGCCCTGTCCCAGCCCCGGAGGCACCTGCCCAGGCTGGCGCCGATGCCGCTCCCGGAACAGACGCTCAATCTCCTCATGCAGCCGGATCTGCGCCACCGGGTCGCGTCTGTTAGATGGGGACGGAGCGAAGGGAGGAGAGGACGGGCAGCCCCGGCACCAATTTCGATGAACGTGGAGTCAAGCTCGACTGCGGGCCGCCAAACTCGCTTCGGCCTCGCCAATCAGCCGCTGCAGGGCGACCCCGCGATGGACATCGAACTCGTGCGCCTTCCCGCTACGCACGACCTCCGCGAACTCCCTCCTTACCGTGGCGAAGGTCTCGGCGAAGCTGCCGCCGGAGAGCGCGTCGAGCGTCAGTTCACCCTCAGGGCCGTAGAGTTCGAGTTCGACCTTGCCCTGGGCGCGCTTGACCATCCCGGTGAGGGAGAGCTGGGACACGCAGCCGGAAGCATGGGTGGCGGTGAGGGCGCAGAAGCCGAGCGGGTCGCCCTCGGCCCGGACCTCGACGATCGGACCGGCGGCGGCTTCGACGAGATCGAGGAGGTGGGGCCCGAGGTCGAGCAGCGCGCCACGTTCGAGGCGCCAGCCCATGGCGAACGGGCTCCCCGGAAGGAAGCCGCCGCCGATGAACGTGGCACGGGCGCCGATCGTGGGGAACTCCCGCGCCCGCGCGATGAATTCGCGGACGTGGGCGGCGTAGCGGTAGGAGAGCATGAGCATCGTCGGCACGCCGGCGGCATCGGCGGCCGCCGCGATCGCTTCGGCGCCCTCGACGCTGAAGGCGAGGGGCTTCTCCAGGAGCAGGGCCTTGCCGGCGCGGGCAGCCCGCATGGCCATCTCGACCTGGACATCCGGGGGCACGGAGAACGCGACCGCGTCGCAGGCTGCGAACAGCGCATCGAGGTCGTCGAAGGCGGGAGCGCCATGGCGCCCGGCGAGCTTCTCCGCCGCTTCGGGGCGGCGGGCCCAGATCCCGGCGAGGCGCGTCTCGGGCCCCGCGGCGAAGACGGGGGCGTGCACCATGGCGGCCCACGGCCCCGCGCCAACCACGCCGACGGCGATCGGTTGTTCGGTCATGCTGTCACCCCAGGCGGCCAATGTGAGGCCGTTTCCGGGTATCCTACCGCGCGGAGGACGAGAAGATGGATGACGCGCTCACACGGCTCCAGGAGCAGAGCCAGCGGCTGTTCGCGGGGCTCCTTGGCATACGCATCACGGCCGCCGATCCAGACCTGCTGACAGCCGAGATCGATGTCCGCCCGGAGATCTGCACGATCCCGGGGATCATGCACGGCGGCGCCATCATGGCCTTCGCCGACACACTCGGCGCCTTCGCGACGAGCATGAACCTGCCGCCCGGCCACGGCACAACGACGATGGAATCGAAGACGAACTTCTTCGCGCCGGGGGTCGAAGGGACGACCGTCCGGGCGGAGACCACACCCCTGCACAAAGGCAAGCGTACGCAGACCTGGCAGACGCGGGTCATCGGGTCGAACGGAAAGCTGCTGGCGCTGATTACGCAGACGCAGATGGTGCTGGAACCGAGATGACCGGATATCAGCGCCGCACGCGATAGCGGAGGTAGACCTCGTCGGTGTCCTCGTTGGCGACGGCCGAGAGCAGATGCAGCCGCTTCATCGTCTCTCGGGTGAAGGGTCGGTCTCCCTCGACGGCCGTAATCGTGTCGCGGCCCCCGACGATGGC
>CAZQCR010000144.1:0-8612 GCA_964591745.1 uncultured Anaerolineaceae bacterium
TACCGATCACTCTCTCAGCAATTCAGATACCATCTTCTGGGGCGCGGTACTAAGCCAGAAGAGCCAGCCCTATCGGCCGCCTGGCAACGGTGAGAACCACCAACCACGAAAGCAGCACAACACCAATGGTCACGAACATCATTCGCGGCTCGCGGATTCGGCTTGCCCTTGGAACGGCCGCACTCGGCCTCGTCCTCGGTAGCTCCCTCTTCGCCGGGCTCAGCGATTTCACCAGCAAAGCAACTCCCGCCGAGGCCGCCGGCAAGATTCGCCAGTACTACATCGCCGCTGAAGAGGTTGAGTGGGACTACGCTCCCGCCGGCTCGAACCTCTTCTCCGGCACACCCTTCAGCGACCAGGAGAACGTCTTCGTCGCGCCAGGTCCAGATCGGATCGGCAAGGTGTACACCAAAGTCCGGTACACCGAGTACACGAACGCAACCTTCACGACGAAGAAGCCGATCCCAGCCTCCGAACAGCACCTGGGCATCCTCGGCCCCACCCTTCGAGCCGAAGTAGGCGACACCATCAAGATCGCCTTCAAGAACAACTCCGGGCACCCCGTCTCCATGCACCCGCATGGCGTCTTCTACAACAAGGACAGTGAAGGCGCGCCGTACAACGACGGCACCTCTGGCGCATTCACCGCCGATGACGCCGTCCCCACCGGCGGCACGCACACCTACACTTGGGAAGTTCCTCGCCGCGCCGGGCCCGGCCCCATGGACGTGAGCTCGGTACTCTGGACCTATCACTCCCATACCGATGAGATCGCCGACACGAACGCCGGCCTCGTCGGCGCCATGATCGTCACCCGGAAGGGCTCGGCACGCCCCAACGCCACCCCCGTCGATGTCGATCGCGAATTCGTCACCCTCTATAGCGTCCTCGATGAAAACGCTAACCTCTACATCGATCAGAACATCGAAGAAAAGCTCGGCATCACCGATCCGTTGGAGATGGAAGCGCTGAAGGCAGACGAAGAGTTCGCCGAAAGCAACCTGATGCACAGCATCAACGGCTACGTCTACGGCAACCTCCCCGGACTCGTCATGAAAACTGGCGACCGCGTTCGCTGGTACACCATCGGCCTCGGAACGGAAGTTGACCTGCACACCCCCCACTGGCACGGCAATACCGGCCTCTTCATGGGCATGCGCATGGACATGATCGAACTCCTCCCCATGAGCATGAAGATCCTCGACATGGTCCCGGACAACATCGGCGAATGGGCCTTCCACTGCCACGTGAACGACCACATCACGGCCGGCATGATGGCAAAGTTCACCGTTCTCCTCGGCGCTCCCGTCGCCGCTGGCCAGGTGCCAGAGGATGTCGCGGCTCCGCACACGCATTAAAACGCTACCGGCATCCCTCCGCTGGTAGTCACTGTGGGCGGCGAGCAATCGCCGCCCACTTCTCCATTCTCGGGCGGGAAGTCCCTCGCCGCTTAACCACCATCGCCCAGCTGATCGAGGATGTGCCGGACGATCCGGCCCGTCCGGTCATATCCCGCGCTGCAGTGCACCAGCACCGGCTTCGGCAGCCGCTGGAACTCCTGCCAGGCGTAGTCGTACTGCTCGGGCGTGTAGGGAACCGCCACCGCCCTCGATGGCTACTCACCCGCCATCCAGGAGCTTGCCGCCGCCGGGCGCTTCAAGATTCTCGACCAAAAGGTCGACGTTTCCGACGCCACATTCGAAGGCGACCGGAACGCAAAGGTCGTCGTCGCAGAGTTCAGCGACTTCCAGTGCCCGTTCTGCAAACGCTGGACCGACCAGAACATCAAGAGGCTCCCCCCAGTTCGGCAAGAATGTCGCCCTCGCCTTCCTTCACTTTCCCATCATCCAGATTCACGCCAACGCCGGTAACGCCAGCGCCGCCGCTATCTGCGCCGGCGAACAGGGAAAGTTCTGGCCGATGCACGACCTGCTCTTCACCCGCCAGGGAGAGTGGGAAAACCTGAGATAACCCCGTGTTGTCAGTCGCGCGCAACAATTGGAGCGCGCAAATCGTTGAACCCGAGATGAGCTACCCAATCATTCTGTCCATCGCCACGGCGTTCGTCTTCGCGGCCTTTGTCACGGCATCCTGTGGCGATGGAGCGACGCCCACAGACGGGGGGAGCCTACCCGTCGTGACAAGCTCCTCGGCGGACACCCCGGGCCCCACGTTGCCCCTCATCCTCCCACCCAACACGCCCACCCCTGACCCCGCGGTCTGCGAACCCCTCGGCCCCATGGCGGGTTGGCCTGTATGGATGGGCCGCCGCGCCGCCACTACCTGCGTCGGCTGGGTCCCGGGCGACGGGCCGGTCGTTGTCCGGTTGCAGGACCGGCCGGGGCCGGAAGCCCAGCCAACCAACATCCGCGATTTCGCTGTGCCCGCCGGGTCCCCGCTGTTCGCCTTTCCCGTTGGCCTCCTGCCTCCCCTCCAGAACCGATGCTTTCAGCAGGTCCCACCTGGCCTTGAGGTGGTCGTCATTCGCGAGGGCGGGGTTATCGGCGGCGTCACGGCGTTCGCCGGATGCCCGGTGTGGAAGGTGGCAAACGGGTGCAGCAGTCCGCACCCGCCCAGGTCCGATGCCCAGATCTCCCGAACGGATGACGGACGGGCCTGTATGAGCTGGTTCGATACCTTCAACGGCGAGACCGGTTATCGGCTTGAGCTTTCCTACCCCGGCTCACAAGAAACGTTCACGTACCGGGCACCGCCGAACACGGTAACGTTCATCTTCCCAGAGGCCGATGTTCTCGGGATGGCGAGCTTCGGGGCAGGCCTCGGGCGCAAGGACTTCGCCTACGAGGTCTGGGCGGTGATGCCCGACGGGTCGGAACAGCTGGCCGGGGCCGGCGCCGTAATCGTGGGGTAAGGCCTAGCCGTCCTCGCCCAGCTGATCGAGGATGTGCCGGACGATCCGGCCCGTCCGGTCATATCCCGCGCTGCAGTGCACCAGCACCGGCTTCGGCAGCCGCTGGAACTCCTGCCAGGCGTAGTCGTACTGCTCGGGCGTGTAGGGCACCGTCAGCTGGTCCGGCGTTGGCACGTGGGCAACCGTGAGCCCGGCTTCCGCGTATCGGCCGAGCAACCCCTGCGGCAGCTCGTGCTTGTACAGCCAGAGCTGGTCGGCGGCAAGCAGGCACATCACCGAGTTGATGCCAAAGTCCAGCACTTCCTCAAGCCAGCTTGCGACGACATCCCCATTGACGCGGTATTCGGAGCCCGGCGTGAATCCCGGGCGCGGGCTCGTAGCGATCAGACCTTCGACAACCCAGTTCGGCATATCTCCGAGTTTACGGACTCGTTGGGCTCTGGAGAACCAGCGTGCGATTCCACCCGCTTAGGGCTCGCCCCGATGCCTCACCCTTCGTCGCCCATCGTGCGCAGCGCCTCGGCGATCGCTGTCCCCGCAGCCCGCTCGTGGCCGGCCGCCCGCCGCAGCGCCATCGCCGCCGCCCGCCGCAGCCCCGCGTTCGCCACGTTCCCATGGCCGCCCGCCGGGAACGGGAAGAGCGTCAGGAGCGGCGAAAGCGCCTGCGTCTCGTCACTGATCGCCCGCCCCGCCCGCTTCAGCGGTTCGGCCAGCTCCGGCAACGATTCAGCAAGGTCCGCCAGGAAAGCCGCCCCATCCAAC
This sequence comes from uncultured Anaerolineaceae bacterium, assembly GCA_964591745.1. Classification (GTDB taxonomy): domain Bacteria; phylum Chloroflexota; class Dehalococcoidia; order Tepidiformales; family Tepidiformaceae; genus JANMTH01. The sequence continues at coordinate 3,635 of CAZQCR010000144.1, forward strand.
CGCGCCGCCTGCAACACCGCCAGCGTGTAGGCGTTGCCCGCCCGGTCGATCTCGCTCTCGCCATCAAGCGCTTCCGCCCAGGCGTCCAGGCCCGCCGTTCCACGCGGCTGGCCGTCCTCCGCGCCGTCGCCCCCGGCGAAGCAGACCAGCGCCGTCTCCAACGCGCCCATAACCGCCTCCACCGGGTCCACAGCGACGGCCTCGACCGGCGCCAGAAGTTCGAACTGGCCCAGGGCCGATGGCCAATCGGCCCACGCCGCGAAGTGTCCGCTTTCGCCAGAAAGAACGTCATCCACCAGGAAGCCGCCGCGCTCGCGGTCGTAACCGAACACCACCGCATGCTCGTGAAGGTGGAAGTCCCAGCCAATGAGCGGCCGGCCGGCGTCCAGCTGCCCTATCGCCCAGGCGACCGCCTCCTCCCGGAGCGCCACCAGCTCGCCATCCACCCCCACCCGGCGGCCGAAACGCTCCCAGCGGAAGCCGGTCCACCGGTACCGCTCCGCAATCGCTACCCGGTCGAGGTCCACGGGGCCGCTGGGCAGCGCCGTCACACCGTCCCGCGTACCCAGGCAGAAGTGCCAGGCGTGCCCACTTAACCCCATAATCGCATGCCGGGGCAGCGCCGCTCCCAAGTGCGTGAGAATCCCCTCAAGCGCACCCGCCGCGCTGGTCCAGTTCGGACCGATGCGAACATCTCTGATTTCCGTCACCTTCGGAGTGTAGGCGCGCCACCGAAATGGTGCAGGGATCGCCCGCGGCGCGTATCGTCCACGTCCGGGGCCCGGTGTTCGCCAAAACGCCAGGGCCGGAGGGTCTCGTTGGTCATTCACTGGGAACAATCCACGCTTGCCAACGGCATGCGTATCGTCACCGCACCCATGCCTACCGCCCAATCCGCGTCCGTCAACCTCTTCGTCGGGGTCGGCTCACGCTCAGAGCCACAGCGCCTTAACGGCATCACCCACTTCCTCGAACACATGGTCTTCAAGGGCACCGAACGCCGCCCCGACGCGATCATGATCGCCCAGGAGATCGAAGGCGCCGGGGGCACACTCAACGCCTACACCAACAAAGAGTTCACCTGCTACTGGAACATCGTGCCCTTCGATCGCCTCGCCACGGCGATCGACGTGTCCGCCGATATGCTCCTCAACTCAAAGCTCGAACAGGGGGAGATCGATCGCGAGCGAACCGTTGTCCAGCAGGAACTCAAGCGCAATCACGACAATCCCGGCTCCTGGGCAGGCCGCCTCATCGGCACCTCCGTCTACGGCGAACAGCCCTGCGGCTGGGACGTTGGCGGCTCCGTCGAACTCGTCGAAGAGATGCACCGCCCCGATTTCGTGGAACACATTGGCGCGTGGTATCACCCCTCGAACATCGTCCTCTCCGTCGCCGGGAACGTGACCCACGACCAGGTCATGGCTCTCTCCGAACCCCTCTTCTCGGCTATTCCCAGGGGCGAAATCCCGACCGTTTCGCCGTACGACTCCACCGTACGAGGCCCGCGCGTAGCCTCCGAAAGCCGCGATATAGACCAGTGCAGCCTCTACCTCGGCCTTCCCATCTTCGGCCGGGATGACCCGGACCGCTTCGCCCTGCGCGTCATGAACGACATCCTCGGCGCCGGCATGTCCTCCCGCCTCTTCTGGGAGGTGCGCGAGCGGCGAGGCCTCGCCTACTCCGTCGGCTCCGGCTACGGCTTCCTCGCCGATGCCGGCACCTTCACCGTCTCCGCCGGCGTCAGCCGCGAAAAGCTCGTCGAGACTGTCAAAGTCTGCATCGAAGAGACCATGCGGATGACCACAGAACTCGTCCCTGAAGAAGAGCTCCGCAAGGCCAAGGACCACTCCATCGGCCGCTTCCGGCTCTCCCTCGAATCCGCCCAATCGCTCGGCCAGCGCCATGGCGAACTGCTCGTCACCAGGGGCGAAATCGAGTCGATCGAGTCCGTGGTCGAGCGCCTCGAAGCGATCACCGCCGAAGAGGTCCGGGCCGTCGCCCAGCGCCTCCTCCGCCCGGAGAACTTCCACGCCTCCGTAGTCGGCCCGCGAATTGACGAGGACGAGGTGGCGAACGCCCTGGCCGTCTGACAGGTAGCGAAGGGCCCACCGCCCGCCGCTATACTGGACCAATGAGCACGACGTTTCTGGAGAGAATCACACACGACCCCCGAGTCATGGGGGGCAAGCCGTGTATCCGTGGAATGAGAGTCACCGTCGGGATGATCCTCGGCGAACTTGCCGCCGGCCATTCGGAGGACGAGATCCTGGCAGCCTTCCCGTACCTCGAACGCGAGGATGTTCGGGCGGCACTCCAGTTCGCCGCCTTTCGCGCTCACTCATCCTCAGCGTGGATCCGCTGGCGTTGCGGCGGTAGTGGTTTTGAATTCGAGAGCGAATAGTCTGCACGCTTGGCCGGGAGCCGCTCCGGGCAGGCGCCTTCGGCGAGATCCCGACGTACAGAAGCGTGAGATCGCCAAATCGTACACAGCGGGCGGTGTCCGATTTAAGGGGAATCTCGCGGAAGTACCAGCCGTAAAGACCGGCCTCACGAGGAACCGGGCAATTCCGCGGTTCAAGAACCTCCTCTCGGCCCCAGATCTGAGTCGGCTGAGTGATGGCGCGTCGTACAATCTCGTCCAATCTCCACCTCAGTTTCCGGATTTGTTCCGTGAGTCAGGGTCTGTCTGTCATCGGACAGTTAGTGAACCATGAAGTGACTCTATCGTTTTGGCCGCTTCGACGCGTTCTCCGCCAACAGCATCTCCACGATCCTCCGGACCAGCGGCTCCGGGAGCGGCTTCTCCGGCTGAAAGCGAATCGTACCCTTGTTCGTGTCGTACCCCACCAGCTCGTCCTTGAACGCTTCTATCGGGCCGCTGCCGCAGTACATGGCGCAGTGCTTCGCCGCCGCCCCGAACGAAAGCAGCATTCCCTCATGTTTGAAGGTCGGCAGCTGGTAGCTGATGCACTCCTCAGCCCCTGGCGCGGCCCGCTGGATCATCTCCCGCAGCGCCTGGAGCGCCGCCCGCTTATCCCCGGGAAGTGCCCCGAGGTACTCATCAACACGAAGCCACTGCTGTTTCATGAAGGCACTCCAGCATTCACTCGGCCGCCCTATGCCCGGAACAGCGCTTCCCACAACTCCCGCATCGCCGTCACCGTCGTCGCCACGGGCCCGAGCGTAAACGCCTCGCCCTCCACCGTGCTCCCGAGCCGCACGGCGGACACGCCCTGTTCCCTGGCCAGGTCCATCAGCCGCCCGGGGCCCCCGCCCTGGCGGAACACCTCCGGGACAAGGCTGACGATGATCCGCCCCTGGGCCTCGCCGAAAAGCGCCGCATCCAGCCTGCCATCGAACTCCACGCTCCCGGCGAACCCCGTATTCCCCAGGATCGCCGACTCGGCCAGCGTCACGGCAAGGCCGCCATCGGCGCAGTCATGCGCGCTCAACAGCAGCCCCTCCGCATGCAGCTGGAGCACCAGCTTCTGCAGCCGCGATTCCGCCGCAAGGTCAACGCTCGGCATCCCCGCAACCTGCCCGTGGACCGCTTCGAGATACTCGCTCCCCGAAAGCGCGGCCGGTGGCTGGTCCAGGGCCGCCCCCAGCAACCAGACCTGGCTCTCGGGCCGGTCGAACGCCGAACGCAGGTGCTTCGAGACATCCTCAAGGACCCCGAGCATCCCGATCACCGGCGTCGGGTACACCGGCCGGCCGCCCGTCTCGTTGTAGAGGCTGACGTTGCCACTCACCACCGGCGTTTCGAACGCCGAACAGGCTTCGCTGATGCCGTGAACCGCCTGGGCGAGTGTGTAGTACACGTCCAGCTTCGTCGGGTCACCGAAGTTCAGACAGTCCGTCACCGCCACTGGCGTCGCACCCGTGCAGACGATGTTCCGCGCCGCCTCCGCCACCGCGATCGCGCCGCCAGCGTACGGGTCCAGGAAGCAGTACCGGCTGTTGCAGTCCAGGGTCAGCGCGATCCCCTGGTTCGTGCCCATCACCCGCAACACGGCCGCGTCCCCACCGGGGCCTACCACCGTATTGTTCAGCACCTGCTGGTCGTACTGCCGGAAGACGCCCCGCTTGCTCGCGATGTTCGGCCGCGCCAGCAGAGCCAGCAACGTCGCCGTCGCCTGTCCCGGGTCCAGGTCCACCAGCGCCCCAAGGTCAACGCTGTTCAGCGCGTCCAGCTCCGCCGGGCGGACTCCCTCGCGGCGGTACTGTGGCGGCTCTGTCGCGATACCGAAGGGCACACGCGCCACCTCCCTGCCGCCGTCCAGGATGACGACGTCCTGGCCCTCAGTAACCTGCCCAATCTCCGTGCAATGCAGCTCCCAGTGCGCGAAGAGCGCCGAGACATCCGCCACATGCTCACGCTTCGCGATCACCAGCATCCGCTCCTGGCTCTCGCTGAGCATGATTTCGTACGGCGTCATGCCCGTCTCCCGCCGGGGGACGTTCGCCAGCTCCAGGACCGCCCCGGCGTTCCCTTTCGCGCAGCATTCCACGACGGAGCTGGTCAGGCCGGCCGCGCCGAGGTCCTGCAGACCCACGATCCAGTCACCGTGGAGGCTCGCCAGTTCGTGGCAGGCCTCCATCAGCAGCTTCTCCATGAATGGGTTGCCGACCTGTACAGCCGGCCGCATCTCCTCGAACCGCGCCTCCGGGTCCGTGCGGCTGGCCAGCCCACTCGCGCCATGGATCCCGTCCCGGCCCGTATCCGATCCGACGAGCAGGAAGGCGTTGCCGGGGCCCGTCGCCCGCGCGCTCAGCAGATGCTTCGTCTCCGCGATACCCACGCACATCGCGTTCACCAGCGGGTTGCCGTTGTACGAACTCGAAAAGAAGACCTCGCCGCCCACGTTCGGAATCCCGAGACAGTTGCCGTAGCCACCCACGCCCGCCACCACACCGGCGAACAGGTAGCGATTCTGGGCGTCAGCCGGCGGCCCGAATCGCAGCGAATCAAGGA
>CAZQCR010000145.1:0-8610 GCA_964591745.1 uncultured Anaerolineaceae bacterium
AGCTGATTCAGCCAGTCGCCGTAGAAGACGGGCTCCGGTTCGCCATCCGCGAAGGTGGCCGCACTGTCGGCGCCGGCGTCGTCACCAAGATCATCAGCTGAGTTTCGGAATCGAGGAGGGACGCGCTATGGCACGTCAGCAGATACGGATCAAATTGAAGGCGTACGACCATCGCCTTATCGACCAGTCGGCCCGGCAGATCGTGGAAGCGGCCGAGCGGACTGGCGCGGCGGTGGCGGGGCCTGTCCCGCTCCCGACCTCGATCGAGAAGTTCTGTGTGATGAAGAGCCCGCACATCTACAAAGATGCGCGGGAGCAGTTCGAGATTCGGACGCACAAGCGCCTGATCGACATCCTCGAACCGACGTCCAAGACCGTCGACACGCTCATGCGGCTTCAGCTGCCGAGCGGTGTGGACATCGAAATCAAGCTGTAGACCGCCATGAGTATTGAAGGACTGTTGGGCAAGAAGCTGGGCACGGTGCAAGTCTTCGATGAAAAGGGGCGCCTTCGTGGCGCCACCGCCGTCGAGGTTGGGCCGTGCTTTGTGACGGATACGCGTACGGAAGAGAAGCACGGCTATACGGCCGTGCAAATCGGCTTCCAGGAAAGCAAGCGGCTGAACAAGCCCGAGCTGGGCCACCTCAAGCCCGCCGGGAACCTGAAGCTCAAGCACCTGGCCGAGTTCCGTGTCTCCAAGGATTCGAGTTACACCCTCGGTGACCGCCTCGGCGCCGAGCTCTTCGGGACCGGCGACAAGGTAGACGTGACGGCGACCAGCAAAGGCCGCGGCTTCCAGGGTGGCGTTCGCCGCCACAACTTCGCCGGCGGTCCGAAGACACACGGCCAGAGCGACCGCCATCGTGCTCCCGGTTCGATCGGTTCTGGTACCACGCCGGGCCGCGTCCTCAAGGGGACACGGATGGCTGGCCACATGGGCGCCGAGCGCGTAACCGTTCGCAACCTCGAGGTTGTGGCTCGCAACGACGAGCGTGGCGTGATCTTCGTTTGCGGGTCGGTCCCCGGCCCTATCGGCGGACTCGTCCGCATTCGCTCGGCCAGAAAGGTGGCGAAATGAAGCTGCCAGTAGTAGACACCGCTGGAACCGAACTCCGGAAGATCGACGTCGCCGATGAGGTTTTCGGTATCGAGCCAAACCGCTCGGTCCTGCACCAGGCCTATGTCGCCCAGATGGCGAATCGGCGGGCGGGCGGCGCCCACACCAAGAGCCGCGGCGAAGTCGAAGGCTCGACGGTTAAGATCCGGAAGCAGAAGGGCCTCGGCCGTTCGCGCCAGGGCAGCATCCGGGCGTCGCACCACGTCGGCGGCGGTGTCGCTTTCGGGCCGAAGCATCACAGCTTCGCCAAGGACCTGCCGAAGCAGATGCGCCGCCTGGCGCTTCGTTCGGCGCTCAGCAACCATGCCGCGAGTGGCACCCTGATGGTGGTCGATGGTCTCGTCCCCGCCGAGCCGAAGACGAAGCTCGTCCAGGACTCCCTCGACTCCCTCGGTGTGAACCGCCGGGCGCTCGTCGTCAGCGGCGAATTCGAGAAGAACCTCAACCTCGCAGCGCGCAACATCGACTTCGCCAAGGCGCTTCCGGCCGCGTATCTCAACGTTGTTGACGTGGTCAACGCGCATCGGCTGGTGATGACCGAAGAGGCCGTTCGCAAAGTCGAAGCGCTCTGGGGCGGGGCCAATCTGAAGCCGCATCGCGGCCAGAAGGAGACGGCGGATGCCTAAGGAGCTTCATCCCTACGCGGTACTGCTCCGGCCGATCATCACGGAGAAGACGACGGTGCTCACGGGCCTCGACAAGTACGTCTTCGAAGTCGATATCCGGGCGAACAAGAACCAGGTGAAAGAGGCGATTCAGACCGCCTTCAGCGTTCGCGTCGCGGAAGTGAACACGCTGATCATGAAAGGCAAGCCGAAGCGCTTCGGCCGGAAGGTGACTACCCGTCCCGACTGGAAGAAGGCCATCGTGACGCTCGTTCACGGCGACAAAATCGAACTGTTCGAGGGGATTTAGCGATGGCGATCAAGCAGTTCAAGCCAACTTCCCCCGGGCGCCGTAACGCGAGCAGCGCTTCGTTCGCCGAGATCACGAAGAGCCGCCCGGAAAAGTCGTTGACGGTGGCGCTTGGGAAGCGCGGCTCCGGCCGCAACAACCAGGGGCGGATTACCGTTCGCCATCGCGGCGGCGGTTCGCGGCGCCTCCTCCGGATTATCGACTGGAAGCGGGACAAGGCCGGTGTGCCGGCGAAGGTTGCCTCCATCGAGTACGACCCGAACAGGACGGCCCGGATCGCGCTGCTGCACTACGTTGACGGCGAAAAGCGCTACATCCTTGCGCCGAACGGTCTCACGGTCGGCGCGGCGCTGCTCAGCGGGCCGACGGCGGAGATACGGGTTGGGAACACGCTTCCCCTCGCCAATCTGCCGACAGGTACGCAGATTCACAACATCGAACTCACACCCGGTAAGGGTGGCCAGATGGTTCGCAGCGCGGGCGTTTCGGCGCAGTTGATGGCGAAGGAGGGCGAGTACGCGCTCGTCCGTCTTCCCAGCGGCGAGGTGCGGCGTGTCCGCATCGAGTGCATGGCGACCGTCGGCCAGGTGGGGAACACTGAGCATTCGCTCATCAAACTGGGGAAGGCGGGCCGGACACGGCATCGTGGTCGGCGTCCGCAGGTTCGCGGGTCGGTGATGAACCCCCGCGACCATCCGCACGGCGGTGGCGAAGGCCGGGCCCCTATCGGGATGCCCGGACCGAAAACGCCGTGGGGCAAGCCGACGCTCGGTTACCGCACCCGCAACAACAAGCGGACCGACAAGTTCATCCAGCGCCGGCGGACAAAGTAGGAGTAGCCGATGTCACGCTCAACCAAGAAGGGCCCGTACATCCACCCATCACTGGAAAAGAAAGTGATGGCGATGCGGAACGCCGCGACCCGGTCGGTCATCAAGACCTGGTCACGCGCTTCGACGATCCTGCCCGAGATGATCGGCCTCACGATCGCCGTCCACGATGGCCGGCGGCATGTGCCGGTGTTCGTCACGGAGAACATGGTGGGCCACAAGCTCGGCGAGTTTGCCCTCACGCGGACGTTCCGTGGGCACATCTCCAAGAGCGACCGGCAGAGCAAGGTGAGGCGCTAACGATGGAAGTTCACGCCACCACCCGAAATCTCGGTGTTTCCGCCCGCAAGGTGCGGCTCATTCTCGAACGGCTTCCGGGCCTCAGCGTCGATCAGTCGCTGGCCCTCCTCCGGTACTTGCAATCGCCGCATGCGCGGTCGGTTTCGAAGACGGTGCTTTCGGCGGCATCGAACGCGGAGAACAACTTCGACCTGGATGTCGACGACCTGGTTATCAAGCGGGCCTACGCCGATGAAGGGCGCACGATGCGGCGCTTCAAGGCGCGTTCGCGTGGCCGGGCCAGCCCGATTCTGAAGCGGTCGGCTCACATCACCATCATTCTCGACGAGCGGGGGGCATAACTTGGGACAGAAAGTACACCCGCACGGGTTTCGACTTGGGATCATCTACGACTGGGAGTCGAAGTGGTTCGCGGAGAAGGACTATACCCTTCGCCTCCACCAGGACCTGGATCTGCGCGCCTACGTCCACAAGGAACTCCCGGACGCGAGCATCAGCCATATCGAGGTCGACCGGAATGCCAACCTCGTGACGATCACGATTCACACGGCCAAGCCGGGTATCGTGATCGGCCGCGGTGGCGCCAAGGTAGAGGACCTTCGGAACAACCTGGAGCGCTTTAGTGGCGGCCGCGTCCGCGTCAACATCCAGGAGATTCGCACTCCGGAACTGGACGCCTACCTGGTGGCCCGGTCCGTGGCCGATCAGCTGGAGCGTCGCGTGGCCTTCCGGCGCGCTGTCAAGCAGGCGGTCCAGCGGACGATGCAGCGCGGCGCCGTCGGCGTCCGAGTTGCGATCGCGGGCCGCCTCGGCGGCGCCGAGATGTCCCGCCGCGAATCGGAGACGGCGGGCCAGGTGCCGCGCCATACCCTCCGCGCCGATATCGACTACGGCCTCGCGGAGGCGCACACCACCTTCGGCCGGATCGGCGTGAAGTGCTGGATCTACAAGGGCATCATTCTTCCCGAACTGCGCCAGGATAACTCCCGTCGCGTTGAGGAAGATGAGCTTCCGATCTTCGCGCCGGCCGCCCCGGTGGCCCCCGCGGCACCGGACGCTGAGCCCGTCGCCCCCGCTGGTGGACCGGTCCACTCGGCGATCACGATGGAACAGCAGGCGGCTGTCCAGCGTGAGACGCAGGGAGGCGAGTAGCAATGCTCCAACCTCGCAGAGTCAAGCACCGGAAGCAGCACCGCGGGCGTCGTTCCGGCGAAGCGCTGACGGGCAACTACATCGCCTTCGGCGAATTCGGGCTGCAATCCGAAGGCGCCGCCTGGATCGATTCCCGCCACATCGAAAGTGCCCGGCGGGCGATGACCAACTACATGAAGCGCGGTGGCCAGGTTTGGATCCGCATCTTCCCCGACAAGCCGGTGACGGCGAAGCCGGCGGAGACGCGGATGGGCTCGGGCAAGGGCGCTCCGGACAAGTGGGTGGCCGTTGTCAAGCCGAACCGGATCATGTTCGAAGTCGGTGGCGTGCCCGAGGCGGTCATGCGCGAAGCCCTTACGCGGGCGGCTCACAAGCTGCCGGTGGCCTGCAAGATCGTGAAACGCGAAGAGGCGATGGTGTAACGATGGCCGAACAAAAAGCAGCCGACGTTCGCCGGCTTTCAGACGAGAACCTGAACAAAGACATCAACGAGGGCTACCGGGCGCTGTTTACCCTGCGCTTTCAACATGCCAGCCGTCAGCTCCAGAATTATCGGGAGCTGCGGAACGCCAAGCGGCGGATTGCCCGCCTCCGCACGATCAAGCGTGAGCGCGAAATCGCGGCGCTGGAAGGCGAGGAGTAGCAATGGGTCAGCAACGCGTAATCCAGGGCACGGTCGTGAGCGACAAGATGGATAAAACCGTCGTCGTTTCGATTGAACGCCGCAAGAAGCACCGGCTTTACCACAAGGTGGTTTCGCTGACGCAGCGGTACAAGGCGCACGACGAAGAGAACAGCTGCAAGCTCGGCGATGTTGTCCGGATCGTCGAATGCAGGCCAATGTCCCGCGACAAGCGGTGGCGTGTCATCGAGATTCTTAGCCGTGGCGACGTCGCGGATGTCTCCCCGTCGTCTATCGGGCGAGACTTCGAAGTGACGACGCAGGCGGCGCCAAAGGCAGCGGAGGCGGCCCAATGATCCAGCAGGAAAGCCGCCTCAAAGTGGCTGACAACTCCGGCGCGCGCTCGATCCTCTGCATTCGCGTGCTTGGGGGCAGCCGGCGGCGCTACGCCAGGCCTGGCGACATCATCGTCGCCAGCGTGAAGGTCGCGCAGCCGAACTCGGCCGTGAAGAAGGGCGACGTCGTGAAAGCGGTCGTCGTCCGTGTGACCAAGGAGTACGGCCGGGCAGACGGTTCGTACATCCGCTTCGACGAAAACGCCGCTGTCCTCCTGGCCAGCGACGGAGAGAATCCACGGGGCACGCGTATCTTCGGGCCGGTCGCGCGCGAACTGCGCGACCGGAACTTCATGAAGATCGTTTCGCTCGCACCGGAGGTGCTGTAATGCCCGCGAAGATCAAGCGGGGCGACCGGGTGGTGGTGATCGCTGGCAAGGACCGCGGAAAGCGTGGGACCGTCCGGCGGATGGTCACCAAGACTGACCGGCTCTTTGTCGAAGGCGTCAACATGGTCAAGAAGCACCAGCGCGCTCGTGCCCAGGGCCAGCAATCGGCCATCATCGAACGCGAAGCGCCCATTCACATCAGTAACGTGATGCTCATCGACCCGAACTCGGACGAGCCGACGCGCGTCGGCTTCCGCCGCCGCGAAGACGGCAGCTGGGTGCGGGTAGGGAAGCGCAGCGGAGAGGACATCGAATAATGCCGCCGCGAATGAAGGACAAGTACCAGACGGAAGTGATGGGCGCCCTGCGCGACCAGTACGGCTACGCCAACGTGATGCAGGTGCCCAAGATCACCAAGGTGGTCGTCAACATCGGCATGGGCGAAGCGCTCACCGACGCCAATGCCCTCGACAAGGCGGCGGAGGAGGTCGGTGCCATCACGGGCCAGAAGCCGATCATCAACCGCGCCAAGCGCTCTATCGCGAACTTCCGATTGCGAGAAGGAAACCCCATTGGTGTTTCCGCCACGCTCCGGGGCGCGCGGATGTACGAGTTCCTGGACCGCCTGATCGTGGCGGCCCTCCCCCGCATCCGTGACTTCCAGGGATTGAACGCCAACGCCTTTGATGGGCGAGGGAACTACAGCCTCGGGATTCGCGAACAGCTCATCTTTCCGGAGATCGACTACGACAAGGTGGACAAGGTTCGAGGGCTCCAGGTGACCATCGTCACCACGGCCAAAAGCGACGAAGAGGGACGGCGGCTCCTGGAGCTCATGGGCATGCCGTTCCAGAAGAACTAGGAGGGCCGCAGTGGCTTCGAAAGGGATTGTCAACCGCGACAAGATGCGGCAAGAGCTGAACGATAAGTTCGCTGTGCGGCGGCGGGCCCTCAAGGCCCAACTCCGTGAGTCCTGGAACGACCCCAAGCGGGTCACCGAACTCTACGACGAACTGCGCAAGCTGCCCCTGAACAGCAGCCCGACGCGCATCCACAATCGCGACTACATCACCGGGCGCCCGAAGGGGTACATCCGGAAGTTTGGCCTGTCGCGCATCACGTTCCGGGAACTTGCCCATCGTGGCTTGCTCCCGGGCGTCGTGAAGTCCAGCTGGTAATCGTGCGAACGCAGCCAGAGGGGAAGTGCTATGAGTGTGAATGACCCAATCGCCGATATGTTGACGCGGATCCGGAACGCCGTGACATCCCGCCACGACTCGGTGCTGATGCCAGCCTCGAAGGTCAAGGTCGCCATCGCTGGCGTCTTGAAGGACGAAGGCTTCATCAAGGACTACAGCGTGGTGACGGAAGATGGCAAGGTGCAGCCGAACCTGAAGGTCGACCTGAACTACGGTGGACGCAAAGAGCCGGTGTTGAGCGGCCTGCAGCGGGTGAGTAAGCCCGGGCTTCGCGTTTACGTGCAGCGCAACGAGATCCCGCGGGTGTACGGCGGGCTCGGCGTTGCCATCCTTTCCACGCCGAAGGGCATCATGACCGGGCAGGAAGCCCGCCGGCAGGCTGTCGGCGGCGAGCTTCTCTGCTACATCTGGTAGGAGGCCGAAGAGATGTCGCGAATTGGACGTCAACCGGTCGCCGTGCCGGCCACGGTCGCTTTTTCCGTGACTGGCGAAAACCACGTCGTGGTCAAGGGGCCACGCGGTGAATTGACGCGGGACTTCCCGCCGACGATGACCCTGACCCGGGAAGAGGACACCGTCGTCGTTACGCGCCCCAACGATGAGGGCAAGCAGCGCGCGCTCCACGGCCTTTCGCGGACGTTGCTCAACAACATGGTGGTAGGGGTAACCACGGGGTTCACGAAGACGCTTGAGGTGCAGGGCGTGGGCTACCGCGCAGTGCTCCAGGGCACGAGCCTCCAGCTCGCCCTCGGCTTCTCTCACCCGGTGATCGTGGCGCCGCCACAAGGCATCGCCTTCGTTGTCGAAGGCCCCCGCATTCACATCCAGGGGAACGACAAGGAACAGGTCGGCCAGGTGGCGGCGAACATTCGCAAACTTCGTCCCCCCGAGCCGTACAAGGGCAAGGGCATTCGCTACAGCGGCGAACGCGTCCGCCGGAAGGCCGGCAAGGCCGGGAAGGTAGGCAAGTAATGAGTGTCGCAACACGCCGAGAGGCGCGAGTCCGCCGCCACACCCGCGTCCGCCGGAAGGTTTCTGGCACGATGACGCGGCCGCGGCTGAACGTCTTCCGCAGCGCAACCCATATCTACGCCCAGGTGATCGACGACGTCGCCGGCAAGACCCTGGTCGCTGCCAGCGACCTCGACAAGGTCCTCCTCGCCGAAGCGGCGGGCAAGACGAAGACCGAACGCGCCGTTCTCGTCGGCAAGACGGTGGCCGAACGCGCGAAAGCGGCCGGGATCGACCTCGTGGTCTTCGACCGCGGTGGTTTCCAGTATCACGGCCGGGTTCGCGCCCTTGCCGATGCAGCGCGCGAAGCGGGATTGGGGTTCTAGATGGGCCAGTACGAATCGAGCCAGGAAGAGCTGACCGAAAAGGTCGTGTACATCAATCGCGTGGCGAAGGTGGTGAAGGGCGGGCGCCGCTTCAGCTTCAGCGCACTCGTCGTCGTTGGCGATGGGCACGGCAGCGTTGGGATCGGCCTCGGTAAGGCGAACGAAGTGCCGGAAGCGATCCGCAAGGGCGCTACCCTCGCCCGCAAGCAGATGGTCCAGATCCCGATGAAGGGCGGCACCATCGCGCATCCCCTGCTCGCCGAATACAGCGCCGCGAGGGTGATGATGAAGCCAGCCAGCCACGGCACCGGCGTCATCGCCGGTGGCGCGGTTCGGGCGATCATGGAATCGGCCGGCGTGACGGATGTTCTCGCGAAGTCCCTCGGCAGCCGCAACCCGATCAACGTCGCCCGG
>CAZQCR010000146.1:0-8606 GCA_964591745.1 uncultured Anaerolineaceae bacterium
CGGATCGAGGGGAGCTGTGCAGAGCGGGCAAGGAGGCCGGCCCGAAGCGACCACGACCGCGATCCGCTGGCGCACTTCGAAGCCCTTCTGGAAGCCGACGGAGATCATGACGCCCTGGCCGTCCTCGCCTTCCGGGGCCGCCTCCACACCGATCAGCACGAGCTGGCTCGGGTCGCGGCTAATCCCCATGGAAAGCTGGCCGATCCGGAACTCGATATTCGCGTTCAGCGGGTAGACCGGCTCTTCTTCGCGATCGTCCAACGGAACCGGGAAGTGCTCGTACCCTTCGTCCTTCAGAACGGTCTCGATCGCGTCGCCAAGGGCGATGAGCTGCTCTTTCTCCAGCCAGAGGGAGACGGTAACGCCTTCAATGTCCATCGCCCGGAGGCGAAATCGGCGCTGACCGGGCTGGCCCACGGCCTCCGCGACGAGCGAGATGATGGTTCCAAGGGCGCGGGGTTCTGCCATGGCGCCGATCGTACGTGAGGAAGCCGCTAGAGTCGCAAGGCGAAGAGATTCTCCGAATCGCGACACTATCTGTCGCGTTGTGCCACTATCGTCCCGTCTATGCCAACAGTCGCCGGAACGACAGGAGGAGACAGCGATGACGGAACAGGTACGACGGGCCACCCGCCTGGTGGAGATCGAGCATCGGCTGCGAAAGAACCCGCAGGGCCTCACCGTTCGCCAGCTGGCCGACGGCCTGAGCTACAGCCCGCGCACCATTCAGCGGGATCTGAACGTGCTGGAAAGCGAGCTCGGGGTGCCGCTCATCGATGCGCCGGGAAGACGATGGCGGCTCCTCCCTGGATCTTCACCCGTTGGCGCTGTGCGCCTGACGCTGCACGAAGCGCGGGCGATCTACCTCGCCACGCGGCTCTTCCTCCGCCACGCCGATGAGCGCGACCCCGACGGTATCTCCGCCCTGGACAAGCTGGCCGACGCGCTCCCCCCGGCCCTCGGCCGCCACGTTCACGCCGCTGCCGCTGAGCTGAGGGAACGCCCGGCGGACGACCGCCAGGTCCGGGTCATGCGCGTGCTCACGGAATGCTGGGCCGATTCCCACACCGTGAGCATGGAGTACCGCTCGCACAGCTCCGGCGCGACGCGGACGCTGCTGCTGGACCCGTACCTCCTCGAGGCCGTCGCCAGTGGCGCCGCCACCTACGTCATCGGCTTCAGCCACGAGCACGGCGAGAATCGCACCTTCCGGCTCGAACGCATCCTTTCCGCCTCGCGGACGGAAGAGACTTTCCCTCCGCCCGACCTCGATGACCTGCTCGCTCGCATGGGCCGCAGCTGGGGCGTTGTCTACGGCGACGATCAGTACGACGTCACCGTGGATTTCTCCGCCGAAGTGGCCGACCGGCTGGCCGAAACCCACTGGCACCCATCCCAGCGCCTCACTCCGCTGGATGGTGGCCGAGTCCGCTTCGAGGCGCAGCTCCCGAGCCTTATGGAGTTCGTTCCCTGGGTCCGTTCCTGGGGCCACGCGGCCGTCGTCGTTGGACCACCGGAGCTCCGCGAAGAGGTCGCCCGCTCGCTCCGTGAAGCCGCGGACCAGTACGCCCAGGGGTGAGTGACCGGCTCCCCTTGCGCTATGCTGGTGTCCGTGTCCGATACCTCAGCGCAGTTGATCGCCCGCCGCGAGGCCATCGCCCGCCGCTTCGCCACGCACCCGGGACCGGTGGTCATCCCCGCCGGCCTGCCCGTGCCTATCGCCGGCACGGACCAGTTCCACAGCTTCCATGCTCACGCTGAGCACTCCTATCTCGCGGGTACGGCGATTCCCGGCACGGTGCTCACCTTCGACCCGCGTGAGGGCTGGCGCCTCTTCCTTCCCGTCGCCTCGCTCGATCAGCGTGTGTGGGAAGGCGACGGGGGCGATCCGGCCGCCGCCGAACAGTCCTCCGGGCTCGACGCAGTGCGGCCCACCGAAGCCCTTGCCGCCTGGCTCGAAGCGCACCGTGGCGAGGCGCTGGCGGTCCTCGGCAACGATGACATCCTCCATCGGCCCGCCGAGTACGGCCTCGCCAACTGGCGCGCACTGGAGGTCGAAGTGGATGGCGAAGCGAGCGCCGCCCTCTCCGAGCGCGTCGCCGAAGCGCGCCGCAGCAAGGACCCATCCGAAATCGCATTCATGCGGGCCGCCGCCCATGCCACGGCTGCCGGGCACCTCGCCGCCATGCGCCTCGCCCGTCCCGGCATGACCGAACGCCAGCTCCAGGTCGAAGTCGAAGCCGAGTTCTTCCGCGCCGGGGCTCTGCGCACGGCCTACGGTTCGATCGTTGGTGGCGGCGTCAACAGCGCAATCCTCCACTTCACGCCCACCGGCCGGCCCTTCGCCGATGGCGAACTCGTTCTCATGGATGCGGCGGCCGAGTTCGGCGGCTACGCGGCAGATGTCACCCGCGCCTTCCCCGTCGGGCGCCGCTTCACCGGCCCCCAGCGCGACATTTACCAGCTCGTTCTCGCCACCCAGGTGGAAGCGATTGCGGGCGTGCGGCCCGGCCAGGAGTATCGTGACCTCCACATGGCCGCCGCCGGCCGGATCGCCGCCGGTCTTGCCGATCTCGGCATCCTCCGCGGCACCCCGGAAAGCCTGGTCGAGCAGGACGCCCACGCCCTCTTCTTCCCTCACGGCCTCGGCCACATGCTCGGCCTCGCCACCCACGACGCCGGGGGGTGCCTTGCCGGCCGGACGAAGAGCGACCGCTTCGGCCTCAAGTGGCTTCGCGCCGACCTGCCACTCCAGGAGAACTACGTCGTCACCATCGAGCCCGGCATCTACTTCATACCCGCGCTCCTGAACGACCCCGAGCGCCGCGACCGCTACCGCGACGCCGTGGACTGGGACCGTGTTGATTCGCTCCTGGGGTTCGGCGGCGTCCGCATCGAAGACGATGTCCGGGTCACCGCCTCCGGTGCCGAGGTCCTCTCCGCCGCCATCCCGAAGACGATCGCGGCAATCGAGGAGATCCGTTCGGAGGCGTTCGCGTGACCGGTCCCCTCAGCTCGCTCACGATCGAAGATGTCGCCCGCTTCCCGCGGCCCGGTACCGTCGTCCCGGCCCGCCTCGGCTTCACGCCCGATAGCAAGGCGGTCACCTACCTGTTCAGCGCCGAAGGCAGCCTCGTTCGCAGCCTCTGGCGTTACGACATCGCCACCGGCGAACGGACCGTGCTCGCCGGTCCACCACCCGCCCGGCAGTTCAGCCGCGATGAAGAGCTTCGGCGCGAGCGCATGCGCCTGCGCGAGGTCGGCGTCACAGACTACGCCTTCGCCACCAACGCCGCGGCGCTCGTGCTCATGGTGCCGATGGGCGGCGCGGTCTTTGTGAGCGTTGGCGGTGGCCCGCTTGCCGAGCTCCCCGGGACGGCTGGCGCCATCGACCCCCGGCTCAGCCCGGATGGCTCTTGGGTCGCTTTCGTCCGCGATGGCAACCTCTTCGTCGCAAACCTGGGGACCGGCGCGCTCTCGCAGCTCACCCACGACGCCGAAGACGGCCTCACCAACGGTCTCGCCGAGTTCATCGCCCAGGAGGAGCTCGACCGCGCCCGTGGCTTCTGGTGGAGCGAAGACGGCGCCCGCATCGCCTACCAGCAGGCCGATGAGCGCCACATTCCCATCTACCCGATCGTCCACCAGGGCAAAGACACCGTGGAGATCGAGAACCATCGCTACCCGTTCGCGGGTGCGGCCAACGCCACCGTCCGCCTCGCCACCGTCGACGTCGCGTCCGGCGCCACCAGCTGGCTGGACCTCGGCGACGAAACGGACATCTACCTCGCCCGTGCCGGTTGGCGCCCCTCCGGCAAGTTCACGGCGCAGATCCTCGACCGCGACCAGGTCACTCTCCGTCTCCTGGAATTCGACGGCGGCGAAGCGAGCGTCCTCCACGAAGAGCGGAGTGAGCCCTGGCTCAACGTCTCCGGGGACACGCGCTTCCTCAAGTCCGGCGAGATCCTCTGGTCGTCCGAGAAGACCGGCTACCGCCATCTCTCCCTCCTCGCGGCTGATGGCGCGCCCATTGGCGACCTCACCGGCGGCGACTGGGTCGTCACCCACGTCATCGGCGTCGACGAAGAGCGCCGCCTGGTCTACTTCTCCGGGACCCGGGACGGCGTCACGCGACGCCAGGTGTATGCCGTGCCCCTCGATGGCGGCGAAGTTCGCGCTATCACCTCGGGCGAGGGCTGGCACGACGGCGTCCTCTCTCCTGACGGCCGCCAGCTCATCGAGTTCGTCAGTTCGATGGCCCATGCGCCCACCATCGCCCTGGTCGAAATCGCCACCGGCGCGCGCACTCCGCTCTTCGAAAACGAGGGGGCAACCGCCGCCGCCCTCGGGCTCGCCGTTCCCGTGTTCGGGGAGTTCCCGGCGGCCGATGGCACGCCGCTCCACACGGCCGTCTACCTGCCGGCGGAAATCGAGCCCGGCCGCCGCTACCCGGTCGTCGTCTCGGTCTACGGCGGCCCCCACGCCCAGCGCGTAGCCAACGATTGGTCGATGACCGTGGACCTCCGCGCCCAGTACCTCGCCCAGCAGGGCTGCATCGTCCTCAAAGTCGATAATCGCGGGTCGGCCAACCGGGGCCTCGCCTTCGAAGGTCACCTTCACCGCGACATGGGCAGCGTCGAGGTCGAAGACCAGGTCGCGGCCGTCCGTTGGCTCGGCGAAACCTACCCCTTCGCCGACACCTCACGCGTGGGCGTCTACGGCTGGAGCTACGGCGGCTACATGACGCTCATGTGCCTGGCGAAGGAGCCCGCCGTCTTCAAGGTCGGCGTCGCCGGCGCGCCCGTTACCCACTGGGACGGCTACGACACCGGCTACACCGAGCGCTACATGTCTACGCCCCAAAAGAACCCGGATGGCTACCGCCGCAGCGCCGCGATGGAGCACATCGCCGGGCTCACGGGCAAGCTCCTCATCGTCCACGGGATGATCGATGAGAACGTCCACTTTCGTCACACCGCCCGGCTGCTCGTCGCCCTGGCCAGCGCTGGCAAGGAGTACGAAACACTCCTCTACCCCGAAGAGCGCCACATGCCCCGCGACCAGCGTGGCCTCGAAGACCAGGAGCGCAAAGTCCTCGGCTTCCTCCTCCGCCACCTGTAGCCGCGGCCCCCCGCGGCCACGCAAGCCATACCCCCGGTAGTTGCGACCCACCGCGGTCGCGGACCGTTCGAATCACGCCAAACGCTGTCTCCCGATCCCCCGCCGTCCCCGGGGTAGTCGCGACCCTCAGCGGTCGCGGGTTGTTCGAACCAACTCGGGCCTATCACCTCTTCCCGTCCCTCTCCCAACCGCGTAGCCTTCACCAACACCCACCGGGAGGTCCGCACCATGGACTACGCGAAGCCCGAACTCCTCGCCGAACCGGATTGGCTCGCCGAACACGCCAGCGACGCCAACCTCCGCATCATCGACTGCGCCACCCTCGAGGCCTACCGCCGCGCCCACATCCCCGGCGCCGTCCAGCTCCCCGTCCACAACTACATCAAGGACAACGACCCAGCCGGCAGCGACCACGGCACCTTCGTGATGCCCCAGCCGGCCTTCGAAGCGCTCATGGGCCAGCTCGGTGTCTCCAGCGCCACCACCGTCGTCCTCTACGACGACAACAA
Source organism: uncultured Anaerolineaceae bacterium (assembly GCA_964591745.1). Classification (GTDB taxonomy): domain Bacteria; phylum Chloroflexota; class Dehalococcoidia; order Tepidiformales; family Tepidiformaceae; genus JANMTH01. The sequence goes on from CAZQCR010000146.1 coordinate 5,631, forward strand.
CTCGCTCGTCGCCGCCCGCTTCTGGTGGGTCTTGAAGTTCTACGGGCACGACAATGTGAAGGTGCTCAACGGCGGCTGGCATCGCTGGCTCACGGAGGGCCGCCCCGTCACCTTCCATGCCACCAAGGCGCCCCCGGCGACCTTCACGGCGAACCCTCGCCCGGAGCTCTACGCCAGCGCCGAGGACCTCCTCGCCGTCTACGATGACGCCGCCTGCCAGGTCTTCGATGCCCGCACGGACGGCGAATGGGACGGCACGAACAGCCGCGGCAACAAGCGCGCCGGCCACGTTCCCGGCGCAAGGCACCTGGAGTGGACGAACCTGATGGAACGCGGCGACACCCGCCGCTTCCTCCCCGCGGACGAACTCGAGCGTCTCCTCGCCGGGGCCGGCCTACGCCGTGGCAAGCCGACGGTCGCCTACTGACAGGGAGGCATACGTGCGGCGCACGTAACGTTCGTCATGGAACTCCTGGGCTGGCCGAACCTGCGCGTCTACGACGGCTCCATGCGTGATTGGGCCAACCGCGACGACACCCCGCTCGATCTGTAACCCCGGGGCCAAAGGCAAATGGCCAAACAGCCAACGGCCCCTCACGCCGCCTTCGCGTACCACGTCTCCGGCGTACCGCTGGCGCTCTCGATGAACGAGAAGGCCCGGTCCAGCGCTCGGTCGATGCCGCCGCTCGCCGCTTCGATCTCCAGGAGATGGGGCGGCAGCGCCGCCGGGACGACCTCGAGGTCGTAACCGCAATAGAGCCCGAAATGCAGCACCATGCTGTTCGCCTGGGCGACGACGCCGGCCACGCCATCGTTGCCAGGCGTGAGGGCTTCGTTGTGGTGCCCGGCGATCGCGTCGATCAGGTGCATCGGGAATTTCCACTCTTCGCCAAGGGCGCGTCCCACTTCGTCGTGCGCGTACCCGGTGGCCTCGAGTTCGGCTTCGTGGAGGCTGCATTCGCCGTTGCGCGCCCAGGTCACCGCCGTTCTGAATTCGTCGGGCATCGCCTGCCGGATCACCAGCCGCCCGATGTCGTGCAGGATCCCCGCCGTGAACGCGTCCTCAGGCTTCGCCGCTCGCGTCTTCTTCGCCAGCGCTTCCGCGGCGACCGCGACCGCCACCGAGTGCCCCCAGAAGAGGTCGAGGTCGAACACATCGTCCCGCTTCGGGCCCTTGAAGGCGGTCATGATCGCCGTGCCGACGGCCACCTGGCGCACCTGCTTGAAGCCCAGCACCAGCACAGCCTCACGCACCGTGCTCACCCTCCGGGCGAACCCGTAGTACGCCGAATTGCTGATCTTGATGAGCTTGGCGGTCAACGCCTGGTCCGCACTCAGCACCTGCGATAGGTCCATGGCGCTGGTCTTGTCGTCGTCGGCCATGCGCATCACACGCGCCGCCACCGCCGGGAGCGGTGGAAGTTCTTGTACCCGGCTGAGCAGTTCCTTCGCGTCTCTTCCCACGAATTCACTATCGGCAACGACAACCAGCCTCTGAACGGAAGCCTCGGCCGTTTCCATGAATTCCCTCCGCCTCTATCGGCCTCAGACGAAAGGTGACCCCGGGTCGAGCCCGAGAAGCGCCCGCCCGGCCGCTTCCTGCGCCATCGGACCGATGGTTACGTGTTGCGCCGCCACGTGAATATCGCGGAAGGCGCGCTCCAGCGGGCTACTCGTATAGATGGCCGTTGTCCCGGCCGCTTCGTACATCAATCGCACGGCCACGGCCGAAGAGCGCCCCGCGTTCCACATCGCCAGCCGCCGGGCAGCCCGCTCTTCCATGGAGGCCACAACACCTTCTTCCGCCTGTCGCCACGCTGAATCCAACGCCTGCTCGAGGAACAGGCGCGCCGCTCGGACCATCGTCTCGGCCTCCGCTACCTGCAGCTGGACGGCCGGCCGCTCCCGCAGGGCCGCGCGCGAGAGCATGGGACGCTTCTCCGCTGCCAGCCGCACCAGTTCGTCGATCGCCCCGCGGGCGATGCCCAGGCACGCTCCCGGGATACCGGCTCCGAACGCCATCAGGATGGGGATCCGGTAGAGCGTGCCGCTGTACCGGCCCGCGTCCATCGCCCCGAAGGTAAACTCCTCCGGGACGAACACATCGTCGAGCGTGAAGTCGTTGCTGCCCGTTCCTCGCATCCCGCCGACATCCCAGGTGTCCAGCAGGGTGGCCTGCTCTTTCGGCACGAGCATCACCCGTGTCCGAACGTTCCCCGCATCGTCTCGCAGGGGTCCGTCGCTCCCCATGAGCACGGCCGGGGCCATCAGCCAGGCGGATTGGTGCATGCCGCTCGCGAAACGCCAGCGCCCCTGGAGCCGGTAGCCGCCGCCTTCGACGACTGCTTTCCCTTCGGGCGAGAACGACCCGGCGATGCCATGCCCACCGCTCGCCAGCACCGTCTGCGCCGGACCAGGAGTGAGGCGCGAAAGGTAAAGGCCTTGCGAGCCGCAAATGGCTGCGTTCCAGCCCGCCGAGCCGTCCTCCCGCGCGATCGCCTCGATTACCTCAAGCGCCGCCCGTGGCCGGACCTGGAGGCCGCCCAGTTCTGCCGGCAGATAGGTAGAGAAGATGCCAGCGCGCGCCATCTCAGCGACAAGGTCCTCCGGAAGCCGCCGCTCCCGTTCGATCGCCTCGCGACGTTCCCGGACCAACGTCCGCAGCCCTCGCGCGCCTTCGATCACCGACCGTTCTTCTTCGCTCCACTCCATCCGCTTGACTCCCCGTTACGATGGCCGAACCTTACAGGGCGGCCGCGATTTGTGGGGGCAGACGAATTTCGTTACCGTAGCCGTGTGGGCCGCACCGGCCCCATGCTGGGAGGCGCTCCATGGCCGTTCGATTCCGGTACTCGATGTGGGATGGCACCCAGGATGTCCCGCCGCTCGAAGCAGACGCTATCCTCGATAACCTCACCGATGACCTGATGAACTTCGGCGACCTCCAGCACGCGCTCCGCAACCTCATGCAGCGCG
>CAZQCR010000147.1:0-3414 GCA_964591745.1 uncultured Anaerolineaceae bacterium
AGATGGTGCGCACGCGCATTCCGCTCCAGTACGCCGGCAATGGTACGGAATGCGCGGAGATGGTGCTTTTCCTGGTGAGCGACCGGGGCAAGTGGATCACCGGGCAGGCGATCAACGTGGATGGTGGCACCGTCTGGGGGAACTGATCCGGGAGCGCATCTGCGCTACGCTGGTACGCGTGAAGATTGGAAGTGTCGAAGTCCAGGGCATAGCGCGGCTGGCGCCGATGGCGGCCGTCACGAACGGTCCCTTCCGGCTGATTGCGCGGGAGTGCGGCAGCGGCCTGACGACGACCGAGGAGATCGACGCCATCTCCCTCATCCGCCGCAGCCCGGCGGCGCTGGACATCACGCGGTACTACCCGGAAGAGACGCCGTTGGCGATGCAGCTCCTCGGGGGCGACACGGAGTTGCTGGTGCGGGCGGCCGAACTGGTGCAGGAGGCCGGGGCGGACATCGTCGACCTGAACATGGGCTGCCCGATGCCGAAGATCACGAAACAGAACAAGGGGTCGGCGTTGATGCGCGACGTGCCGGCCACGGCCGGGCTCATCCGCGCCCTCCGGAAGGTGGTCGAGGTTCCCTTCACCGTGAAGATCCGTGGCGGCTGGGACGACGCCCACCTGAACGCCGTCGAGGTGGCCTTGATGTGCGAAGACGAGGGGGCGGACGCGATCGTCGTGCACCCGCGCACGCAGTCGCAGCGGTTCACGGGCAAAGCGCCCTGGGCGATCATCCGCGATGTGGTGGAGGCGGTCTCGATCCCGGTGACGGGCAACGGCGACGTGACATCGATGGCGGAGGCGCGCCGGATGATGGCGGAGACGGGCTGCGCAAACGTGATGATCGGACGGGGCTCGTTTGGGCGGCCGTGGGTGTTCGACGAGGCCTACGACGCGCTCGACCCGGCCGAACAGCGCGCCTATCGTGAGCGCGTCATTCGCCGCCACCTTGCGCTCATCCACGAGCACTTCTGTGAGTCGCCCCGCTACGCGATGAACCAGGTGCGGAAGCACCTCGCCTGGTATATCGAGCCGGGGCTGCCGTTTTCGAATCCCGCGAGGGCGGCGGTCCACACGGCGCGGACCACGGGCGAAGCGGAGGACGCGTTCTGGGCGTGGTGGGAGACGACGGCTACGTGAACCGACTCTTCTTCCGGGCGAGTATCAGGCAGGTCCCGGCCAGGAAGACGACGGTGAAGGCGGCGAGAATCAACCAGTCGCCAATAAGCCCCCCGCTAAACGTATCTTCGTACTGGCGACGGAGCGGTGGCCCCAGGGGCGAATTGCCGTTTTCGAGCAGCGCGTTCACCTCAAGGCTCTTGCCGAGTGCGTCGAAGGCCCATTTGTCGCTCATGAGGTAGCTCACCACCTTGCCCGCGCCGGCCATTACCGGCACTGGAAGGATGGCCCCCGAGAAGAGGACCTGAGGGAAGCAGAGCATCGGCAGGACAAGCGTCGCCTGTTCGGTGCGGGAGACTGCCGCCGAGGCGAGAAGGCCGATGGCAATCGCCGCCAGTCCATCCAGCAGGAGCGTAACGAACAGCTCCAGATACGTCTCGCCGCTGGCCGATGGCAGCCGATCCAGTACCCGGAGCACGCCGAGCATACCGGCCACGACCACGAGGAGGATCGGCACGAGCACGGCCATCTTCGAAGCCACGTAGGGCAAGATCTTGAGGTTGACCAACCGTTCCCGGTGGAAGATCGGGAACTCGGTGCAGATCTGCAGAAGACCGTAGGTGAGCCCGAAGAAGAACCCGCCAAACGCCACCCAGAAGAGGATCATGATGACGGCCGATGGACTCGGGTCCGAGGGGGCGAAGGCGCCGGGTTTGAAAAGCACGGCGAACATCGCGATCACCATTACCGGCGCGCCCGCGAGGATCGCCAGGGTCAGCCAGTTGCGCCCGAGGATCTCGAAGTTGCGCTCGGTGAGGAAGAGCCACTGGCGGAACTGATTGACCGTGGGCCGTTTGGGGACCGGGTGGCGTTCGGCTCCGCCGGCATCGAGTCGCGGGCCCTCAGAGGGTGCTCCGGTCGACCAGTCGCGACCCCACTCTTCCGGTGTTCGCTCGCTCTCCAGCAACTCGTAAATCGCATCGAAGGTGCGCGCCGAAAAGTAGCGCAGCGCGTCATCCGGCGGTCCCGCGAACGCCAGGTAGCCCCCGCGCGTGAGAAAGACGACCCGGTCGCAGCTGGCGATGTCGTGCGGGGCGTGCGTGGTGAGTACCACCGTGCTTCCATCGGAAGCGAGGCGCCGCAATGTCCGCATCATCTCGCGGCCGGTCGCCGGGTCGAGACCCGATGTCGGTTCATCGAGAAAGAAGACGCCGGGGTTCGTGAGCAACTCGGCGCCAATGCTGGTTCGTTTGCGTTGCCCGCCGCTGAGGGATGCAACCCGCTGGTGAGCGCGTTCGGTAAGGCCGAGTTCCTGCATGACAGCAGCCACGCGCCCTGCCCGCTCGGCCGCATCCGTGCCGGGCGGCAATCGCAGCTTCGCCGCGTAGATGAGGGTTCGTTCGACGGTGAGCTCGGTGTGGACGATGTCGTCCTGGGGCACGTAGCCGAGCAGCGTCCGATAGCTTTCGGCGTTCGCCGCGAGGTCGGCGCCGTTGTAGCGGATCATCCTCCGTTCCACCGGCCGGAGGCCCGCCAGGCTGTTCAGAAGGGTCGTCTTGCCGGCGCCGCTGCCGCCAACAATCGCCACAAGCTCGCCAGGCTTCAGGGAGAACGTCACGTCGTGAAGGAGCGTTACCTGGCGGTCGCCGCGGCCAGCCGTTGCGCGTAACCCCGTGACATCGATGCGCACCGGCGCGAGGAGCGCAGTGAGCGTCTCTTCCTGGACGGCCATCGGATGTCCTACTCCTGTTGTTCACGCGGCGAGCCGCGTGTCGCAGCGCACGATACACTACGCCGCATGCCAGACGACGACATTGGGCAGGCAGTTGCGCTCCTTCGTGGCGCCTCGCGGGTGATGGCGCTGAGCGGCGCGGGGATCTCGACGGAATCGGGGATTCCGGACTTCCGGGGGCCGCAGGGCGTGTGGACGAAGGACCCGGAAGCGGAAAAGCGGGCCACCCTGCAGTACTACATGGCGAATCCGGAGGCGCGCGTCCGCGCCTGGCGCAACCGCGTCGAAAGCCCGGTCTGGGAGGCCCCGCCGAACGCCGGCCACCGCGCCCTGGCCGAGCTGCACCGGATGGGGAAGCTCGACTTCCTCGTCACGCAGAACATCGACGGGCTGCACCAGGCCGGGGGGTTCCCACCGGAGTCGATCGTCGAGATCCACGGCACCGTGCGCGAATTCCGCTGCATGAACTGCACGGACCGCGGCCCAATCGAACGGGTGCTGGCGCGGGTCGCGGCCGGCGAGGACGATCCGCCCTGCCGCTCCTGCGGCGGCATCCTGAAGT
>CAZQCR010000147.1:3514-8601 GCA_964591745.1 uncultured Anaerolineaceae bacterium
GTCGCGGCCGGCGAGGACGATCCGCCCTGCCGCTCCTGCGGCGGCATCCTGAAGTCCGCCACCATCTCTTTCGGCCAACAGCTCGTCCCGGAGGACCTGGAACGGAGTGAGCGGGAGGCGCTGCGCTGCGACCTCTTCCTCGCCCTCGGGACAACACTGGGCGTGTATCCGGCGGCCGCGCTGCCGGCGACGGCGCTGCGGGCGGGCGCAAAGCTGATCATCATGAACGCCCAGGAGACGCCGTACGACGACCACGCCGCGGCGATTCTGCGGGACCCGCTCGGCCAGCTCCTGCCGGAGATCGTGAAGCGGTTGGGCGCGCCGGAATGAGCGACGAGATGATCGCCGCCGTGCTCCGCCGTCTCGATCCCGCTCCCTTCTGGGACTATGTCGGCGCACGGCTCGTGGAAGCCACCGCGGGCCGCGCCGTCGTCTGCGTGCCCGGCCGAGCCGAATTCGGACGGTCAGGCGGCGTGGGTGATGGCACGGCCCACGGTGGCATCGTGGCGACGGCGATCGACATGGCGGCGAGCTGCTCGCTGATCACGGTGCTCGCCGAGGACGAGGGGCGGACGACGATCGACCTTTCGGTACACTACCTCGCGCCTGCCCGCAGCGACCTGACGGCGACGGCCACCGTTCGCCGTCGCGGCGGCCGGACGGCGATCATCGACATCGAGTTAGAATCCGGCGGCGAAGTTGCGGCACTCGGGCGGGCGACCTTCGCCATCCTCCGGCCCACGAAGTAAGAGGAGCACAGGCGTGAGCATCGAGACACGGTTCATCACCGACGCGGAACTCGCCGGGTTCGACGAGTGCCAGTCCATCGCCATGGTTCGCGACCCACGAGACCGGGAAGGCATCGAACGCCGCCGGACCATCCAGGAGATCGACCGCAGCATCGCCGCCTTTGACGGCGGGCAGGTGGTCGGCACGGCCTCGGCCTTCACGCGCACGCTGACAACGCCGGGCGGCTCGGTGGCGATGGGCGGGTTGACGATGGTTTCGGTGCGTTCGACACACCGCCGCCAGGGGATCCTTACGGGGATGATGCGCCGCCACTTCGCGGACTGCATGGCACGCAGGGAGCCCGTGTCCGGGCTGTACGCGGCCGAGGCGCCGATCTACGGGCGCTTCGGGTACGGCATCGCGACGGAGCATGTGACGCTAAAGATCGAACGGGACCACGGCGGGCTCGAGCATCTGCCCGAGATCCGTGGCCGGATGCGCATGGTGGAACCGGAATCCGCGCGGGAACAGTGGCCGGCTGTGTGGGACACGCTGCGGCAGCGGCAGGCCGGGATGATCGACCGGCCGCACTCCTGGTGGCCGCGCGTCTTCATGGACCCGCCGGACCAGCGGGGCGGATTGACGGGACTGCGGTTCGTGAACTACGAGGTCGATGGCGAAATCGAAGGTTATGTACTGTTTCGCCAGAAGAACGACTGGCAGGAGGGCCTGCCCAACTGCACCTTGAAGGTCCAGGAGCTGATCGCGACGAACCAGGAGGCCTACGCCGCGCTCTGGCAGTACATCCTGAGCGTGGACTGGATGGCCACGATCGAGGGCGAGATGTTCGCGGCGGACGAACCGCTCTACCACATGCTCCAGGACGAACGCCGCCTCCGGCGAACTGTGGATGACGGCGTGTGGCTGCGGATCCTGGACGTCTGCAGGGCACTGGAAGCGCGGACGTACGGCTGCGATGGTGAGCTGACGTTCGTGGTGGACGACCCGTTCCTGCCGGAGGTTGGCGGCGCGTTCCTGCTCGTCGGCGGCCCCACCGGGGCCGCCTGCCGCCGGACGGACCTCACGCCGGGCGCGATTCACCTGGGCATCGCCGAGCTGAGCGCGATCTACCTCGGCGGCACGCGGCTCTCCACGCTGGTCCGCGCCGGGCGGGTGACCGGTGACCCCGCGGATATCCGCCTGGCGGAGATGATGTTCATCTCCGACCCTCCGCCGTGGTGCCCGGAGATGTTCTGACGGCGGTCGCGCTCGCCCTCAGGTAGCCCGGGTTCTTCTGAGGGAATTGCGCGCGGAGCAGCGGCTGTCCGCCTCAGCGCTTGCGGCGGGCCGGTAGCTTCCCTCGCGCCAGAGAACGCACCGGACCTGCGCTCGCGACCTCTTCGAGCAGCTTCAGGGACTGGTCTTCGGGCACTCCGAGGATGTGACGAAGCAGTCCAAGCGTCTCCAGGACGACCTCGCGCAGGGTCTGTTCGTCCCAGCTCCATCCCTCGCGGGTCGTCAGCGTCTTTCGGAGGACGTTCGACCGCGGGTCGTCGTGGGCGGGATGAAAGTCGAGGCCGTAGAGGAGGACGAGGCGATAGTCATCGAGCCTCGGCCCGGGAGGCGCACCGGCGTACCAGATGGCGATCGCTACGGTCCGCCGCCGCGCCTGGAAGGCGACGTTCCAGCCCGCCGGCGATTGCACGCGCACTTCGCCATCGGGACCGGTGGTGAAGCGGCAGAGCGAGGCCGTCACCCCCTCGAGCGTCGCGTCCCAGGGGTCGATCGCGGCCACTAGTCGTACCGGAAGAAGCCGCGCCCGGTCTTCCGCCCCAGGTGGCCGAGGGAGACGAGCCGGCGGAGCAGGGTGGGCGCCTTGAAGCGGGGCTCGCCGTACTCCTCGAACATGCTTTCGGCGATGAGCTGGAGCGTATCGAGGCCGATCAGGTCGGCGGTGGCGAGCGGGCCCATGGTGTGGTTGAGGCCGACTTTGCAGGCGTTGTCGATGTCCTCCGCGGTGGCCACGCCGCTATCGAGGAGGTGGATGCCATCGAAGATGAAGGGCACGAGGAGGCGGTTGGCGATGAAGCCAGGCGTGTCCTTCACGCGTACGGGCACACGGCCCATGCGTTCGCAGAGGATGGCGGCGTCGGCGAGGGTCTCGTCGCTCGTACTGGCGGTCGCGACGATCTCGACGAGCTTGAGTGCCCAGGGCGGGTTGAAGAAGTGGAGGCCGATGACGCGCTCGGGCCGGCCGCTGGCGGCGGCGAGGTCGCTGAGGGGCAGGGAGCTGGTGTTGCTGGCGAGGAGCGCGCCCGGCTTGCAGACGGCACCGAGACGCTTGAACAGGGGGCCCTTCACGGAGAAGTCCTCGACCACGGCTTCGATGATGGCATCGACATCGCGGACGGAGGCGAGCGATTCGAGGTCCGCGGCGCCGTGGAGGCGGGCGATCGCCGCCTCAGCGTCGGAGGCGGAAATGCGGCCGCGTTCGGCCTCACGTTCGAGGCGGCGGCGGATGCCGGCGATGCCGGCATCGACGCGCTGCTGATCGATGTCGACGATCGTCACGTCGAAGCCGCTGTAGGCGGCGACCTGCGCTATCCCGCTGCCCATGAGGCCCGACCCGATGATCCCGATGCGTTGAAACTGCATTGCGTGTTCCCCAAGAAGCCCGCTCGATGGGAGCATTGTACGGCCCGGCGGGCGCTCGATGTTGGGGAGGCCGTGTGGCGTTCGCCGTTCGGGCGGCACTGGCGCGTCTGTCGGACTTTTGCGAGCCGCCCCGATCAGCACGAACCGTCGGTACCGCAGGCGTGAGCAGGCGGCGCGCCCGGTGGCCACTGATGCCTGGCCCGCCGCTCCCTTGCGGTCGCGGTACTGACTGGCTCGCTCGCACGTCTGTGGGAGACTCTGGCTGACACTCCGGGGACTGACACTCGACGAGCGGGCGCGTGGCCCACCTCCCTGCTATGCTTCCGGGCCGGAGGCAAGCGTGTCCGAAGAAGAAGAACAGAGCCTGATCACGGATGAACACCGTGCCCTGATCGGGGTGAGAACCGAACCCGTAGCGATCACCGTCAAGGAAGCGGACGCGAAGCGTATGCGCGAAGTCCTTGGCGACGCCGACCCCCGCTGGGCCGACGGGACGGGCATAGCGCCCCCCTACATCATCGCCAGCTTCGGCGGGCGGCCAAGCCGCAACATGCCCTTCATCCTGCCGAACGGCCTCCTGACGCAGCAGGAGTGGAAGTTCACGCGGCCCTTCCGGATTGGCGAAGAGATCCAGGCGGTCTCGTACATCGTGGACATCCGCGAGCGGCTCGGCGGCCGTTACGGGCACAGCATCCTGATGACCTCCGCGACCGACTACCTCGATAGCGAAGGGAAGACGGTGGGTTCGGCGCTTTCCACCCTCACCCAGTTCGACCCCAAGCGGGCGAAGAAGGGCGGCGACGAATGACGCAGCGCTACTGGGACGATGTGAAGGTCGATGACGAGATCGACCCGCTCGAAAAGACACCGACCACTGACCTCGCGATCGACTTCTTCGGGCGCGACAACCCGTCCAACCCGGCCTTCTCCGATATCGAAGCGGGGAAGCGGCTGGGCGTCGGCGGCGCGCTGGTGCCGGGCATGCTCAAGATCGCCTGGATGACGCAGTACGTGAACGACTGGGCCGGCCCGGGAGCGCATCTTGGCAGCATCCGCGTGGCCTACCGCCGCCCGGACATCGCCGATCGGCCGCTGACGCTTTCGGGGCGTGTGGTCGACAAGCGCGAAGAGGACGGCAAGGGCGTCATCGAACTGGAGATCGTCACGATCGCCGAGGGCCAGCCCTCGGTCCGCGGCAATGTCACGGTGGAGCTGCCGAAGCGCTAACCGGCGAGGCTGACCATGGCGCGCCCTCCGCGACTGAGAATCATCGACCCCGGCCAGCCCTCGCACGGGTCTCGCCGGGGTCGAACGCGTATCGACTGCGTTGGCGAAGCGAACTACCAGGACGCGCTCAGCGAGCTCGCCGGCGGCAAGCAGCCGGAGAGCCAGTACATCGAAACGAACGCTGAGATCCGCCGGGAGCCGGGCAACCTCTACGACGCCAATGCTATACAGGTGGCCGTGGCCGGTCAGGTGGTGGCCTATCTGCCGCGCGAAGAGGCGGCGTTCTACGCGCCGGTGATGGATGCCCGCGGCTTGGCCGCCCTTCCCTGCCCCGCCGAAGTCCGGGGAGGCTGGAGCGAGAACGGGGACGAGGGCCACTTCGGCGTGGTGGTCTGGCTGCCGGCGGCCGATCGGTTGTAGGTCCGAGGTCCGAGGTCCGAGGTCCGAGGTCCGAGGTCCGAGGTCCGAGGTCCGAG
>CAZQCR010000148.1:0-8544 GCA_964591745.1 uncultured Anaerolineaceae bacterium
GGTGTACGGACCGCACGCGCGCACCGGCGGCACGCGCGAAGCCGTGATGCGCCTCGCGGTGGCGCACGGCAATCGCCAGGCGCTGGAAATATTCTCGCGCGAAATCGCGCCGGCGGGCACGTCCTGGTCTCCGGGCACCACCGGGCGCCGGAAGCGCAGCGAATCGATGCCCGCGAACACCGGGAGCTTCGTCCCCGGGTCGATTCCCTTCAATAGCGCCACCGCCGCCACCTGCGCCAGGGCCTCCACGATGAGCACGCCGGGCATCAGTTTCCGCCCCGGGAAGTGGCCCTGGAAGAACCATTCGTTTGCCGTCACCGACTTGACCCCGACGGCGCTCTTCCCCTCTTCGATCTCGATGATCCGATCGATGAGGAGAAATGGATAGCGATGGGGGATGATGCGCTCGATCTCATCACTTTCAAGGGCCATGCCTCACTCCTTTACGCCATCGTCGAAGCAACGTTCTTCGACGAACCGGACAAAAGCATCGACTTCTTCGTCCGGGAAGGGGATCTCGCCGATTTCGCGGTCGTCCGGGTTGCCGAGGCCATGGTAGTCGCTTCCGCCCGAGAGCCCGAGCCCCAGTCGTTCACCAAGCTGGCGGTGCTCTTCCACCACTTCCGGGGAGTAGTGCTTGTAGAAGGTTTCCAGGCCGTCCAGCCCCCAGCGGGCGAAATCGGAGATCGCCTCCACGTAGGCTTCGCCGATGAACGTTGGGTGGGCGGCGAAGACGACACCGCCGGCCGTGTGCACTTCGTCGATCGCCTGGCGCGGCGCCAGCTTCTCCCGCGGGACGTCGGCCGGCCCGCCGTTCGCGAGGAAGCGGTTGAACGCGTCCTGGACGCTCGTACAGTGGCCGGCCTCCACCAGGGCGCGGGCCACGTGCGGCCTGCCCACGGACGCTTCGCCAGCGATCTCGAGCACCCTTTCGAGCCGGATTGGCGCTCCCAATTCGGCCAGGACATCAACGATCCTGCCCGCCCGGCCCAGCCGCGAGTTGCGTAACCAGGAGAGGAACTCCTGCAGCCGCACCGACCGGTCGTCGAAGCCGTAGGCTAACAGATGCACATCCGCCTTGCCGAGGTCCGTGCTGAGCTCCATCCCGGGAATGAGCCGGAGGCCGAGCCGAGTGGCCGCGCGACGCGCTTCGGCGAGCCCTTCGGTTGTGTCGTGGTCCGTTAGCGAAAGAACCGTCACGCCCCGGCCGTGGGCCGTCTCGATGACCCAGGTGGGGCTTTGAACGCCATCCGAGGCGGTGCTGTGGAGGTGGAAGTCCCCCTTCGCCATCAGCTGATGATCCGGTCGCAGCGCGTGATCGACGTTGCCCGGCGGGTGCCATCGTCCGCCTCAACAATCACGCCGTTGATCATCGCCTCGCCTCCGCGGGCGGCGGGCAGGCGCGTTGGCATCTGCGTGAGGAAGCGCGACAACACGGCCTCAACGTCGTCGCCGATGATCGAATCCCGCGCCCCACACATGCCGGCGTCGGTGCAGAAGGCAGTTCCTTTGGGGAGGAGCCGCTGGTCGGCCGTGGGCACATGCGTGTGCGTGCCCACGACGGCGGTCACGCGGCCATCGAGGTACCAGCCCATCGCCTGTTTTTCGCTCGTCGCTTCCGCGTGAAAGTCCACGAGCACGAACTGGCCATCGCGCACACGGCTCAGGGCCGCGTCCGCCGCCCGGAACGGGTCGTCGTAGTCGGAGCCCATGAACGTCCGGCCGATGATGTTGATCACCGTCAGGTCGCCACAACTGGCGACGCCGTGGCCGGGCGCCCCCGGCGGGTAGTTGATGGGCCGCAGAATGGCCGGCGTCGCATCCAGGTACGGGTAGATGTCGCGGTGTTGAAAGGTGTGGTTTCCGCCGCTGATGATGTCTACCCCGGCCATGAACAGATCGTCCGCGACCTGGGGGAGGATGCCCCGACCGCCGGAGACGTTTTCGCCGTTGACGACCACGTAGTCCAGCGCCAGCTCGCGTCGCAGCCGGGGCACCGAAGCGACCACGGCGTCGCGCCCCATGTTTCCCACAAGATCCCCGAGGAAGAGGAACCGCATGGCTCGTTACCGCGCGATTTCGGTGGCGCGCGTCTCGCGGATGACGGTCACCTTGATCTGGCCCGGGTACTCCATCGTCTCTTCGATCTTCTGGCTCACATCCCGCGCGATGCGCATCGCTGTCAGGTCATCCACCTGCTCGGGCCGAACGATGATCCGGAGCTCTCGACCGGCCTGGATGGCGAACGCCGCCTCGACACCCTTGAACTCACGGGCGATGTGTTCGAGCGTCTCCAGCCGCTTCACGTAGTTCTCGAGAGATTCGCGGCGGGCCCCTGGGCGTCCCCCGCTGACGGCGTCGGCCATCATCACGATGACGGCTTCCACCGAGTTCGGCTCCACCTCTTCGTGATGCGCCTCAATCGCGTGGGCGACGGCTTCCTTCACCCGGAAGCGGCGCGCGATCTCGGCGCCGATGCGAGCGTGCGTTCCTTCGACTTCATGATCGACAGCCTTGCCGAGGTCGTGGAGAAAGCCGCCCGCCCTCGCAACTTCGACGTCGGCACCGATTTCGCGCGCAATCATCGCCGCGATGTGGGCGGTCTCAATCGAGTGCCGCATGACGTTCTGGCCGTAGCTGGTGCGGTATCGCAGCCGCCCGAACACCTTCAGCACCTCGGGATGGAGGTTGAGGACGCCCGCTTCCGCGGCTGCCGCTTCAGCGGCGTCGGCCATCGTCGATTCGACATCGCGCCGGGCCCGGCTCACCGCCTCTTCGATCCGCGTCGGGTGAATTCGGCCATCCTGCACGAGCGCGCTGAGAGCGATCCGGGCGACTTCGCGCCGGACCGGGTCGAAGCAGCTCACCGTGACGGCTTCGGGCGTGTCGTCGATGATCAGATCCACGCCCGTGGCCGCTTCGATGGCGCGGATGTTCCGCCCTTCGCGGCCGATGATCCGTCCTTTGATCTCGTCGCTCGGGATTTGGACGACGCTCACTGTCGTCTCGGCCGTCACTTCCGAGGCGTAGCGCTGGATGGCGGTGGCGAGGATTTTCCGGGCGCGCATGCCCCCGGTGGTCTCTACCTCCTTCTCCATTTCGCGCACGCGCCGGCTCGCCTCGTCACGAATCTCTTCCTCGACGGAGGCAAGGAGCTGCTCCCGGGCCTCGGCGACGGTCAGGTTCGCGACCCGTTCGAACTCCTGCTGCTGGCGGCCACGCAGCGCTTCCGCTTCGCTCCGAACCTGATCGATCTGCTGTTCGCGTTCGCGTAGCGTCTGTTCGCGCCGTTCGAGCCCTTCGATCTTCCGATCGAGGTTCTCCTCTTTCTGCGTCAGGCGTTGTTCCACGCGGGCCGCTTCGGCGCGGCGGTCCCGGACTTCCGTTTCCACCGCGTTGCGGAGCTTGAGGTTCTCTTCCTTGGCATCCAGGAGGAGTTCTTTCTGTTTCGTTTCGGCCTCAACGAGTAACCGGCTGGCTTGCTCCTCTGCCTGCAGCAGTGATATGCCCGCTTTCGCCTTCCCCGACCGTGTAGCCAGGTAAGCGGCGCCGGCGCCAATCAGCAAACTCGCGAGGACCGCGATAACAACGATTATCGGGCCCATCGACATTCTCCAGAGTTCTCACGCGATGAGATAACATAAGTGATGCTTCCCACCCCAAGTCCGGGGCGTGATAGTGCACCGATCGTACGGGTGGCTTGTCAGCGGGTCAAAGCTCAGGGTCAGTGTCGTCCGCTGGTTCGTGGCCATCCGCCCAATCGTCCGTCGGGGCGACGGACGATTGTTCCGCCCAGGTCTCGCGGATCACCGTCGCCACCACATCGTAAGAAAAACCGCGTCGCCTCAGGAAGCCGCCGACGCGGCTCATGAAGAGTTCGTAGCTGTCCAGCGCTGAGCCGCGCGCTCGCGTCCGGGCCAGCCCCCTGGCGGTTTCGAGGTCATCGATTCCGCTCGTGGCCTCTTCTACCGCCTGCGGGTCGATCCCCCTGCCAAGCAGCTCATAACGCAGCATCCGGCGGCCGCGCGGCGCCGTCCGGCTTCGATCGGCCACCCAGGAACGGGCGAATTGCTCGTCGTTCAGTAGCCCGCTGTTCTGCAGCCGGGCCACTTCCTCGTCGATGGCCGCAGCGTCAATGCCGCGCATACGCAGACGTGTGCGCATCTCCTTGGCGCTGCGTGCCCGGTTGGAAAGCAGGCGGAGCGCTGCTTCGTGGGCGTTCGCCCGCTGTTCAGCGCCCTCCAGCTCTTGCAGAAACGCATCGCTGGCCACCGTTCCGACGATTACGCCGGCCCGCGCGCAGGCGTCATCGCTCACCAGCAGTTCGCGGCCGTCGCTGAGGCGGAGGAGCCGCAGCCGCCCTTTCGCGTCTCCGCGCATCGCGACAACCGTCGGCGGACTGGCGGGTTCGTCCATCTTCGCCTAGCGTGCCGCCGCGAGCACCGGCTCCGGCACGACGACCGGGGGGTTGCCCGGCGGTAGTCCCGCTTCGCGGCGGATATCCGTCTCGATGGTCATCGCGAGGTCCGGGTTATCGGCGAGGAAGTTCTTCGCGTTCTCCCGGCCCTGGCCAATGCGCAGGTCGCCGTAGCTATAGAACGCGCCGCTCTTGGTTACGAGCCCCAGCTCGACCCCGAGATCGACGATGTCGCCGGTGCGGCTGATGCCCCGCGGGGTGTCAAACATGATTTCGAACTCGGCCTGTTTGAAGGGCGGCGCGACCTTGTTTTTCACGATCTTCGCTTTGACGCGGTTGCCGACGATGTCCGTGCCCCGCTTTACGCTCTCAACGCGGCGGATATCGATGCGAACCGAGGAGTAGAACTTGAGCGCCCGTCCGCCGGGTGTCACTTCCGGATTGCCGAAGACGACGCCGACTTTTTCACGCAGCTGGTTGATGAAGATCACGGCCGTATGCGTCTGGGAGATCGTCGGCGTCAGCTTGCGCATCGCCTGCGACATCAGCCGCGCCTGGAGGCCCATGTGGCTATCGCCCATCTCGCCCTCGATCTCCGCGCGCGGTACGAGCGCCGCCACAGAGTCGATGACGATCGCATCGACTGCGTTCGAGCGCACCAGCGCCTCGCAGATCTCGAGCGCCTGCTCGCCCGTGTCCGGCTGGCTAACGAGGAGGTCCTCGATCCGGATCCCGAGGTCACGCGCATACTGCGGGTCGAGTGTGTGCTCGACATCGATGTACGCGGCCGTGCCCCCGGCCTTCTGCGCCTCGGCGATAACGTGCTGGGCGAGCGTGCTCTTGCCGGCGGATTCCGGCCCGAAGATCTCCGTGATCCGGCCGCGGGGAATGCCGCCAACGCCGAGCGCGATATCCAGCGCCAGCGAACCCGTCGAGATCGCGCCGATCGTCAGGCGCGTCTCTTTGTCGCCAAGCCGCATGACGGCGCCGCGGCCGAACTGCTTCTCTATCTGACTGAGCGCCGTTTCCAGCGCCCGGCTCTTATCCTGCTCTGCCATGTTTCACCCGGGAGGCATGTTCCGGGGTCGGATTCTACCATCCTCCCCGAGCCTGCGGCGCCATGATACGGCGTGCGAAACAAATGTTCTAGTGTATGCTCGCCGAATGGCCCGTATCCACGTCCGGGTGACTCCGAGGGCCGCCCGTGACGAGCTGGGCGGGTTCGACGCCGCTGGCCGCCTGGCCGTGCGCGTGACTGCTCCGCCCGCCGATGGCGCGGCGAACGCGGCCGTCACCAAGCTGCTTGCGGGCGCTCTCGGCCTCCCACCGCGGGATGTTGTCCTCATCTCCGGTTCCGGCGGGCGGGTCAAGCAGTTCGAAGTGCCGTTGACTGAAGCCCAGGTTGCTTCCGCTCTGACGCCGAAGGGTCCCTGACCGGCGCCCTCTCGATTGACCCTGGTCTTCCGTTTCTCCAGGTCCAAGCCGGCCAGGCCGTCAGCTCACGTGCCCTCCCACCACGACGCCATCGGCGTCAGCGTCCGCTTCGCAATCCACCAGCGGCCCTTCTTGCGGACGCACTCGTCGTCGTACGTGCCGAGGACGACGAAGACGCGCAGCTCGCCATCAACGGCGTGGGCGGCGTGAAGGTAGCTCGACATCGTCGCCGTCCCCGCTCGTTTTCCGCTCCCGATGGCGATGTTGACCGTCCCAATCAGGTGTTGGGTGCCCCGGTAGTTCCGCTCGCGGAAGTGCGTGTTCACGTACCCGGCCCAGTGCTCCGGCCCGGTGAACGGCTCCGCCATCCCGGCAACCCGTATCTCCGCGCCCGGCAGGAACGTCTCGCGGTAGATCGTAATCCCGCCTTCGAGGTCGTGGCGGCCGATCGCGTCCGTTCCGAGCGCGTAGTTCACGGTTAACTGGCGGATCGCCTCTTTCGTGTCGGCGCGTGGCCCTCTCCAGTCCTTCTTCGCCATCCTCATTGCCTCCGGATTCGTCGATAGCCAGACTCTACCGAACCCCCATGCCTACGGCCTACCCCTATCGCCTACACAAGGTGCTTTTGGAACCAGGCAGCGGTCCGGGCGAAGGCGTCCTTGGCCGCCACCGCGTTGTAGTTGCCGCCCGTGTCGTTGAAGAAGCCGTGGTTCGAATCCTTGTACACCTGAATGTCGAACGGCCGGCCTGCTTGCTCGAGCTTCGCCCGCACCTGCTCCTGCTGCGAAGTGATTCGCGTGTCGCGGTCCGCGTACACGGCCATGATCGCGGCCGGTGTCGTCGCCAGCTTCTCCATCACCTCCGCCCGTATGAAGCCGTAGTAGGGGACCGCAGCCTTCACGTCCGGGTTGGAAACGGCAGCCTCCCATGTGTAGCCGCCGCCGAAGCAGAAGCCCACCACCCCAACGCCCCCGCCGCGCACCGTGGCCAGCGCCTTCACGTAGTCGCCGTACGCCTTCAGGTCCGTGACCAGGTCCTCGACCTTCGCCCGGCCGAGGGCGCCGGTGTTCTCCGTCGTATCCGTCTTCGAACCGCCGCTGCGAGAGACGAGGTCGACGGCGAGGGCGACGAAGCCCTCGGCCGCGTACCGCCGGGCCACGTCCTTCGTGTGCTCCAGGAGGCCGCGGTTCTCGTGGATGACGAGGATTCCGGCGTACTTCCCGGCCGCCGAGGGCTGGGCGAGGTAGCCAAGGAGGTCTGAGCCCGGACCCTTGAAGCGAACGTCCTCGCTCTTCACCCCGGCTGGCGCCGTCGAAGCGGAAGGCGAAGCTGGTGCGGTCGAAGCGCTCGCCGAAGCCGTCGCCGTCGTCGCGGCGGTTGTCACGGCCGTGGCCGTGGCGGCGTCCTCGGCATCGTCCCCGCCGCAACCGACCGCGCCAAGCGCCGCCAGCCCGGCCGGCACGCTCCCCATGATCAGCACCGCCCGGCGGATCAGGTCCCGCCGCGACATCCGCCGTTCCTGGTACTCCTCCGCGAACTCTTCGAGCAGGTAGCGCTGGACTTCGTTCATCGCGTTCCCCCGTTCTCGCTCCAGCGCCAAAACATACGCCGTACAAGGTTCAGAAAAGGGGCGAGCCCGTTCGCGGGCTACCGGCTCTGGTCCAAACGGTACTGCTGGTCCAGCCAGCGGATTCCCCAGGCCAGCCCCGCTCCTGCAGCGCCCGTGATCAGCGCGGCGCAGAGCGCGGGCACGCCCCATTCGATCACCGGGCCTGTGCGGCCCGCGTCGTAGCCGAAGCCATCGTCGTTCCAACGCAGCGCCACGGCCGTTGCCACCAGCGCCCCATAGAACGCGACCACGGCTCCGGCGACATCGATTGGCCGGCACCGCGGCGCGGATACGGCCAACGCAACCACCAATGGCGAAGCGAGGAAGAGCACGACAAATCCACCGGCCCAGCTCTCGATCCCGCTCCAATCAAACTGGTACCAAAGGACGGCGGCCACGACGCCCGCCAGGGCCGCCACGCACCACCGACGGACCGTGACGGCCAGCATACTTGGCGCGGGCCCCGGATCTTCGAAGAAGGGCTGCTTGCGGGTGCGCATGTACCATCCGACCCCCGCGCCCAGGGCGCCCGTCCCGATCGCCGCACTCAACGAGCCGATACCCCATCCAAACGCCACAAGCTCCCGTCCAGTGTCGTACCCGAAGTTCGTATCGTCCCACCGCAACCGCAGGGCGGTGATATAGGCAGCGGCGTGCTGTGCGAACACGCTCACCGCGATCTCTCCGGGCCGCCACCGGGGCGCAGAGATGATCACCGCCAGCGCGACCGGGACCACCAGCACGCCAGCCAACATTCCGAGGCCGCCGGGCCAGAACGAGATAGCCGGCCAACTCCAGTGGTACCAGGCGGCAGCGGCCAGCGCTCCCACGATCGCCGCGACACTCCACCGCGTAACGCTGGCCCACACTGAAACGTGCCTCCGTGCCACCAACTACTGACTACTTTCCTTCTTCTCCAGCGCCTTCGCCAGCGCACGGCCCTTTTCGGGCGTCGGGTCGGTCACCAGGCCGTAGATCTCGCGGCCTTCGTGGTCCGCGGGCAGGTGCTCCGTAATCGGCAGGCCTTCCTCGTTCACGAAGAGCAGGCAGTGGCAGTACTTGTAGATCTGCATCTCATCGCAGG
>CAZQCR010000149.1:0-8484 GCA_964591745.1 uncultured Anaerolineaceae bacterium
GCCATGACAGGCAGTATCCTACAACTACGGCTTAATTTCTATAGTTAGTACTAGCAAGAGCCAGCCCCACAGGTGGCGAAAGCAGAAACCGGACGCTATGCGCCCGGTTTTCTCTATGGCCGGGTGTCGAGTCGCTAAGCGGAAGCGGCCGAACTACTGGAGCCGAAGCCGCGCGCCTGCGCTACGCGGACAGCTTCCGTCAGCAGCCGCGTCGAGCAGGACCGGCAGATGGTGCGTGAGCCCTTGATCGCCTGGGAACGGCGGAGCACGACGCGTTCGCACCAGGCACAGGTGCGGCAAGCCGCGGACGGTGCAGTCTCAGCATCGGAACGAGGCATCGCTCGAACTCCTTCGACTGGGAGTAGTTGTAATAACTAACGATCCCACGTAAAGGTTAACGCCGCAATTACTGCGAGTGAACGGACAGTGGAGAAAGGCACGCGAGGTTGACACGACGGCCCGCACTCGGCAGAGTCCGCGCAGCGGCCACGGCCGCAGGCCACACATCAATTTTCCAAGGAGCCACCCGATGAGCGAAGGCGTCAGCAATCACGAAGTCGTTTCGATCTACCCGCTTGACGCGGAGCAGGTAGAGGAGCTTTGCACGAAAGCCTCAGAGTGCGTCCTGAACTGGTCCACCCAGGATTCGTGGCCAGTCGGGGTGATGCATAGCTTCGTGTGGCAGCACGGCCGGTTCTGGATCACGGCGGGGGCCCATCGCCACCGGATTGCGGCGATCCGGCGCAATCCCAAGGTCTCAGTTGTCCTCTCCAGCGCATCAGCCGGCCGGGGACCAGGCCAAACGTTGACGGTGAAGGGCCGCGCCATCCTGCACGAGGATCAGGAGACGAAGGACTGGTTCTACCCGGCACTGGCCTACAAGGGTTTGACTGGCGCGGCGGCCGAGGACTTCGTAAAACGTCTGGATTCGCCGCTGCGCGTGATCATCGAAGTGGTACCCGAAAAGTGGATCACCTTTGATGGGCAGAAGATGGCGTTGGATACGGCCGGCGTACTGACCGACGAACAGAAGGGCCCGATGCTCGATTCGGACCGAATCCGCCTGCAGCGCGAACTGGAACGGCGAGGAATCAGCTAGCGCCGCTCAGAGCGGGCGGGAGAACACCTGGTCGAGCGCGGCCTCGCGACGCCGGGCGGCCGCGCGCTCCAGGCCGAGGCGCCAATCGACCCGGTGGGCGTACCGGCGTTCATACTGCACCCAGCGAGCGATGATTCCGATGAGCGCCGCGATGAAGATGAGATTCCCGCCGAGCCAGAGGACGAGGATGGCGAGGCGCTGGTCGTCGATCGGGGAGAGCCCGGCCCATGCTGGAAGGTTGGCGGCATACCCGGCGTGGAAGGCGTTACTCGCACTCAAGAGCATGCCGCCGAACAGGCCCTTGTGCGTCATCTCCACGAAGAGATAGAGGCCGCGAAGGGTGTGCGGCATGCGCCAGGGCAGAGGGTCGGCGGCCAGGGCAGGCATCCAGAAAAGGAGCGCCACGCCGAACAGCGAGGCCTGCTGGAGATCCCGCACGACGTCGTTACCGGCCGCATCGTCGGTAAGCCGGGTGAACTGCCAGGCGTAGGTGAGCACCGCGAAGGCGAGCCAGGTGGCCATCGGAAAGGTAAGCGCCCGCGCTACCCGGCCGCGATAGAGCGAGCGCAGCCGGCGCCGTGTGGGCTTGTCCGCAACCCGGAAAGCGAGCGTCAGCGGCGACGCCAGGAGGATGAGCGGCGGAGCGACCATGGTGAGGAGCAGAAATCCCACGAAATTCAGCCAGAGCGCCTGGTTGCCATAGTGCTCAAGCGGCGAAAGGACGCCGGCGGCGCAGGCGAGGAGACCACCGTAAAAGGAGACGAGCTTCCAGACAGGATGGCGCTTTTGGCCATGGCGAGCCCTGATGTAGGCCGACGAATAGACAAGGGCTGCCGCCACCAGCGCGGTTATCCAGGCGAAATCGCAAGAGAAGGCGCCGAAGATCTCTCCCGTGCCGGGCGCGCGTTCCATCGGCTGAGCCTACCACGCGCGGCAAGGCGGGTGCGGTTCGCGGCGGCGGCTCAGTAGTCCTTGGGGTCGCCGCCACCGGCGAGCGCGTCGCGCACGCCCGTGAGCCGTTGCTGCTCCGCCAGAAGGTCGAGGATTTCGAGGGCCTGGGCGGCCGTCGGGTTACCCGCCGCGTTTTCGACGAGGCGAGCAATGCGTGCCTGGATTTCGCCTATCTGCCGGGTAAGCTGGCTCGGATCCTGTGGTTGGCTCGGTTGGCCGTCGCCCGGTTGGCTACCCCCCGGTGCGGGAGTGCCCGAAGGGCCGGGGGCCGGCGAGCCATCCGGTCCGGGCGTCCCCGGGGGTTCGGGCCCACCGCCGGGCGGGGGTGTCCCCTCTGGCCCGGGACTGTCGTCGGCCGAGGGAGTCGGCGTCGGCTCAACCGATGGCGGAGGAGGTGGGGGTGGCGGTTGGGGTCTCAGCAGGCGAAGCACCACCTCGTAGTCGTGGCGGCTCGCGCCGTCGGCCGGGTTCTCGATCAGAGCTTCGCGGAAGGCGGAGAGCGCGCCCTCGAGATCGTTGGTGGCGAAACGGCTTTGGCCGATGGCCGCCTGCGCGTGGCCGCGTAGCCCGGCGTTACGCGAACCAACCAGGACGCCCCGCGCCGCCAGCGCCGCCTCGGCGTACCGTTCCTGGGCGTGCAGCGCCTTGGCGAGGTTCAGGCTCACGCGTGGGTCGTTGGGGCGTTCGGCCCGAGCCTCAAGGAAGAGCCTCTCTGCCTCGGAATACTCACCCCGCTTGAAGGCGTCGATTGCGCGGGCGTTGAAGCCATGGGCGGCCGTCTCGCAGGCGCTGAAGGCGAAGGCAAGGAACGCTACGCCAGCAATTCCGAGGCCAGACCGCCGGCCAGGTAAGCGCAATCGCTCCGCGAATCCGGCGGCTACCAGGCAGCCGAGGGCCGCGCCCGCGAACCACTGGTAGCGCTCCACCGGGAAGGTCGCCGCCTGGCGCTCAAAGCGCGCTCGTTTCATCTCCACCAGCCGCCCATCCACGGTTCCCGGGACGGCGGCAAGGCCGCCCCCGAGGTACCGGCCGCCCGAGGCAGCGGCAAGCGCTCGGAGAAACGTCTCGTTCAGCTTCGAGACGATCACCTCTCCGCTCGCGTCCAGCTTCTCCTTAAACACCCTGGCGGCCGGGTCGAAGACGGGGATGGAGCCTCCCTCGATCGTGGCCGCGCCAACCACGATTAGGTCGATGCCGGCATCCCGGACGCGCTGAGCCGCGCCCGCGGGGTCGGCACCCAGGTCGTCGCCATCGGTGATGAGGACGATGAGCTTGCCGCTCTCCACCTCCGTATCGAACGCGGCGATCGCGACGTCCAACCCGGTCGAGGCGTTGGTACCCTTTCCGACGAGGACAGGCCCCGCCTCCAGCGTGCTGATCAGCTGACCGGCAGCCACAAAGTCGGTTGTCAGGGGGATATGGAGACGGGCGCTGCCGGCGAAGATGACGAGCCCGACGCGGTCGCCGCCGAGGCGTGCGAGGGTCGCGTCGATCGTCTTCTTCGTCGCCTCCAGACGAGATGGCGCGATGTCCCGGACGGCCATGCTGCGAGAGACATCCACGACGAAGACGAGTTGCGCTCCCTGGCGCGGGATGAACGAATCGCGTTCGCCCCAGCGCGGTTGCGCAGCGGCGAGAACGGCGAGGACGCCGGCAGCCGCGACCAGGGACGTAGCGAGCACGGGTGGCCGGCTGATCCGCTGGCGAGAGATTCGGCCGGCCGCGCGCCGGCCAGCGACCGTCCCCCATACCCAGACGAGCAGGACGATCGGCACGGCGGCGATGAGGAAGAGGAGCACCGGGCGGGCGAAGCTCATAGCGTCGTCCTCCGTAGGAGCGTGGCGCCGAGGGCGAGATCCAGGAGCAGGAGAGCGGCAGCGGGAAGTACGAACCACGGCCCAAGCTCCTCGAAGCGTTCGAAGCGCTCGCGGCCTACGCCGCTCTTTTCGAGCTTACCGATCTCGTCGTACACATCCGCGAGTTGCTGCTGGTTATCGGCCGTGAAGTAGCGGCCGCCGGTGTTTTCGGCTATCGCCGTAAGGAGCGGTTCGTCGATTTCCAAGGAGCGGGTCGTCGAGGCGCCGTTGGTGACGACGCCGATGGTGTAGACACGAATCTTGAGTGATTCCGCCAGCGCCGCGGCGTCTATGGGCTTAATGGAAGGCGCGTTATGTTGACCGTCGGTGAGCAGAATCACGATTCGGCTGGCGGCCGTCGATTCGCGCAGCATATTCACCGCGGAAGCGAGGCCAACGCCGATCCCTGTCCCGTCCTCCATAACAAGGGTCTCCACGGTCTTGATGTTCGTATCCAACGCTGTGTAGTCCAGCGTTGGGGCGGAAAGGGCGAGCGCCTCTCTGCGGAAGACGACGAGGCCGATACGGTCGTCTTTTCGGCCCTTGATGAACTCCCGGACCACCTCTTTCGTCGCCTCCAGCCGCGTCTTATCGGAACCGAGGTTGGACGTCGTCATGCTGCTGGAGATGTCCATCGAGAGCGCAATGTCCAGGCCTTCCGCCGGGATGATCGCGTTTGCGTTGCCGATCCTCGGCCCGGCCACGGCGAAGGCCAGGAGCACGATCGCAACGACGCGGAGGGCTGGCAGCATCCGCGCGAGCCTGATCCTGGCCGTGGGACGGCTTCCCGAAAGTAGCCCCGAAGCCGCCGTAGTGAGGCCGCCCCCGCGCCGGAAGAAGGCAAGGCCAACAAGCGGAATGGAGAGGAGGGCGAGCGCGAGCGCGTACGGTTGAGCGAACTCCATCAGCTCACCGCCTCGACAATCTCGACGGCCATGGTCAGGTCCGCGCGACGGCGTTCGGCGGCGGGCCGGTAACCGGCGTAGACGACGGCGTCACACTCTTCGAGGAGGCCGTCGACGAGCCGAGCCTGCCATCGATCGATGCCCCCGCTCTCCATGCGCCGGTGCAGTTCACGAGTCGTCAGGGCATGGGCGGGCAGCCCGTAATGGCGGCCAAGGTGCAGCCGAACCGACGCCGCCATCGTTCGGTAGGCGCCCACCGGGTCCGCATCCAGCATATCGACGGTCACGGGAACCTCACCGGGGACGAAACGGGGAGCCTCTGGCAGGGGCATTGGCCGCAGTCTGCGGGACCACCAGCGGAACCCGAACATGCCGCCCACCGCCAGCAGCGCCACGACCGCGGCCACTCCCAGCCCGATAGCCGGCCAGAGCAGCTGCGACTGCGCACCTTCGATCCCGAGCGGTGGGGGCAGCGGCGAAAGCACCAGGGGGGCATCCGGCGGGAGCGTTTCGAGCACCGTCCAGGTCACCGCCGGCAACAGCCGTGGCTCGACCGTGCCATCGAGGACGACGTTGATTGCGGGCTGGAAGCGCACAGGCCCCGGCTGGAACGGGGCCACCGTGAGTTCGAGGCGGTGGAGCGTTCGGCCGCCGCTCGACGATGTCGTGACGCGGCCGAGGCGGACCACCTCGACACCGTTCCATGAGGCGGCGGCGGGGTCGACCTCCACCTGGGCGCCTTCGTCCGTGGCGACTTCGAGGACGAGCGTCGTCTGCTCGCCGATAGGGAGAGCGCTGGCCGTTGACCGGGCCGAGTCGCCGTCATCGGCCGAAACGGCGCTAACCGCTGCCACGCTCAAGACGAACGCGAGGAGGACGCCGAACGTTTTCATGCGGCGCTCACCACCCGGCGCTTGAAGAACCGCAGCAGTGCGGGGACGTAGTCGATGCCCACCATCGTCCGGATCTCATCGATCCCGAGTTCGCCAAAGAGTCGCCGGCGTTCCGCGTCGATTTCGGCGACGCGGGCGGCGTAGGCCTCTCGCACGGAGCGCCGGCCCGTGTCGATGTCGAGGAGCTGGCCCGATTCCGCGTCGCGCAGCCGGACGATGCCTGCGTTGGGCATCACTTCGTCGACGGGTTCGCGCACGGAGACGGCGATGATGTCGTGGCGGCGCGAGGCCGCACGGAGCTGGGAGGCGTAATCCCGCGTCAGAAAGTCCGAGAGGAGGAACACCGTAGCCCGGCGCTTCTGGACGCCCGTCAGGTATTCAAGCGCGGCACCAATGTCGGTCCCGCGGGATTCTGGGTGCGCCCAGAGGATCTCCCGCACGACCCGCAGGACATGGGTGCGGCCGCCGCCAGGGCGAACGTACCGTTCCGGCTTGCTGGCGAAAAGGAGCAACCCGACCTTGTCCTTGTTTCGAATCGCGGCAAGGGCCAGGACGGCCGCGAGTTCGGCGGCAAGGTCCGCCTTCGTGCGGCTGGCGGCGCCCGCCAGCTGGGAGGCGCTCACATCGACCAGGAAGACGACCGTCAGGTCGCGGTCTTCGCGGTAGCGGCGAATCAGCGGCTGCCCGGTGCGGGCGTAGGCCTTCCAATCGATCGACCGGACGTCATCGCCGGGAAGGTAGGGGCGGAGCTCA
Organism: uncultured Anaerolineaceae bacterium; assembly: GCA_964591745.1. Classification (GTDB taxonomy): domain Bacteria; phylum Chloroflexota; class Dehalococcoidia; order Tepidiformales; family Tepidiformaceae; genus JANMTH01. The sequence continues at coordinate 6,458 of CAZQCR010000149.1, forward strand.
TCGAATTCGATACCACGGCCCCGGAAGACGGCATGGTACTCGCCGAGGAAGAGGTCGTTGACGAGGCGGCGCGCGCGAATCTCGATGGCGCGGACACGGTCCAGGAGCTCGCGCGAAATACCGCCGGGCGCACCATCCTGCACGGCTTCCGAGGCTGCCTCCTGGGTGCTTTTTCTGCCGAACATCGTGCTCCCCGCCGAATGGCTGTAAGCCCTACGGAACGTCCACACCGTCGAGCAGACGGGAAACGATGTCGTCGGTCGTCAGTTCCTGGGCCTCCGCCTCGTAGGTGGTCACGATCCGGTGGCGGAGGACATCCGGAGCGAGCTCCTTCACGTCGTCCGGGATCGTGTAGGCCCGGCCGTGGAGGAAGGCGTGCGCCCGGGCTGCCTGGGCAAGCGCGATACTCGCCCGCGGCGAGGCGCCGAAGGCGATAAGCGATTGAAGCTGGGGCATGCGATAGGCCGCCGGGCGGCGGCTGGCGTGGACGAGCTGGACGATATAGTCCTTCAGCGCGTCATCGACGGCGACTTCGTGAACGGCCCGAACCGCCTCGGCGAGGTCAGCCGTGGTGGCCGCAGGCCCGCCAACGGGAAACTGTCCGTTCAGGCTCATATCCAGGATCTGGCGCTCCTCGGGCCGGGAGGGGTAATCCACCCGGACCTTCAAGAGAAAGCGGTCCAGCTGGGCTTCGGGAAGCGGGTATGTGCCTTCCTGCTCGATAGGATTCTGGGTGGCCATCACCAGGAAGGGCCGATCGAGCGGGAAGGTGACGCCGCCGATGCTCACCTGGCGCTCCTGCATCGCCTCCAGCAACGCCGATTGGACCTTCGCCGGCGCCCGGTTCACCTCGTCCGCGAGCACGATGTTGGAGAAGAGCGGGCCACGGCGAACGCTGAAGGTCCCATCAGACGGGTTGAAGACCTCGGTGCCGATGAGGTCCGCGGGGAGCAGGTCCGGCGTGAACTGAATGCGCACCCAGCCGAGGCCGAGGGCGCGGGCGAGGGACGAGACGGTGAGCGTCTTGGCCAGGCCGGGCACACCCTCGACGAGCACGTGACCTTCACAGAGGAAGCCGACAAGCAGCCTGTCGATCAACCGCTCTTGCCCGACGACGGTGCGGTGCACCTCTTCCCGCACGCGGGCGAGCGTTGCCGCCGCGGAGGATGCCGCGACGGAAAGCGAGTGAGCTGCGGCAGTCATGCGGTCTCCGTCCCCAGGAAGTACGGGGAAGCAGGATGCCTCCGCGATGGCTCATTGTACGGTCAGCCCGGAAAAGTGCGATTAACCACGACGGACCGGGACTCGCCGGTCAATCGGTCGGCCGTTCGCCACTGTAGCTCGCCCGGGCGAAGGCGATGACACGGACATCACGGGCGCCGAAATCCTTCAGCACGCGGGCCAGCTCGTTCGCCGTGGCGCCGGTGGTGATCACATCATCGACAAGGATCACGTGAGCCCCATCGAGGGATGGTCCGGTATAGCTGAAGGCTCCAGAGACGTTGCTCCGCCGCTCGCGCAGATGGAGGCCGACCTGCGTTCGCGTCTTCCGGGAACGTCGGAGCGTCCCTTCGCCCGGCGGCCAGCCGAGTTCTCGGAGCAGAAGTTGCGCCTGGTTGAAACCCCGCGTGCGAATCCGCGAAGCGTGGAGAGGAACAGCGAAGGCGGCGTCCATTCGCCGGCCGCTGACAAGCTCCCGCATCGGGGCGGCCATCGCGGGGACGAGCGCCCGGACCCAGCGGTATTTCAAGGCGTGAACAGCCCGGCGCACAGCGCCGTCCATCTCGAATGCGGCCAGGCCGCCGTCGAGGGCGTCCCAGTGCACACAGCGCGGGCAGTTGTACTCCCCCTCCCAACGGGCTGAGCAGTTGGGGCATCGGCCCTCGCCCGTCGCCGGTTCCATATTCGCCTGGCAGGGGCCACACAGGACGGCGCCAAAGCGGCCGCAGGCGACGCAGCGCGGCGGGTAGAGCAGGTCGAGCGCCGTCGAAGCGAACCGACGCACGGTGGGAAGCTGACCGTTCACG
>CAZQCR010000150.1:0-8443 GCA_964591745.1 uncultured Anaerolineaceae bacterium
CAGGTCCGGGGCGAGGAGCGTCTCGACCTCGGTCGGGAAGGCGACCTTCGCGCTGCCGTACTTGACGAAAGCCTGGCGGCCGAGTTCGTGGCTGTAGGTGTGGGCCTCGCCGAGGAGCGCCGGGGTGCGCGCGACGATTGCGTTGAGCTCCTTGAGCGCGGCCTCGATCCCGTCGGACTTGAGCACCGCGAGGAGGGCGGCCATGGTGGGTTCGTTCGGATCGACCTTATGTTCGGCTTCGCCGTGGGCGGTCGCGTCGGCGTGGGGCGTCGCGTCCATGTGCGCTGGATCGGCGGCGGAGTGCGCGTCGTGGTCCGAGCCGCTGGAGGTAATCGCTATCCCGCCGACGCCGCCGGCCAGGAGCACGAGAAACGCAGCCGGGGCAAGGGCGTACGGCCGGCCTCCTTGCACGGCGCCGGCCAGTAGCGGCGTCACGAGCAGGAGGACTCCGGCGATGGTCAGGCTGATCCCGAGGAAGATCATCGCGTGCGAAGGGTTCGTGAGCGTGAAGATGCCTTCATTCGCCGCAAGCTCGATATCGCGGGCGTGCATGATGCCATCGAGGCCGAGGCCGCCAAGTTGGACGCAGACGCCAGCGAAGGCGCTCCAGACCCCTATCCGTCGAACATCCATGCAGGCCTCCGCGCCCCGAACGAGCCCGATTTTACCACGGTGTTCCCACCCCAGGAGTAAGGGAAGGCGACGAGTCCGCCGGGGCTAACTCCTTGCCATTGGGAACGGGACGCCGATCTTCTCCCCGAGTGCGGTCAACTGGGCGACCGTTTCGTGGTCGAGGGGGATGCCATTGGCCTCGCGGTCGCCGCGGGCCGCGGCCTCGGGATCGCCGGGAATGAGAACGGCGTCGCGGCCATCCTCCGGTGTGGTCGAGCGGATCTTGTCGAGCCAGGTACGCATCTCGGCCTTGAAGTCGGCGACGTCGCGAAAGGCGTCGATGCGCCAGGCGGCGAACCAGTGGCCCTGGACGAGGGTCTGGCGATCGACGAAGAGGCCGGGCCCGGTGCCGTTGAGGACGCCCGTGAGGATATCGACCATGAGGCCGAGGCCGTAGCCCTTATGTGAACTGGTTTCCAGCCGCGAGCCGAGGGGGAGGAGCGCGCCGCCCTTTCGCAGCGCTTCCGGGTCATCGCTCTCCGCGCCATCCTTGTCAACGGCCCAGCCGGCGGGGATGCGCTTCCCCTGGCGCTGGGCGATCTCGAGCTTACCGCCTGCCACGGCGGTCGTTGCGATATCGAGGAGGAAGGGATGCTGGCCTTCAACGGGAGCACCCATGGCGATCGGGTTGGTCCCGAAGACGCGTTCGCGACCGCCGGCGGCGACCGCAATCGGGGGGACGTTGCACATCGCCATGCCGATCATGTCCTGGTCCGCGGCCATGCGTGCGTAGTAGCCGGCCGCGCCGAAGTGGCGACCGTTGCGCACGCTGATCATGCCGATGCCGGTGGCGCGCGCCTTCTCGATCGTCGCCAGCATCGCCTTTTGGGAGGTGATGACGCCGATGCCTCCGCCTGCGTCCCAGGTGGCGGCTACGGGACTGTCGCGCACCACGGTCAGCACCGGGTTGGGGTTGACGATGGCGCGTTCGAGGCCGGGCGCGTAGCCGGGGTGCCAGGGGAGATGGGCGATGCCGTGCGACTCGATGCCGACGACATCCGCATCGAGCAGCACCTCAGCGCCGAGGACCGCGTCGATCGTGGGCACGCCGTAGTGGGCGAAAACGCGTGCGGTGTAGTCCCGCAGGGAGGCGACGGAGTAGCGCGGACGGTATCGGTGGTTGGCATGCTGGTCCTCACGGCCGGAGATCGCGGGCAGTGTACCGCGAGTGGCGGTTCCCGGGCGGCGGCCGCATCATGCCCCCGGAAACAGGGAGGTGCTGTCCGTGAAAGTCGCGATCGGGATCGGTGTTGCTAACGAGAACTGGGATGCGATGTCCGAGTACGTGCAGGAGGCCGAGCGGCTCGGGGTCGACTCCGTCTGGACGGCGGAATCGTGGGGACACGACGCTGCGACGCCCGCGGCATTCCTGATCGCGCGGACGACACGGATCAACGTAGGCACGGGAATCATGCAGGTGAGCGCGAGAACGCCCGCGATGACCGGCATGACCGCGATGACGTTGGCCTCGATGTCCGGGGGCCGTTTCCGGCTCGGCCTGGGCGCCAGTGGGCCCCAGGTGGTGGAAGGCTGGCACGGACAGCAGTTCGGGAGCACCGTGCAGCGCCTGCGCGAAGTCATCGAGATCGTGCGGCTGGTGACGAGCGGCGAACGGGTGCAGTACGACGGCGAACTCTACCGGCTGCCCCGGCCGGGCGGTGAGGGCAAGGCGATCCGTTCCGGGGCGAAGGCCCAGCCGGGCATCCCGGTCTACCTGGCGACGCTTTCGCCGAAGAGCCTGGAGCTAACGGGGGAGCTGGCCGACGGCTGGGTAGGCACGTCGTTCATGCCGGAACACGCCGATGTGTTCTTCGCCCCGATGGCACGGGGAGCAGCACGCGCGGGCCGTTCCCTGGACGCGATCGAACGGATGGCCGGCGGCTATCTGGAGTTCGGCGACGACCTTGAACAGCTCATCCCGCCGCGAAAGCCGGGCCTGGCCTTCACCCTCGGGGCGATGGGTTCGCGCAAACATAACTTCTACAACCAGGCGTTCCAGCGCGCCGGCTACGAAGACCTTGCGAGCGAAGTGCAGCGCATCTATCTGGAGGGGAGGCGTGCGGAAGCGGCTGAGCTGATCCCGGACGAGATGGTGGTGCAGACGAACCTCCTGGGGACGGCGGAGATGGTCACTGAGCGGGTGCGCAAGTACCGGGACGCGGGGGTCTCGACGATTCGCGTCGATCCGGCGGGCGCATCGGCGAAGGAGCGGGTCGATACGCTCGGGAAGTTCATGGAGATCGTCCGAGGGGTGAGCAGCGAGTTCTGAGGCGGCCGACCCGCGGGTTATTCCCGGCCGCCTCACTCCCAGCGGAAGAGGCGGGCGGCGAGCACCGCGCCACCGGCGAGGAAGCCGGCGAGGACGGCGAACGCCAGCCAATCCCAACCGTCGCCAAGCCATGTGGCCTGGACGAGGAGGACGGCATGGGTGAGCGGGAGCAGCTGGCTCGCGGCCCGCATCGGGCCGTTGAGCACCTCCTGGGGCGGCCCGGCCCCGGAGATCATCATCATCACGACGAAGAGGATGATGCCGGCCCCCTGGGCCTCCCGGACCCCGGGTAACACCGAGCCGAGGAGCACGCCGAGGGCAACGAAAGTCACGGCAGAGACTCCCCACGCAGCGACAAAGAGGAACGGCGCCTGTGGCAGGAATGTGCCGTAGACGGCCCGCGAGGCGACCGTGATTGCGAGCCCACCGGCTACCATCATCAGTAGCCCGACGACAGCCTGCGAGCCGGCGATGGCTAAGGCCGGAATCCCCGCCGCGCGGAAGCGGCGGAGCACGCCCTGTTCGCGGTAGGCGGCGAGCCGCAGCGGCAGGCTCACCATGCCGACGGCGGCCATCACGAGCGCCACATAGGCCGGTTGGTAGTAATCCGTCGGTGCGACACCCCGCCAAATTCGCACCGATTCGGGGTCATCGGTTTCGAGTTCGTTGCCGAAGACGCCGGCGAGCACGAAGAGCATGAAAAGCGGGAAAGCGAAGGCGAAGACCACCGAGAGCGGCTCCCGGAGGAAGAGCTTCAATTCGACAAGGCTGAGGCGGGCGAAGACTCTCAACGGGCGGACTCCCCGGCCACGTGGAGGAAGACATCTTCCAGGTCCGGGAGATCGACACGAAGGTCGTCGGGTGCCTGCCCGTGGGCGACGAGCGCGGCGGCCACGTGGGCGAGGAGCGGCCCTTCTCCGTGCACCTCGACATGGCGGCCGTGGCGTTGCACGGCGCGGACGCCCGCCACCGCTTCGAGCCAGGTAAGCGGCAGATCGGCGGCCGCGCTAAAGTGGACCGTTCTTGCCGGGGCCAGCGTGCGAACGAGTTCGTGGGGCGTGTTTTCGGCCACCACAACGCCGTGGCGAAAGACGGCGACGCGGTCGCAGAGGGCCTCCGCTTCGTCCATGAAGTGGGTGACGAGGACGACCGTTGCGCCTTGCTCCCGAATGGCTCGGATGAGGTCCCAGGCGAGGCGGCGGGCACTCGGGTCGAGGCCGGTGGTCATCTCGTCGAGGAACACGAGGCGCGGCCGGTTGATGAGGGCGAGGGCGATGAATAGCCGCTGACGCTGGCCGCCGGAGAGGCTGGCGAAGGCCGCATCGCGCTTGTCGTAGATATCCCATTCACGCGCCACCTCCTTCCAGTCGCGGGCGACGGGCGAGAGGGCGGCGAAGAGGTCGAGAGCCTCCCAGACGTGGATCCGGTCAGGCAGCGCCGAGGATTGGAGCTGGCTGCCGACCAGGTGGCGAAGGCGGTCGCCCTCCCGCCGTGGGTCCATACCGAGGACGGAAAGGTCGCCCGCGTCGGCGTGTCGTAGGCCCTGAAGGCACTCGACCGCCGTGGTCTTCCCGGACCCGTTGGGCCCGATGATCCCGTAAATTTCGCCCTCGTCGACGGTGAACGAGGCGTGATCGACGGCGGCGAGCCGTCCGTATCGTTTTACCAGATTATCGACACGTATCGCGGTCCCTAACATGCGTTCAGTCTAGGGCCGCGCCTCCGAGCAGGCAGTGGGCGATTAGCCGGGAATTCCGGCCCCAAACAGGCCCGCAGAACGGATCTCAGATCATTACGATGGGCGGACCCGATGGGCTACACTGCGCGCCAGATCTCCACGGGGTGACTCCATGGCAAGCAGTGACTTCTACATGAACCCGCAACAGCTGAGCGTCTTCTATACGGACGCGTTGAGGCAGAAGGGGCATCCGAAGCTCGTCGGGTGGCGCTCTTCGCCCTCCGGCTATCAGCGGGGGCGTTCTCCCGGAGGCGTGGAGATCCTGAGTGCGGACGGAACCGTGTTCCGGGTGGCCACAGGCCCCGGCGGCGTGGTGGAGCTCGACGACATCACGGAGGACGTGCGGCTGGAGATGGAGCAGCGCCAGCACGCGCACTGAGCCAAGCGTTCGCGGTCAGCCTCGCGGCGTGAGTTCGAAGGCCTTCGCCAGGAGTTCGTAGGAGCGAACGCGGGCGGCGAAGTCGTGCGTGATGGTGACGACGACGACCTCCTCGACGCCGTACTCCCGGGCGAGCTGGACGATCCGGCCGCGCACCTGTTCCGGGTCTCCGAAGATGGAGCGGCTTCTCACGTAGAGCAAGTAGTCGCGTTCGGCTTCGGTGTAGTCGAAGGCGAGCGCTTCTTGGGGCGTGGGGATGCCGGCGCGGTCGCCCTTCTGGGCCATGATTCGCCAGCCCCAGCGGCTCCAGGAGAGGCGCTCGGCCTCGGCTTCCGTATCGGCGACGGTGACGGAGATCGCGATCGCGCCGCGTGGGACGGCGAGGAAAGGCGAGGGCTGAAACTGGTCACGGTAGAGCTGCATCGCCCGGTCACCCCCATCGGGGTTGATGAAGTGAGCGAAGCAGTGGCTCCAGCCGAACTCGGCCGCGTACTCCGCGCCGGCGGCGGAAGAGCCGAGGACCCAGAGCTCCGGGAGCGTGTCGCCTTCGGGCGTAGCGCGAATGCCGCTAAACGGATGGTCCTGAGGGATGTCGTTGGCGAGGTAGCCATACACATCCATGAGCTGCTCGCCGTACTGGTCGATGCCCCCGGCGGGGCCGCCGCTGGCGAGTGCCCGGGCCGTCTTCGTATCGCTCCCGGGGGCGCGGCCTACGCCGAGATCGATTCGGCCGGGGTGGAGCGCTTCGAGCATGCGGAACGTCTCGGCGACTTTGAGCGCGCTGTAGTGGGGGAGCATGACGCCGCCCGAGCCGACGCGGAGGTGTCTCGTCCGCGATGCCACGGCGCCGATGAGGATCTCGGGCGCCGCCGAGGCGAGGCCGCCCGAGTTGTGGTGCTCGGCGATCCAGTAGCGGTGGTAGCCCAGGCGGTCGGCTGCGGCGGCGAGTTCGAGCGTTTCGGCGATGGCCTGGCGGGCGCTCCCACCTTTTCGCACGGGCGACTGATCGAGGACGGAAAGGGTGAGCGTCACTGGCGAGGAGTTACCGCATACGGGATGTAGATTTCGGGATTCGAACGAGCGAAGTCGGCCGTATTGCGGGTCACGAGGACACAGCCGAGCGAACGCGCGGTAGCCCAGATAGTTGCATCGGGAAGTTTCAGTCTGTGGACGCGCCGGAGTTCCGCGGCGAGTTCGGCGACTTCCAAGCCCACCGGGACGAGCTGAAACCGACGGAGGAACCGCCGACAGCGCCGGTCGGCGTCGGGATCCCGAACGCCAGACATCACTTCGATCCAGGACACGACGCTGATGAAGCGCTCCTGGCAGGCGGCCATCTCCGTGCGGGCCTCAGGAACGCCCTGGAGATGGTCGATCAGCATGTCGCTGTCGAAGACGGCACGCTCGACCATATGCGCTCCTCTCGCTCGGCCCACTCCTCGCGGAGCGCGTTGACCAGCTCCCGGGCGTCGATCTTCCGGTCTTCCCAGATCCCGAAGGACTCATCGAGGGCAGCGTCTAGCTCGCGCTGTTCGACTTCTCCCTGTGCAGTCAGCAGTCGAACAGCCCGGCGCACGGCCTCAGCGCGGGAAACGTGAGCCGCGGCACAATAGTCGGCCAAGGCCTGGACCTGTTCGTTTGAGATGTCGATGACTGTCCGCATGGCGGTATGATCGTACGGCATCGCGGCAGGCGGGCCAAACGAAACATCAACCAGCTGGCACCGATTTCGACAGTTTGGGGCCAGCAAGAAGGCGCGCCCGCCGGCAACCACTGGCTTCTCAATCGTGCTACGTCCCCATTGACGAGCGTCGCCTCAGTGACTACCGTCGTAGTCACTGAGGTGTTCGCATGCACAGCGTAGGCGTCAAGGAGTTCAAGACCCGGGCCACGCAGATCGTCCGTGACGTGCGTGAACGTTCGCAGCGGTACGTGATCACGGTCGATGGCAAGCCGGTAGCGGTCCTGAAGCCATATGTCCCGGCCGAGGACGGGCCAATGACCGATGAGGAGATTAAAGAGTGGCTGGCCCACTTTGACGAAATAGTGGCCAGGATCAGCGAGGGCCTCCCCCCGGGCGCGTCTGGTGTGGACGCCGTCGCCGAGGGGCGACGCTAGTGGCCATCGCCGACGCCAGTGTCACGACTTCCGCATTTGTCGCGACAGACTCGCTCCATGGGCCGGGGCTACGATGGTGGGGCGAAGCGCATCGCTCAACAGAGATGATCTACGCGCCAACCATTTTGTTAACGGAGGTGGCTGGCGCCATTCGTCGACTCACCGGCGATGCGCGCAAGGCCCAGGAGGCACTGCTCAGTCTCAGTTCGGACCGGAAGTTCCATTTCGTGGATTCGGACCTCAGCCTTTGCACGCGCGCTGCGGAAATCGCCGCCGCGGTTGGCCTGAGGGGATGCGACGCCCTCTACGTGGCGCTTGCCGAGCGGCTTGGTGAGCCGCTCGTGACGTTCGATCGCGAACAACTGGAGCGGGCTGCCGGGGTGATCACGGTCACCCGGCCTACGACAACCTGACCGCAGGGCGGCCGAGCGGACGTCGTCTGAACCGCTCGTTCCGCGGCGGCGGGCGTTAGGCGGAGTACAATGCCGGCCATGCGCCTCGCCAAGAACCACATCGATATCGGCCTCCATACGAACCGGCTGCAGCCGATGCTGCAGTTCTGGCAGGAGACGGTTGGCCTGCCGTTCGAGGAGGTGCTTGCGCTTGGTGGCGGGAGCCGCCAGCACCGCCACGGCCTGAACGGCTCCGTGTTCAAGCTGAACGAGCCGCGCGAGGGCCTCGACCCGGCGCCAGCGGGCGGGTACCGAGAGCTGCTGATCGCCCGCGAGGGGATTGACGCGCCCCTCCAACTGACGGATCCGGACGGTAACCAGGTCACGATCGTGCCACCGGGCCATGAAGGGGTCACGGGGATCGGGATCCGGATGGCCGTCCGAGACGAGGCCGCGTTCCATCGCTTCTATCGCGACCAGTTGGGGCTGGAGGCGGCCGGCGAACGCGCCTACCGCTGGGGTGACACCGTTATGTCCTTCGCCGCCTCGCGCGATGCCATCCGCGCGGAGACGATGCGGGCGCCGGGTTACCGCTACATCACGGTTCAGGTCTGGGACGTGGACGGCGTCCACTCTGACCTAACGGGCCGCGGCGTGGAAGAGCTCCGGACCCCGGTCACGCTCGGCGGCGTCGCCCGGATCTCCTTCATCGCTGACCCGGATGGGAACGCGATCGAGGTCTCGCAGCGCGCTTCGCTCACGGGGCCGCTGCCAGACTAGCCTCGCTTGTTTATGTTGGCGGTCGTTGCAGGGCATCTCTCCCTCACCCCCTGCCCCTTGTAAGTTGAATTTCCGGGAGTCCGGTAGGATTCCCG
>CAZQCR010000151.1:0-8406 GCA_964591745.1 uncultured Anaerolineaceae bacterium
CGGGTTCACGCAGCAGCGGCGCCAGCGCGGGCCCGGGCCGGCGCCGGAAGACCCTGCGGTTGGAAAGGTTGTACTTCGCCACGGTCGTGACGATGAGGGCCGCCGCCGCCGCCAGGAGGTACGGGAGCACGGCCCGGGCGCCAAGATAGAGGACCTGGTTGGCTAGGGCGGCGGCAGCCAGGACCACATTGAAGCGGAGAACGCGGAGGACGCGCCCACGGCGGGCGGAAACCACCGTATCGCGCCAGGTCAGGACCGTGTTCAGGAAAAAGTTGAGCTGCCCGGAGATCGCGAACGCGATGAGGTTCCCGATGTTCCCGACCGCGCCCAGCTCGGTGAGAAGGACGAGCAATCCACCCTGGACCACTGCGCAAGCCGCGCCCACCCCCAGGAAATAGAGCGGCCGCGCCCCGGTTCTCGCCTGGCCGGCTCGCCACCACCGCAGGTGCTCGTCTGTGCTACTCAATCGCTGCCATCCCACTCCCGGACGGCGACGTGCCGGGAGTAGCTGTCTTCAAGGTTGAACCCATGGTAGCACGTGATGGCGGCCGAACCGGAAGGGCGCACAACGATGCGGACCGGGCCGCTTTTGGCCCGTTGGGATAGTTCGGCCTATCCTATCCGTTCGGCCAATTCCACCTCCCCCCGGAGCGTCTCCTTGCACGTCATCGGTCTCACTGGCGGCATCGCCAGCGGCAAAACCACCGTGACCCGCTTCTTTCGCGAGAAGAGCGTCCCCGTCATCGACGCCGATATCCTCGGACATCGCACCTACGACCCCGGCACCGATACCTTCCGGGCCGTCGTCCAGGCGTTCGGCGACGACCTCGTGTCCGAGGACGGCACGATCGACCGCCGGGTCCTCGGCGCGAAAGTCTTCGGCAAGCCTGAAGAGCTGAAGCGGCTCACCGATATCGTCTGGCCCGGCATCCGCAAGCTCGCCAGCGAAGAGCTCTCAGAGCTGGAGACCGCTGGCAACACGCTCGCCGTCCTCGAGGCCGCCGTCCTCTTCGAAGCGCAGTGGGAGGACCTCTGCGACGAGGTCTGGGTCGTCGTCGTCGAACCCGACCAGGCCGTCACGCGGCTCGCACAGCGAAACAACCTCGACGAGGCCGCCGCGCGCGCCCGCATTGCGTCCCAGCTCTCGAACGCTGAGCGGACGGCGCGCGCTACCGTCGTCATCCAGAACAACTCGACCCTGGAGGCGCTCGAAACGAGCATCTCCGGAGCGTGGGAAGAACTTCAGCATCGGCTGCGCCAGGCGGCCGGGAGGTAGGGAAATGTCAGAACAACGCGGATCCACCACCACCGCCGTCGAGGATTACACCGTCGACGAAGAGCCGTACTACCTCCCCATTAGCGATGAGGTTAGCCTTTTCGAAACGGCCTACGCACAGCGAATCCCGGTCCTCCTCAAAGGCCCCACCGGCGCCGGCAAGACGCGCTTCGTCGAATACATGGCTTACCGGCTGGGCCGTCCCGCCGCCCGGGCCACCGCATCGGGCGGCACGCCAGCGCACGGGTCGCCGCTCATAACGGTTGCCTGCCACGAAGACCTCACCGCCAGCGACCTCGTCGGCCGCTACCTCCTCGATGTCGATGGCACCCGCTGGGTCGATGGTCCACTCACGCGCGCCGTCAAGATCGGCGCCATCTGCTATCTCGATGAAGTCGTCGAAGCACGCAAGGACACCACCGTCCTCATCCACCCGCTCACCGACTACCGTCGCCTCCTTCCCATCGAAAAGCTCGGAAACGTGGTCGAAGCGGCAGACGGCTTCCTCCTCGTCATCTCCTACAACCCGGGGTACCAGAGCGCCCTCAAAGACCTCAAGCACTCCACCCGCCAGCGCTTCATCGCGATCGAGTTCGGCTATCCGCCCAAGGACCAGGAAGCCGAGATCATCGCGCACGAATCCGGCGTCGCCCGCGACCGCGCCATGGACCTCGCCAAGCTCGGCGAAAAGGTTCGCAACCTCCGCGAACACGGGCTGAGCGAAGGCGTCAGCACCCGCCTGCTCATTTACGCGGGCCGCCTCATCGCCCAGGGAATCGCCCCTCGCCGCGCCTGCCAGGTCGCCGTCACGTGGGCCCTCACCGACGACAGCGAAGTCCAGCGCAGCATCGAAGAGGTCGTGACCAGTATCTTCGAGTAGGTGCTGAGTGCTGAGTGCTGAGTGCTCAGCTAAGAGGTGAAGCGTGACAGACGGGGTGCGCCGGTTTGAGGATCTCCTCGCATGGCAATTGGCGCGGGATCTGGCGCGAAGGGTCTACGTCGCGACTCGCAGCGAAGAGTTCCGACGGGACTTCGGACTTGCTTCTCAGATTCAGCGGGCCGCCGTTTCGACGATGGCGAACATCGCCGAAGGATTCGATCGCAACCGGCCGGGCGAGTTCCACCAGTTCCTGTCGGTCGCGAAGAGTTCCTGTGCCGAGGTGCGCTCTCATTTGTACGTGGCTCTTGACGTAGGCTACCTCGATGACGCCACGTTTAGCGAACTGAAATCCCGCTCTGAAGAGGCGAGCCGCGTCATTCAGGGCCTCCGCGCCGCCGTCGCACGTCGTCGTGACGCTGACAGTGAAGGGCGAGCACTCAGCACTCGGCGCTCAGCACTTTGAGAATCGCCATCGTCTCCGACATCCACTGCAACATCCACGGCCTCGAACTCGCCGTCGCCCTCATGCAGCCCTTCGACGAACTCTGGTGCGCGGGCGACGCTGTCTTCCAGTTCCGCTGGTCGAACGAAGTCGTGGCGTACCTCCGCGAGCACGCTTCAGCCGTCGTCCTCGGCAATCACGAAGAGACGATCCTCGGTCCCGACGGCGTCCGGGCGCTCGGTGGCCCGAAGGTCGACCAGGAGCTGGTGGCCTGGATGCGTGAACAGCCCTACCGAATCGAGCGTGATGTTGACGGCAAGCGGGTCATGATGACGCATGGGTCTCCGTGGGAACCCTGGAAGGACTACCACTACCCGCACGAGGCCGTCTGGAGCAAGGCGGCCGACCTGCAGTGCGACACCCTCATCGTCGGCCACACCCACTTCCAGATGGCCAAACGATATGGGAAGGTGCTTGTCATAAATCCTGGCTCGGCCGGCGACCCCCGCGATCATCGCAACGACTTCTTCCTCTCCTGCGCCGTCTGGGACACGACAACGGACGAAGTCACGTTCTACGATTACAAGGATCCCACACGCAACTTCGTCGCTTCGTCCGGGAAGCTGTAGCCTTGCCGTTTGGCATGGGGCCGCCCCGGGTTGGGCCGGGAAAGAGGAGAGGGAATGAGCATCGTCGGTGAACTCCTGGCACGGCATCACAGCAGGCTGTCGGGCTTTCCGGCGCCGCTCGAACAGCACTTCGAGTCCGCTCTTCGCTCGCTTGCCCTTCGCCTTACGCCCTCCCAGCTCCAGATCTGGACGCAGATGGGCCTCGAACTAACAGCCCTCAGCCTCCGCTCATGGGAAGCGGCCCTCGAGTACTTCAAGGCCGGCGAAGCCTTTCCCGCGAATACCACCTGGGATGCGATCGAAGGGCTCGGCCGCGAATCGCTCTCGATGGCCGCCGAGTCCGCCCCGCTCGCCGTCTCCTTCCTTCGTTCTTCTCCCGCCGCCATCGAGGCGGTCGGCCCGGCCCACCTGCGTCAATGGGCCGATATGGGACGCCGTCTCTACAAAGGCAACTGGAAGAGCTCCTCGCTCGCCGCCCAGTTCTACGACCTCGCACCCGCCGTCTTCAGCGCCCTCCGCATCAGCCAGGCCACACGGCTCGTCCTCTTCATCGATGAACTCGCCCGGCACAGCTACGAACTGGCCTCCGCCTGCCTTGCTAGCGCCCCCGATGTCCTGAAGAAGCTCGACGAAGACGACCGCGTCCCCTTCATCGCCTTCGCCGTCGAACTCGCCCAGTCCAGCTGGGCCGATTCGCGCCTCTACTTCGAACGCGGCGTGCCGCTCCTGCAGAAAGTGCACCAGCCGGTCAGGGAACGGTACCTCCTGCTCTCCGCCCAGGTCGCTCGTGGACATAACCGCTCGGCCTTCCAGTACTTCGAAGAAGCCTCGCTCGCCCTTGGCGAACTTGAGCCAGACGACCACTACAAGGTCGTCGAACTGGCCGAGCAGCTCGCACCGTACTCCGCATATGCCGCTATGGACTTCGTCTCAAGCGTCCCCCGCGTCCTCCACCGCATCCGCATCGACGAACTGGAGTCCTGGCAGAACCACGGTCTGCGCATCCTCCAGGGCAGCCACGACGGCGGCGAAGCCTACTTCCGCCTCCAGTCCACCCGCGGCGAAGACGTCCTCGACACCCTCTCCGCACGCGTCGAACTCTCCAAGGTCGGCGAGGTGCTGCGCCTCTACTGCAAGGCGCTCACCGGCCGCAACCTCAGCGTCCAGACCACGGCCGCCCTTGCCGAAAAGGGCATCGGCTGGGTCGATCAAGACCGTGCCAGCACCGAAGGCACCACGATCTTCCTTCCCGAAGTCATGGAACGCTACGCCGATAAGGACGAGAACTTCGCCGCCATCAAGGTCTTCGCCACCCACCAGGCGGCGCGCATCGAATTCGGCAGCTTCGACTACCGCATGGCCCGCGAGCCCTCCGTCTTCGAACCGCGAGTCGCCGAAGCGGCCCTGAAGCTCGAAAGCAAGGCCGTCACCGATATCGAGCGCTTCTTCGACCTCTTCCCGGATCGCAAGCTCGCCAGCGACCTCTTTACGATCGTCGAAGACGGACGCGTCGATGCCGCCATCCGGCGCGAGTACGGCGGCATTCGCCGGCCGCTCATCCGCATGCAGCAGGCGGCCCTGGAGGCCCGGCCCGACGTGAAGGAGCTGCCCCTCCGCCAGGCGTTCGTCGAAAATCTCGTCCGCGCCAGCCTCGACGGGCACGATGCAGTCCGCTTCCCCAAGGCCCGCGCCGACGAGATGGGCAAAGGCCTCGGCCTCCTCGGCGCCGTCAACGCCCCCGAGGCGTCTGTTATCGACTCGGCCGAAGCCACGTACCGCCTCTACCGCCTCGCCCTCGCCATCCCCAACACACGCGAAGATGGTGAGGAAGGCGAATGGGACACTGTCGAGCCCCAGGAGGGCGGCCAGAACATGCCCATGGATGGCGGTGGCGAAAGCGGCGGCGAAGGCGGGGAAATGCAGATGGGCGATGTCGGCGAGGGCGAGGAGGAGTACCGCAGCCCCGACGATGTCGACTTCCGCGGCGACTTTAAGCCCGAACTCGTCCAGCTCCTGATGAAGCTGCGACAGGACGCCAAGGGCGGTGACGCCGGCCAGCAATCTCCTGTCCCCCTCACCCCCGAACAGCTCGCGGAACTCCTCGAAAAGAGCGCCGAAATCGACCTCGACGCCCTGATGGAGGGCGACCTCGACAGCACCACCGGCCAGTTCCTCTCGAACCTCATGAAGGAGGCGGGCACACCCGCTGGCGAGAAGAAGAACGACAAGGGCGACCCGACCGGCGACGACAGCTCTGGCGAAGGAGAGGGCGAGGAAGCCCTCGCTCCCGTCGTCACCGTCTACTATTACGACGAGTGGGATTTCCGCGCGCAGGATTACAAGCCCCGTTGGTGCGCCGTCAAAGAATCCAAGCTCGAACAGGGCGACGAGAACTTCTACGAGAACACCCTGCGCGAGCATGCCGGCCTCGTCGCCCAGACGCGCAAGCAGTTCGAGCTGATGAAGCCCGAGCTCTTCCGCAAGATCAAGCGCCTGCCCGAGGGCGAAGACTTCGATCTCGACGCCGCCATCGAGTGGATGATCGAGCGCAAGGCCGGCGGCTCCCCGAACGAGAAGATCTACTGGCGCCGCAACAAGATCGAACGCGACGTCGCCGTCGCCTTCCTCATCGATATGTCCGCCTCAACCGATGAAGAGATCAACAAGCGCGAGAAGAAGTACGACGACGACGACTACGACGACGACCCCCGCAAGTACCTGAGCTGGTGGGTCTCCAAGCGCCGCCAGGAGCTGACCAGCCCGCCCAAGCGGATCATCGACCTCGAGAAGGAGTCCACCGTCCTCCTCATGACCGCCCTCGAGACGATCGGCGACCAGTACGGCATCTACGGCTTCAGCGGCTACGGCCGCGACAACGTCGAATTCTTCGTCATCAAGGACTTCGACGAGCAGCTCGATGGGCCGATCAAGAAGCGCTTGGACAAGATCACGCCGATCCGGTCCACCCGAATGGGCCCGGCCATTCGCCACTGCATCCATAAGCTGAAGCTCACGGACGCCAAGGTGAAGATCCTCGTCCTCCTCAGCGACGGACGCCCCCAGGACCACGGCTATGGGCGCGACCGCACCGAGAAGGAGTACGCCATCCACGACACGAAGCAGGCGCTGAACGAGGCCAAGCGCGAAGGCATCACCCCCTTCGCCCTCACCGTTGACCGCGCCGGCCACGACTACCTGAAGACCATGTGCGAAGACATGGGCTACGAAGTCGTCGCCGATATCGAGGCCCTCCCCAGCCGCCTACCGGCGCTCTACCGGCGGCTGACCGAGTAGAGCGGCCATGGCCTGGTTGCCGTGTCCCTACCTCGATGCCTCTGTCGAGTGGACCGCTGAGCGATGGGGCCACATTCGTGCAAGACATCGCTATTTCACGCCGGCGGATAGGGCTCTCGTTGCGGACGTTTTGCGCTCGCCGGCCGAGGTTCGCCAGCGCCAATCCGATCTGAGCGAGTTCTTGTTCGTGCGTACTATGGACAGCGTGGTGCCGCTCGCTTACGTGGTCGCAGTCCGCCTGGACCATGCCAGCCGCTGGTGGATCGTGACAGCTTACCGAAGTGACCGTCCAATCAGTACCGGTGATGTATTATGGAGTGACGATGAAGCTTAACTATGACGCCGAAGCGGACATCCTATATATCGACTTAGTGGAACGGCATGTCGGCCAGGTGACCCGCGAGATCGGGGAAGGGCTACTCGCTGAGGTCAATCTCATGAGCGGTGTGACCGAAGGTCTGGAAGTATGGAACTTCCGCCAGCGCAGCTGGGGCCCCGCCGGAATCGACGTGCATTTCGAGGCAGACAATACGTCACTTAGCGGGTCCGCTCGGGCAAGCTGAGACGGGCACTCCCGACACCGCACCGGTGTGTGACTCATAGGACATGCCGCAAGAAGGGCCGCCCCCCTCGGGACGGCCCTTCTTGTTTTGCGTGAGCAGCCGAACTCCCAGCCTTATGCGGCCTGCGTTACCGGCGCCGCGCGCTTGATGATCCGCCGCTCCAGCATGTAGCCGAAGCCCCGGACGTTCACGATGTAGCTCGGCTCAGAAGGGTCGGCTTCCACCTTGCGGCGAATACGACGGATGTAGACCTTCACGATCTCCTGGGCTTCGCGCTCAGAGTAGGTGTAGTCCTGCACCGCCCGGAGGATCTCGACCGGGCTCACAACCTTGCCCGCGTTCTTCGCCAGGTAGGCCAGGATCTTGAACTCCGTCGGTGTCAGCGGGATGAGCTCGTCGTCCCTGGTCGCCTGGCAGCGGTCGAAGTTCAGGGCAAGGTCCCGAACCGTGATCAGCGTTGGCGTGTCCGATTCCACCGGCTCAGGAGCCGGGCCGGAGTTGCGCCGCGCAAACGCCGTGAGCTGCGCTCCGAGCAACTCTGGCCCGTCCGTATCACGCAGGCAGACGTCCGCTCCAGCCTCCAGCGCCGCGCCCAGGCCGTTCGTGTGCGGCCCCGGCGCCAGTACCAGGAGTGCCGCCGTCGACGTTCGAGCGACGTTGCGAATCAACGCCAGGTCCGTCTCATGCCGCGGGTCCACCGCCAGCACAACGAGGTCCGGGTCGAACTGCGCCAGCAGCCGGTCCGTGTCACGGTCATGCGGCCGTTCCGTCGTCGTAAACCCGTGCCGGGCCAGCGCCGGGAGCAGATCGGCCGAGCGATAATCGCGCGTGTGGGTAACGAACGCGACCGCGCTGCGGGTCCTGTCTTCGTGTCGGTCTGCCATAACTCTCTCTCCCGTTCCTCACCGCGGCATCCCTTTCGGAACACCCTGTAGCCACTACGTGGTCCGCCCCGTTCACCCGCGCAACATCGATCACGCGGATGGTTACACGTGGATCTTCGGCAGAGTGCCCCGGCTGCGTAGGGTTACAGGATGGTGAACGCCCGGCCACACCATCGTGGAATCCGAATCCTGGACGCCAAAACGGCCGCCCGGTGAGGGGCGGCCGTCCGAACAGGGGGCGACGGATTGCCTGGCTGGCGCTCAGGCGGCGTTCCGTAGCAGCGATCGGCGGAGCCGCTTTACCGCCTGCCCGTGTAGCTGGCTGACACGCGTCTCCGAGACCGAGAGGATGTTGGCGATGTCGCGCATCGTCAGTTTGTCGACATAATACAGGGACACCACCAGGCGCTCCCTTTCGGGGAGGCCCTGCACCGCCTG
>CAZQCR010000152.1:0-8378 GCA_964591745.1 uncultured Anaerolineaceae bacterium
GGTGGATGTAGACGGCGAAGCCCATGGCGCGGGCTTCCTCGGGGGTGACGAGCCAGGTGTTGAGGAGCTGGGGGATACCGGCGAGGTCGCGTGCCGCCCGCTCGATCGCTTCGCGCGACTTGAGGCCATCGACGAAGACCATGTCGGCGCCCGCTTCGCGGTAGGCGCGGGCGCGGTCCATCGCGTCGTCCCAGCCGTTGGGCTGGAGAGCGTCTGTGCGGGCGATGATCACGAGGGCGGGGTCCGTCCTGGCGGCGACGGCGGCGCGGACCTTGAGGACCATCTCCTCGCGGGGGATGACGCGCTTGCCTTCGAGAAAGCCGCAGCGCTTGGGCCACTCCTGGTCTTCGATGTGAAGGGCGGCGACGCCTGCGCGCTCGTAGATCTCGACGGTGCGGGCGACGTTCGCTTCGTTGCCGTAGCCAGTGTCGGCGTCCGCGATGACGGGGACGTGGACGGCGGCGGCGATGCGGGCGGCGTTGGCCGACATTTCAGCGAGGCCGATCATCCCGAGATCGGGAAGGCCGTGGCTGGCGGCGGTGCCGAAGCCGGACATGTAGAGCGCTTCGAACCCGGCGGCCTCGGCGAGCTTCGCCTGGACGCCGTCGAAAACGAAGGGAGCGAGCACCGTTCCACGGGCCATCGCTTCACGCAGCTTCGCCCCCGGCGTCATGACGTGAGCACCGCGACCTGGGCGGAGTCGAGGTACTCCTCCAGGCGGCTGATGCGCCCGGTGGCATCGAAGGTGAAGACGATGCAGGCGACGATGTTCAGCGGCTGACCGTTGGGGGCGATGCCGCGGAGGACGTGCTCCTGGAGGACCTTCCCGGAGTCGAGGGGGGTGCGGCGAATCTCTTCGTAGCGCAGTTCCCGGATGGAGCGGGAGACCCAGGCCAGCGTCCGCAGGTTGGCGGCGACATCCTGCACCGCGTTGTCGGTGTTGTGCCAGATCTGGGCCCCGGGTGCGTAGATTGTCTCGACGGCTGCGATGTCGCCACGAGGAATTGCGGCGAAGAGGCGGTCGAGCATCGCGTCGTGCGTGTGCTCCGTCATCCCGGTACCCTGGCGGCGAGGAGCGGCGCGCGCTGGGCCGAATCGAGGTATTCGTTGAGACGAATGATCTGACCGGCCTCGACCGTGGCGATGAAGCAGCCGTGAATCGCGAACGGTTGGCCTGCCGGCGTCACGCCGGCGAGGGTGTGTTGTTCGACGAAGCCGGCGGATGTGCCGGTGCGCCGGACATCTTCGAAATGAAGGTCGCGTACGGCCTTCGAGAGGCCGGCCCAACCGGGTAAGAACTCCTCGCGTGGAATCTCCCGCCCATCGAAGTTCTGCCAGAAGATGGCGGAGGGCGCCAACAGCCGGTCGAGGCCATCCGCATCCCCGGCGAGGAGGGCGTTGAAGAATCGGTTGGCGATGTCGAGGTTGGTCATAGGCAGGGTTACCGGCTGCGACCGAGCATAGGGAGGGGGACGGCCTCGCTCAAGGAGCGCTTCGATCTCCGCGAGTCTGTAGGATGGCGGGCACTATGCCACGGGAGGACTATCAATGATCCATGAGCTGCGCATCTACACAGCGAATCCGGGGAAAATGGGCGCACTGCAGGCCCGCTTCCGCGACCATACCTGCAAGCTTTTCGAGAAGCATGGGATAACGAACGTTGGCTACTGGATGAACTCGATCGGCGGGCGGAGTGACGAACTCTGGTACATCCTGGGCTTTGATGACCTGGCCCACCGGGATAAGGCGTGGGCGGCGTTCGCGGCGGATCCGGATTGGCGGGCGGCGCGGGCGGAATCGGAGAAGGATGGGGCGCTGGTGCACCACATCGAGAACCGGATCCTGGCGCCAACGGATTTTTCGCCGCTGCGGTGAGGGTCGGGCTCGTCGCCGGAGGGGTGAAGCGCCAAGAGCGTCAAGGGTACTTCTGAGACGGCGTGCGGCCGGTACCACGTACGGCACTGCGGGGCGCGAAGCAGGTGCGCTGTCGTCGATGGTGCGTACCATCAGTGGCGATGGAACGCCACGGCTCCATTCATGGTCGCCACTCTCGGCCGTGGTCGCTATCGCGGTCTTCGCGAATGAGGTCCGCGCTATCAGAGTGGTCTCGGCCACGTAGCCGTTCGCGGAATGCGGCGGACCACTCCCGGAACTCCTTCTTCGGATCGGCCGATGCTTCCGGGGGTGCGCCGTCTTCGAGGATGCGTTTCGCTTCGGCTTCGAGCGACCGCTGGTTGCGGCGGGCCCGCTCTCGGAGGCGCTCGACTGACGCGGGATCGATGTCGCGAACGAGGATCTCAGCCATGATCCGTGCCTCGGTTCTGGATAGTGTCCATGGTACCAGAAGGCGAGGGCGTTACAGGCGTGCGGCGAGGCGGGAGTGGGCCCAGTGGGTGATGGCGATGGCGAGTGCGTCGGCGGCATCGGCGGGAGTGGGGATGGCGGAGAGGCCGAGCTGGAGCCGGACCATCTGGGCGACCTGGCTCTTTTCGCCCTGCCCGTAGCCTGCCACAGTCTGCTTGACGACGGTTGCGGCGTATTCACTGACGGTAAGCCCGGCATCGGCGAGACCGAGGATCGCGGCGGCCCGCGCCTGCCCGAGGGCGAGCGCGGACTTCGCGTTGTTCGCCACGAACCCCGCCTCTACCGCGCCCTCTGTCGCCAGCCAGTGGCGGGCGGCGTCGCGGACGGCGTCACGGATGGCGACGAGGCGGGCGGCGGCTCCATCGGCCGGGCGGGTGCGAACGACGGAGTGATGCAGGTGGACGCAGCGGTCGCCCTGGATATCGATGACGCCCAGCCCGGTGACGGTCAGGCCGGGATCGATGCCGAGGATGCGGAGGTGGCGAGCGGCGGGAGAGGCCGGAGGTGCTGGAGCGATGTGAACCATGAGGAAAGACTACGGGTGGAAGAGCCGTTGGCGAAGGGGCGGGTGACATCCAGGCTCGCTGGCTGTCAGCCTTCGTAGCTTTGGAGGGCTTCGTCGCTGAAGTCGGCGTTGGAGTAGACGCGCTGGACGTCTTCGAGGTCTTCGAGGGCGTCTATGAGTTTGAGGGCCTGGTGGGCGGTCTTTTCATCGAGTTCGACCATCACTTTTGGGACCATGGCGAAGTCGGCGTTCTGTACTTCGATGCCGTTGCCTTCGAGTGTCTTGCGGACGGCTTCGAGGTTGGCGGGCTCGGTCTGGATTTCGATGCTGTCGTCGCTGACATCGACATCGTCGGCGCCGGCGTCGATGGCGAAGAGGGCGATTTCGTCGGCATCCTGGCCGGCCGCGGGGATGGTGATGACGCCTTTGGCGGCGAATTGCCAGGCGACGGAGCCGTTTTCGCCGAGGTTTCCGCCGGCGCGACTGAAGCGGTGGCGGACTTCGGCGACGGTGCGGTTCTTGTTGTCGGTAAGGCAGCTGAGGAGGATGGCGGTGCCGCCGGGCCCATAGCCTTCGTAGGTGAGCTCTTCGAGCTGCTCTTCGGCGCCGGTGCCGGTGGCTTTGGCGAGTGCGCGCTCGATGTTTTCGTTGGGCATGTTGCTTGCCCTGGCCCGCTGGATGGCGAGGCGAAGCTTGAAGTTCATGGTGGTATCGGGTCCACCCTGCTTGGCTGCGAGGATGATCTCGCGGGAGAGCTTGGTGAAGACGGCGCCCCGTTTGGCGTCGGTGAGGCCCTTTTGGCGCTTGATGGTGGACCATTTGGAGTGACCGGACATTCGGCTCGTTACCCGTGGGTGTGAAGTTGGCTCGTGGAGGAGTGTACGCCGGAACGATGGTTCGCCCTATGTTCGGGGCCGCGCTGTTCCAGGTGAACCAAAGGCGAAGCCCCCGCGTAAGCGGGGGCTTCTGGTGTCCGGCTTCGGTGGACTTGGGAGAGGTAGGGATGAAGCCGAAAGGTGCTATCCGGACCCCGGTCGCTCAACTTGCGATGAGTGACCGGGGAACGGATTGGAGACCTGGTGGCCGCGGCGGACCGCTTGCGCGGTTGGTGTGGCGGGGAAGGAGTCCGCAACAACCAGTTCTCTCTGACCGTTAGCCTAGGGGCCCTGTGTGAAGCCCGATCCGGGAGTGTGTAAACGGTCCGCAAAATGTGGCCGCCGGGGCAAGGAACGGGTGATTAGCGCGATGTTTGGCTGCGGGCTACATCCTGGGCGGCGGTGCGTGTGGCGGGTGGGAAGCCGCCGGGGCTAATGGGGGCGTAGTCGTGGGCGAAGAGGCCGGATGCGCCGGGTTGCGTCCAGACGTGGAGCTCCCAGGGGGTGCGGGCGACGTAGGTGCCGCCGAGGCATTCCGCTTCTTTGGCGATCCGCACGCCACGCCCGGCTTCGAAGCAAAGGTCCTCGTGGTAGTGCCAGACATCGAGCCCGCCGAAAGCGGAGGGCGGTGTCTCGGTGATGCTCTCTGTCTGGAACATGACGCCGACGAAGCGCCATGTTCCATCGAGCCGCTTGCTGTAGAGGAGGACCTCGGGGTGGTTGGGTGCGAGGTCCTGCCCATCGGCGTTGTTGGCGTAGTTGATGAAGTGGGCGGCGATGCCTTCGAGATCTTGCGTGACCTGGACGAAGCTGGAATTGAGCGCGACGGCAACGTCTTCGTACTTCGCCGTAGCGGCCTTCACCTCGTCTACGAAGGTCAGCGCTTTGCGCACGTTCTCTTCGCTGACGGCGACTTCGTTGCCGTGGAAGTGGGCGTTCTCGCTGGACATGGTGCTGGCGGCGCCGGCCGCTTTGGGGTCGTGAGCGTGCTCGGCCTGGGTGGCGCCGGTGGCGGCAACGGCGGCCTCCGGGTGATGGACTTCGGCGGCGGCGTGCTGGCCGCTATCGGATTGCTCGGCTTCCGAGGCCAGCCAGAACGCTCCGCCGGCGGCGATCGCGAGGATGGGCAGCGTGGCGCCGGCGACGAGTGTCCGCGCACCGCCCACGGTGTGCTCTCGCAGCCAGGTGAAGGCCACACCAAGGATGCCGGCCGCGCCGAGTGCGACCCCGACGATGATCAGCATGTGGCCGGGGTTCGAAAGAGTGAAGACGCCTTCGCGCGCGGCGAGCGTTTCGTCGCGTGCGTGGAGCGCGACGTCCCAGGCGATGCCTGCGATGTGCAGCAGCATCCCCAGGGCGGCGGCGAGCCAGAGCGTTGTATAACGAGAACGGGAGGAGGTGGGTGAGGCGGGGAGCACGGCCGGGTCGTCCATTCGCGAATAATGGCGCGCGCGTGGGCCCTTCGCAACCGGCACGGCGGTGCCTTAGCCGTAGCGAGGGTAGCTGCCGAAGACCTTCACGCGGGAGCAGAGGGGGGCGATGGCTTCGAGGACTTCGCGGCCGGCGGGTTCGTCGCGATGGCCTTCGAAATCGATGAGGAAGACGTATTCGCCGAAGGCTGTGCGGGTAGGACGGCTTTCAATCTTCGTGCAGTTAATCTGGCGGCCGGCGAAGGCGTTGAGGACGCCGGCAAGGGAACCTGGGCGGTCGTTGGCGAACCAGAAGGCGATGGAGGTGCGGTCGTGTCCGGATGGCGCGGGGCGGCCGCGGCCAAGGAGAAGGAAGCGGGTGGCGTTGGTGGAGACATCCTGGATAGCGCGGGCGATGATCTGGCCGTGGTGGAGTTCGGCGGCGCGCTCGGTGGCGATGGCGGCGGCCTGGGGACCATGAATGAGGGCGCGTTCGACGGCCTCGCTGGTGGAGAGGGCGGCTTCGACCTGGGCGTTGGGGAAGGTGGCCTCGATGTAGCGACGGCACTGGCCGAAGACCTGGGTGTGGGAGTAGATGATGGTGATCTGTTCGAGGGCGGCGCCAGGCGTGACGACGAGGTTGTGGACGACGGGGAGAACGAATTCGGACTGGACTTCGAGGGTTGTGTCGTGGATGAGGATGTCGAGGGTCTCGGCGACGGAACCGCTGAGGGCGTTTTCGATGGCGACGACGCCGAGTTCGGCCGCGCCGGATTCGACGGCGGCGGCGACGGCGGCATGGGAGGGGAAGGGGAGGTGGGTGGCGCCGGGCGTCATGCGCCGGGCGGCTTCTTCCCCAAACGTACCCGGCGGGCCGAGATACGCGACCTTCACTGGCTCAGGTATCCATGCCGTGGGTGGCGCCGATGAGGGCGGCGCGAAGGAGGTCCAGGCATTCTTTGCGGGTGACGACGACGAGGGCGTCGCCGGGGTTGAGGCGGGTTTCGCCGCTGGGGATGCGGGGGACGCCGCCGGGATCGACGACGAGGGAGATGAGGGATTCAGGCGGGAGGAGGACTTCGCGGATGGAGCGGCCGGCGGCGGGCGAGGTCTCGGGGAGGCGGATCTCGACGAGTTCGAGGCCGCTGTTGAGCTGGAGGAGGGGGATCATCTCGTGGGTGGGCAGCTCCTGTTCGATCTGGCCAAGGATCGCCTGGGTGGCGGAGATGGTGGTTTCGATGCCGCGCTTCTTGAAGAGCAGTTCGTTCTTGGGGTTGTTGATCCGGGCAACCTGGCGGGGAACGCCCCGCCGCCTCGCGATCTCGCAGACGACGAGGTTGTCTTCATCGTCACCGGTGACGGCGGCAACCAGATCGGCGCGGGCGACGCCGGCGGCATCGAGTGTTGTGGCCTCGCATGCATCGCCCTGGAGCACGCCTTCGCCGAGTTCTTCGGAGATCTGAACGCAGCGGGCGGCTTCGCGTTCGATAACGAGGACTTCGTGATGAGCGTTGAGGAGTTCCTGTGCGAGGTAGAAGCCGACCTTGCCCCCACCTGAGATGATGACGTACATCGCTAGGCCTCTGTCTTTCCGGACTTGAGCAGCATATCGACCATGACCTGGGCGCCCAGGCTTGTGGGGCTGAAGGTTTCGAGGCCGAGTTCGTTGAAGATCTGTTCGCGCACAGGGTCGTAGAACCGGCAGAGGACGCGGCGGACGCCGTAGACCTCTTTGGCCATCATAGAGGCGAAGAAGTTTCGGTTGTCGCCCTGGGTGGTGGCGATGAAGGCGTCCATGGTCTTGATACCGGACCGTTCGAGGATAGGCCCATCCATGCCGTTGCCGACGGCGCGGATGCCGCGGAAGCCTTCGGGAAGGCGACGAAACGAGCCGGAGGTGGTATCGAGGACGGTGACGGCGTGGCCCATCTGGTCAAGGATGCCGGCAATGCGGGCGCCGACGCGTCCGCATCCCATGATCATCACGTTCATTGGTCGTGCTCCTGTTCGTGTCCGTGACTGGTGAAGCCGAGGCCGCCGGTGCTGCCCTGGCGTACGATCCAGACTTCGCAGGCGGCGTGGCGGAGAACGAAATCGGCTGTCTTCCCCAGGTCGAAATCGCCAACGAGGGGGCGCTCGCGGACGCCGAGGATGATCACGTCTGCGTTCCGTTCGCGGGCTTCATCGACGATGCCCTGGCCGGCTTCGCGGGCCTGGAGGAGTTCGGCGCTGAGCTGATAGCCCTGGGCGCTGGCGACCTCTTCGGCACGGCGCAGGACCTGTTCGCCGCGGCGGGCGTCGGCATCGAGCTGGGTATCGAGCGGCAGCGAGCGGAGCACTTCGATGACGTGGACGGCGTAGACGCGGGCCTTACGCGGTTTAGCGACGAGGCAGGCGAGGGCGACCGCTTCCATGCTGGCGGGGGTGTTGTTGACGGGGACGACGATTGTGTGGGACGTGGCCAACGGGTACCCGGTCCGGTCTCAGATTCGCGATGTGGCTGGTGAGGCTGTCACTGGTCGTCCTGGGCGAACCAGAGCCGGACTACGCCGTTCAGGACCAGCACGATGCCGATGGCTGTGCCGATGTTCCATCCCGTTGTCTGGGTGAGCATGAAGAGAAGCAGGGCCACACCCAGGACGATGGAGATTACTGAGAAGATGTAGTTCGCGGTTCGCATCCAAACGACGGCCAAGATAACGGGCGACCCCAGCAAAGCTCTTTGCATGCTAGCGCTGCTGGTGGAAACGTGCGATACCGAGACGGGAGACGGGAGACGGGAGACGGGTTCTGGAGATTTCGGGGAAAAGGGACACGAACGGCCCGGGAGCCGCTAGAATCCGGGGACTTCGAAGGAGGTCTTCCCCATATGCCCACATCCGCACGAGTTGTCGTTGTCCCGGGTGAGCCCGGCCCGCTCCAGATCCATGACGTGAAGTTGCCCGACCCGGGCCCTTACGCGGTGGTAGTGAAGCAATACGCCAGCGGCATCTGCCATTCGCAGCTGCACCAGATGCACGCCCCGCGGACGGGCACGGCCCAGATCCTCGGCCACGAATCGACGGGCGTGGTGATTGCCAAAGGGAGCAAGGTTACCCACGTGAAAGAGGGTGACACGGTGATGGTGACCTGGGTGCCGCGCGACGGAGAAAACGCAACGCGCCGCCCGGAGCCGATCCCGATCCAGCTGGAAGGCGGCGTCTCGGTGATGATGAACGGCTGCTT
>CAZQCR010000153.1:0-8322 GCA_964591745.1 uncultured Anaerolineaceae bacterium
GACCGGCTCTTCGTTGCGCCCCGGCACGTCGCGTTCGGTCCGCCTCCAGTTCCTGCGCAAACGTTGGCAGCGAACCTGAAGGGGGGACGGACCGGGTATCATGAAGCCGGTATGGCGACGCAACCGAACCCGTCTGTTCCGCCGCCGCCGCCGGCGCCACCGCCATGGACGGATCCGGGAGTGCAGATTAAGGAAGGCGGGCGGCCCCCGCGCATTCGCGATCGCTGACGGTCTCGGCCCAGCCTACTCCAGGAAAGCCTCGCCGAGGGGTTCGCGGGGGACGTCTTCGTGGGCGTTGACCATGTGCTGGGCAAGGGGGGCGAGGCGTTCGAACATGACGGCTTCGGTGGCGGCGGGGACGTTGTTGGCCTGGACGGCCTGGCGCATGTAGCGGAGCCAGAGGCCGGCCTGTTTTTCGCCGATGACGAAGGGGAAGTGGCGCCGGCGGAGACGGGGGTGGCCGTACTTCTGAGAATACACGGGCTCGCCGCCAAGCCACTGTTCGAAGAAGAGCTTGAGCTTCTCTTTGCCGGGGGCGAGATCTTCGGGGTAGACGGCGCGGATCTCGGGGTCGGCTTCGACGAGGCCGTAAAACGTTTCGACGATGGCGGCGACGCCGAGCGGGCCGCCGACGGCGTCGAGTGGGGTGAGGGTAGTGGTGGGAAGGGGATCGGTCACGGATCCAGTATGGCCGAAAAGTTGGCATGGTGGCGGGTGAAGCGCGGGGGGAAGGGGATGTGCTACGCTTGGTGGCAAGACCCGCACGGCGTGCGGAAACAGGAGCCCTATTCACTTGGCCTTTGCTGATAAGCAGATCGCTTGCCGCGACTGCAGCACCCACTTCGTTTTTACCGCTGGCGAGCAGGAGTTCTATTCAGCCAAGGGGCTGATGAACGAGCCGACGCGTTGCCAGTCGTGCCGTTCGGCCCGGCGTGCCACACAGAGCACGATGCAGGAGAACGACGGCTACGTCCGCTACGGCAATTTCGCCAGTTTCGGCGGGAAGACGCCGAGGCAGATGCACCCGGCGGCGTGTGCGGATTGCGGCCAGATGACCGAAGTACCGTTTGTGCCACGGGGCGAGCGGCCGGTGTACTGCAGCGCCTGCTACAGCAAGGTGAAGCCGCCGCTGCCGCGGGAAGCGCCGGCTCGGTAGGCCTTGGTCCACCAACTCGGATATCGACAAGCCGCCCCCGAGGGGCGGCTTGTTAGTGTGTGTGGCGGGCGGTTGGTGGCGGCGTCCGGGGGTTCCCACGTGGTATGCGGCCCCAGTGGGCCGCGGCTACTGTGCGTCTGGGCGCGGGCGGGGCTGGGTTCGAACAACCCGCGCCCGCTGAGGGGCGCGACTACCTGGGGTGTGGCGTGGGCCGGGCGGTGTCGAGCGGTCTGTGGCAAGTGTTCCGACGGCGGGTCGGCCCGCGAAGGGGCCGCGCTGGGGCATACTGGTGGCGTGACGGACCTTCGGCTTATTCAGATTGCCCGGCTGTTGGGGCTGGATCGCGACACGTTGACGGAGACGGCGGCCCGCGCCGCCATCGCAGCAGCGCCAGCCGCCTTCGCTACGGTGCTCTTCGCGGAGGCGGCGGACAACGACGATGTAACGAGCGCCACGGCCGCGCTCGACTACCTGGAGACGCGGCTGCTCTTCTTTGGCGAGCTTGTGCCGCACCCGGACTCGGTGCGCGAGGCGTTCCGGGTGCTGACACTGGCCTGGGAGTGACGGTTAGGAGCCGCCCTCAGGACGCGATCTTGTTGACTTCGGCCATCTCTTCGGCGGTCAGCCGCCATGCCAGTCCCGCAGCCGCGTTCTGTTCCAGCTGGTCAATCCGCGTCGCACCGGCGATCACGCTACCCGTGGAAGGCTTTGTGAGCAGCCACCCCATCGCGACATCGAGTAGGCTGTGGCCGCGCTCCTTGGCGAACGCCTCCAGCTTCTCGATGATGTCGTAGTTGCGGTCGTTCAGCGTCCGTTGGCCATACGGGCCCTTGAACCACTCCCCGAAGCGGGTGCCGGCCGGTGCCTCTTCGCCTCGGCGATACTTGCCCGTCAGCATGCCGCTGGCAAGCGGGAAGTAGGGCAGGAGGCTGACGCCGAACTTCTCGATGGCCGGCACCAGCTCCGCTTCGATCCCGCGGAAGAGCAGGCTGTACTCATTCTGCGCCGAGACAAAGGGCGTGATGCCCTTCATCTGCGCGAGGTAGTGTGCCTCCGCCGTCATCCATCCCGTGAAGTTGGAGTGGCCGATGTACCGGACCTTGCCGCTGCGAACCAGGTCATCGAGCGCCTGCATCGTCTCTTCGACCGGCGTCGAAGGATCAGGAGTGTGGATCTGGTAGAGGTCGATGTAGTCGGTGCCGAGGCGGGTGAGGCTGGCTTCGCATTCGGCGATGATGTACTTGCGGCTGGCGCCGGACTTGAAGGGGCCTTCGCCCATCTTCATGCCGAACTTGGTGGCGACCACCACGTCGTGGCGGCGGCTGCCAAGCGCCTTCCCGAGGAACTCCTCGGACTTGCCAGAGCCGCCGTACACGTCGGCCGTATCGAAGAGGGTGATGCCGAGGTCGATCGCCTTATCAACGACGGCCTGGGTCGCATCCATATCCATCCGCATGCCGAAGTTGTTGCAGCCGAGGCCGACGACGGATACCTGGAGACCGGAGCGGCCGAGATTACGATAGTCCATGGTGGGAACGCCTCACGGGGGAGAGATGAGGCGAGAGTATACGTGGTTCGGCGGCTAGTTGGACGGTTGGCCAGAACTGCCGATGATCTCGCGAAGAAACGGGATCAGGTTGGGGAGCTGCACCGTGGCGACCTCCCAGACCGTGTCCATGTCTATCTTCCAGTACGCATGGACCAGGATGTTCCGCATCCCGATGATCGTCGCCCAGGCGACTTCCGGGTGGAGGTCGCGACGCTCCTTCGGAACGGCGGTGGCCGCTTCGCCGATGACTTGCAGGAGATGAACGAGGGCGAGACCACCGACCCGACGGTCGGCGCCTGGAACGCCTTAGCGCTGGGCAACCTCAACAGCCTCTTCCGCGTAAGCCAACATCTGCTCGATGGCGAAGAGGTCGTCAGGCCGCGGCATAGACCGCCCGCGCTTCGCCAAGAATGTCTGGCAGCAGCCTCTCGTGGATCCACCCCGCGGTCAGGAAATCCACCTCACGGCCGAGGATGGCCGCGAGTTCCTCGCCCATGCCGAAGAAGGCGAGGCCGGCGCGGTAGCCATCCTCGAATTCGACGAGGACGTCGATGTCGCTTTCGGGCGTGAAGTCATCGCGGAGGACGGAGCCGAAGAGCGAGAGCTTACGGATGTAGTTGCGGCGGCAGAAGTCGGCGACGGCTTCTTCGGGCCAGGCTATGGGCAGATCGCGGACGGCCATGGGGCCATTATGCCATCCCGGCCTGAGCGAGGTGGTTACGCTTCCTCCACCGCGTCATGGAGGAGTGACACGAATCCCGGCAGTTCGTTGACAACAGCGAACCAGACGATGTCGTTGTCCACCCGCTCGTAGGCGTGGATGAGCCTGTTGCGGGTGGCGACGATCGTGCGCCACGGGATCTCGGGGTGCGCCGCCCTGAAGTCAGATGGAATCCGACCGGCCGCTTCACCGAATATCTCAAGAGCACGGATGACGGCGAAGCGCAGCTGCGTATCCGAGTCGAGGTCACCGCGGGAGCGGCCGGCCACGAATGCAAGGGCCTGCTCGCCGTACTCGATCATATCGAGCAACGTGGCAATCACGTCATGCTGCGACATACACATCCACGGCCGCCGCCAGCGCCCGGTCCACCCAGCGAGGGCTCAGGAACTCCCGCGTCAGGAAATCCACCTTCCGCCCGACGATCGCTTCGAATTCGTCGCCCATTCCAAAGAAGCCGAACCCCGGCGTCTTGCCCTCCTCGAATTCGACGAGGACGTCGATGTCGCTTTCGGGCGTGAAGTCATCGCGGAGGACGGAGCCGAAGAGCGAGAGCTTACGGATGTAGTTGCGGCGGCAGAAGTCGGCGACGGCTTCTTCGGGCCAGGCTATGGGCAGATCGCGGACGGCCATGGGGCCATTATGCCATCCCGGCCTGAGCGAGGTGGGCACGCTCGAAGCGCAGGACCAGGTCCCGGAGCTCGGCAACGAGTTCGGCGTCGCCCGCGGCGACGAGGCTGATGGTGCCGTCCTCGATGCGGGCGAACGTGGCCCCGCCCGCCTCCCGGATGATCAACGCTGCAGCCGCCCAGTCCCAGGGGCCCAGGCCGAGCTCGAAGAAGGCGTCGAGGCGGCCGCAGGCGACGGCACAAAGATCGAGTGCGGCCGAGCCGCCGCGGCGGATGTCGCGGATGAGAGGCAGGAGGTTGGCGAGGACGGCGCCCTGGAGGGCACGGCGTTGCGGGTCGTAGCCGAAGCCGGTGCCGGTGAGCGCGCTGGCCAGTTCCCGCTTTCCCGAGACGCGGATGGGCTGTCCGTTGAGGGTCGCGCCCCGGCCAAGCGCCGCTTCGAAGATGTCGCCCCGTGACGCGTCAAACACCACGCCTGCGACCGCTACTCCTTCGAATTCGGCTGCAATGGAGACGGCGTAGGCGGGGTAGCCGTAGAGGTAGTTCGTCGTGCCATCGAGGGGGTCGATGACCCAGCGGACGCCGCTGGTGCCCGGCTGTCCGCCACCCTCTTCGCCGAGGATGGCGTCGGCAGGGCGGGCGGCGAGGATGCGGGCGACGATCAGGGCCTCGGAATCGCGATCGACCTCGGTGACCATGTCGGTCGGGGTGGATTTGGTGGCGACATCCGTGCGGAGGTGGCCGGCACGCGCGGCGACCATGGCGCCGGCTTCGCGGGCGGTGGCGCTGGCCAGGGAGAGGAGAGCAACGGGGTCTGGGTTCACGGGAGGAGGGTAAACGATGGGCGGTGGAGGGGCTCGAATTCGGAGGCGAACAGTTGCCCGGCTTCGATGAGGAAGCCGGCCTGGTCCAGCGGAGACTCCGTGTCGGTTCGGTACTTGAGAAAGAGTTCCTCCATGCCTCCGGGCATGAAGCCGACGAGGAGGTCGACTTCGGCGCCGGAAACGTTGGCGTAGCCGTGGCGAACGCCAGGAGGGACGCGAACGAAATCGCCGGGGTGAAGGGTGCGTACTTCATCGCGGAGGAGAAACTCGAGTGACCCCCCGCGGACGAGGAACGTTTCTTCGGATGCGCGATGCACGTGGGGGCCGTAGCCTGGCGGCCCCTCGGCGAGAGCGTCCGATCGGGGGCTAACGAGCCACTCCATGAGCGAGTAGACCCCGGCGGTCTGCTTGCCGAAGACGAGGATGCGCACGCGGTCCGCGCCATCTTCGAAGCGAACACCGGCGTCAGTGGGAACCCAGAGGGAGTCACTCACGGGAGGATCCTCCGAGGTGCTTGATGCCTGGACGCGGTTGTGAACGAGCTAGCGGCTTCCGGGCGTTCGTCCGTCATGGGACGAGTAGGAACGATGGGCGGTGAAGCGGCTTGACCGCGCCAAAGTGGCGGCGGTCGAGGGTGAGGATGGTGGAGACGTCGAGCCGTTCGGCGATGGCAACGAGGAGGGCGTCGACGGCGCCGAGGGGGAAGTCCCTGTACTGCCGTACGAGCTCGGCGGCGCGGAGGTAGTCCGGCGCTTCAGCGTCGATGACTGGGACGCTCCCGTCCGCCAGAGAGCGGAGGAAGATCTCCTCTTCCCGCAGACGGCCTTCCCGGACGAGAAAGTGGGAGACCTCGGCGATGACAACCGCCGGAACGGCGATGGTTTCTCTGGCTTCACGTACGAAACGGAGGCACGAGATGTGGTCTGGATCACGGTCGTTCAGAACGGCAATCGTCGGGGCTGCGTCGGCCAAGATCATCTGGGAGGGGCAGCCGGGTGAGGTCCCCGGGCCTCGAAAGCGAGTTCGGCGGAGAACTCGTCGGAATCCACCCATTGAGCGTCATGCGAGGCCCCGGAGAAGGCGCCGGCGAGGTTGAGCAGCCCGGCGTTCGGCCCGCCCACTCCTGGAACAGGCTCGCCGACCGGCTCCGCGATGCTATCGCGGAGCCACTTCTTGAAGCCGGGATCGGCTGCCGGGGGAATCGAGCGTCCGCTTTCGGCAATCAGCGGGGAGATGACGGCGATCGAATCGAGCAGGCCCTGGTTCGGACCTCCAGGTTTACGATCGGCGTTTGCCGCGGGTTCCTGGGCAAGCGAGGCATCGAGGGCGACGCGGATCTCATCGCTCACGGTGCGGCCGTGCGCGTGGGCGCGGCGCTGCAGGCGCTCGTAAACGTGCTCGTCGAGCAGGACGGAGGTGCGGCGCTTCATATGACATAGCCTAGCACAGGCGATTTTGCTGGCCGAGCGGCCAGTTTGGCCGCTGGCGCTGGCGTGATCGGCTCTGGAGCGATATATACTGCGCCATCTTCTCAACGCCCAACGGGCGAGGTGCGAATCATGGCTGACCCAACGTTTAAGACTGTCCTCTACTCCCATCTCACGCCGGAGATCGTCCGGGTGGCGATGAACCGTCCGGAGGCGCGCAACGCCCAAGACCTCCAGCTCACGCACGACCTGAACGACGCCTTCGACGCCGCGAACCAGGACGACAAGGTGAAGGTCATCATCCTCTCCGGCGAGGGGCCGCACTTCAGTTCGGGGCACGACATGCGCGGCGGCACCGGCCTGGCGTTCGCCGATGTCCGCCCCGTCGGCACCTGGGCGAACTTCGACCTGCCGGGGGCGGAGGGCGCGATGGCCCGTGAGGAGGAGATCTACCTCCAGATGTGCCGGCGCTGGCGGAACATCCCGAAGCCGATCATCGCCGAAGTGCAGGGGAAGACGATCGCCGGAGGCCTGATGCTGGCCTGGGTTTGCGACATCATCATCGCCGCCGACGACGCTGAGTTCCGCGACCTCGTCGTTGGCTGGGGCATCCCCGGCGTCGAGTACTTCGCCCACCCGTGGGAGCTGGGCCACCGCAAGGCGCGCCAGTTCCTTTACACCGGCGACTGGCTGTCGGCGAAGGAGGCCTGGCGGCTGGGCATGGTGAACGAGATCGTCCCGGCGGCAGAGCTCCGCGAATACACCGAGAACATGGCCCGGAAGATCGCCGAAAAGCCCCTCTTCGGCCTCAAGATGACCAAAGAGGCGATCAACCAGACGCTGGATGCCCAGGGCCAATGGAATGCGATGCAGACCGTGTTCATCATGCACACCCTCGCCCACACCCACTGGCGCGAAGTGAACGGCGGCCGGGGGCTCTACACAGGCGATGGCGCCTCCAGCATCCCCGGCAGCGGCGCGGCGAAGAGCTGATCCTCGCCGTTACTTGACCGTTGACAGGCCCTCATGTGTACACGATCATGTACACATGAGGGCTATCACTTTTTCGCACGCACGACAGAACCTCGCCAGCACCATGGACCGCGTACGGGACGACTGCGACCCCGTGATCATCACGCGCCGAGGCGACGAGGCCTACGTACTGATGACGCTGGACCAGTACGAGCGGATGGACGAGACCGCCTACCTGCTCAGCAGCCCGGCCAACGCGAAGGCGCTGCGGGAGTCGATCGATCAGGTCAATCGCGGGCTCGCACGTCCTCGCGATATCGACCTCGACGCCGACCTCGACCCGTGAGGCTGACGTTCACCGACCCCGCGTGGGACCAGTACCTCGATTGGTTCGAAAAGGACCGGCGAATCGCGAACCGGATCCACGCGCTGCTGAAAGACGCGTTGAGAAGCCCGTACGCCGGAATCGGAAAGCCTGAACCCCTCAAGGAGGACCTCTCCGGCCACTGGTCGCGGAGAATAACGGAGGAGCACCGGCTGGTGTACCGCGTTGAGGGCGATGACCTCGTCGTGGTTCAGCTCCGCTACCACTACTGAATCCGGTGGGACGCGGGGCCCGGGAAGTTCGCTTCACGCCATAGCGGCCAACCCGCGAACCCATTTGCCGGACGCGTGTTCAGGCGGCCGGTGGCTCGGGCACGTAGAGAAAGCGCTGCCCGGGATCAGTCCGCCTGGTCGAAGGTGACCACCTGGCGAATCGCCTTGCCGTCACGGAGGCGGTCGAAGCCGGTGTTGATCTCCTCGAGAGCGAGGGTGCCGGTCAGCAGACGGTCCACGGGAAGGCGGCCCTGCTGAAAGAGGGCTATGTACCGTGGGATATCGCGGAGGGGTACACAGGCGCCGATGTAGCTTCCCTTGAGTGTCCGCTCCTCTGCCACGAGGTTGACCTGGGGGATGAGCCACGCCGCCATGCCCACCGCGACGACTGCGACGGCGGTTGCCATGCGCAGCACGATGAGTGGCCGGGCCGGTGAGCGCCGGGTG
>CAZQCR010000154.1:0-8292 GCA_964591745.1 uncultured Anaerolineaceae bacterium
GCCATACCGATCACTCTCTCAGCAATTCAGATACCATCTTCTGGGGCGCGGTACTTAGTCGTACGACCCGCTGGTTGTACCCCTGGCGGCCAGCCTTGTCAAGGCTGTTGGCTGGTTCCGGCTGCCACGGGCGAAGAGTCCCATCTGGGACGGTTCGGAGGGGTCACAATAACGATGCCAATCGAGCCCTGCAACCCCAGTTGTGGGCTGTGGTTCACACAACTGGCTGAGTGTGTTGGTGGGCGCGCCAAACGCGCTCCCGCCGTTTTCCGGCTGCCCGCGCGATCTCTTCAGGGTCTGCGCGGCGGTGAGGTACGACGCCGGTCGATGACACGCCGACGAACACCCGAAAGCGGGGCACCTCTCGCGCCCCGCTTCCCTCGGTGGTGCCGAGGATGTTCGACCCGCTAGGGCAGGGTCGAGTTGTAGAGTGGGCCGCCGTCGATAGGCACGCTCTGGCCACCCTGGTCGTGTGGGACACCGACGAAATGGCTCGCGCCCGGAATCGGCCGTGGGCCGCAGGCGGCCGGGTTACCTTGGTGGGGAGTCGGGGTCCGGCAAGAAAAGACGGAGGCTTCGGGCGTTGTGGTTCTCGACCAAGCCCATTCACGTTTGACTAGGCTCTTCCGTCTTAGTGCCCTCGTGATCCACAATGCGGCTATATGGCTGCGCCCTTTATCAAATGGGCCGGGGGGAAAGCGAGGCTTGCACCGCTGATAGCGGAACTCGCCCCTCGCTCGTTCGGCCGCTATCACGAGCCCTTCGTTGGCGGGGGAGCCGTCTTTTTTCGGCTTTTCGAGGCCGGGCGGTCTCTTGACGCGGTGCTCAACGACCTCAACGGCGACCTCGCGGACGCCTACTGTGTCGTCCGCGATGATATTGACGCTCTTGTCAGCCGACTCAGAGAGCTTGAGTCGGAATACTTGCCGCTCGCAGAGACGGAGCGCGCAGCCTATTACTACGCACTACGAAGCAGCGAGCCCTTCGTTCCCGTCGAGCGAGCAGCTCGACTAATCTTCCTCAATAAGACGTGCTATAACGGACTGTATCGCGTCAACAAGTCCGGACGATTCAACGTTCCCCATGGCGACTACGCTCGACCAACGATATGCGACGAGGCAGTTCTGCTCGCCGCGTCGGAAGCGCTGCACCGCGTGGAAGTCACGTCGGTCGATTTCGAGAAGGCTTGTGCCTTAGCCCGGCCCGGGGATCTCGTGTACTTGGACCCGCCGTATCAACCCATGAGCGCTACTTCTAGCTTTACCAGCTACACAAGCAGAGAATTCGGCGAGGATGAGCAGAGGCGCCTCGCCGACGCATTCACTGGACTGACCAATCGTGGCGTGTTCGCGATTTTGTCCAACTCAGACCATTCCTTCGTCGAGAGCTTGTATGGTGGATTCGAAGTTCAACGGGTCTCGATGGCAAGGTTCATTAATTCAGTGGGGTCGGGCCGCAGCCCTATAGCGGAGTTACTGATTTCCAACATCACACAAGTTCATTCGCGCTTCAGTTCGAGCCCAAAGTAGAATCGGAGCCAGATTTCGAGATCCGGCAACTCAACGGCCTTGCCGGTGGACAGTAGGAACTACTTCATGTTGTTGCTGAAGCCTGAACCCGAGAAAACAACGATTCCGTCGATCGGCCAACTGCGGATGTCGTCGATCGTGGCCGGGATCTTCTCTTCGGCACTACCGCCGGTCCCTTGGAACTTACATTCGACGCCCAGTCTTCGTCTGGTCTCTGGGTCGGTCATGATGACGTCGATCTTGCGCTGCGAACCCCAGATTCTCCGCCCAACATAGACTTCTTCATCGGCTGTTAGGCCAAGCGAGGCCGCAAGCGAGGCCACGGCGGTACGTAGGGCGGTGCCGCTTGTGACTGCCTGTGCTTTACCTGGCACAGATCACGGTGTCCATGCAACTCTCCTTTGTCCCTTTGCGTTTCCCCGTCTACCGGCGCGCCGGCAGGCCATCCATGTACTCGCAGATAGCGTCCGCCGCCCGCCGGCCATCGGCCAGGGCCGTAACCACGAGGTCGGCGCCGTTCACGTTATCCCCCCCGGCGAAGACGCCCGGGCGGCTCGTCCGGCCCTGGCGGTCGATCTGGACGAGCGCCTTGCGGTCCGCCTTCAGCCCTTCGGTCGTTTTCGGCACGAGCGGGTCCGCCCCATAGCCGATAGCGATGGCCACGGCGTCCGCGGGGACGATGTACTCGCTCCCTTTGATCGCCTTGGGCGCACGCCGGCCGGATGAGTCCGGCTCGCCAAGCTCCATCTTCTGCAGCTCGACCGCCACCACCTTGCCCGTCTCATCGCCGATGATCCGCGTCGGCAGGGTGAGCATGGCGAAAGTCACGCCCTCTTCCCGGGCGTTCTTCCGCTCCTCGCCGCGGCCCAGCATCTCCGCTTCGGTGCGGCGGTAGACACAGGTCACCTGCCCCGCGCCGAGGCGCATGGCTGTGCGCACGCAGTCCATCGCCGTATCGCCGCCACCGATGACGACGACGTTCTTGAGCGCGGGCAGCGGCTCCTTCAGGTGGTCCGGGAGCTGGCCCGCTACGAGATTCCCGCGGACGAGGAAGTCGGTCGCCTTGTGGACGCCGATCAGCTCCTCGCCTTCGATCTCCATGACGTTGCCGACGCCCGCGCCGGTGCCCAGGAAGACGGCGTCGAACTCGCCATCGAGCATCTGGTCGATGGTGATGTCGCGGCCGACGTAGGTGTTGCAGACGAACTTCACGCCGAGGGCTTCGAGGTGCGCCAGGTACTCATCGACGATCGACTTGCGCATCTTGAAGTTCGGAATGCCGTAGACGAGGACACCGCCCGGCTCCGGCCAGAATTCGTAGACCGTGCAGCCGTGTCCGCGCAGGGCCACCTCTTCGGCGACGGCGAGGCCGGCCGGGCCCGCCCCGATGACGGCGACGTTCCGCCCCGTCGATTCCGGCAGGTAGCGCGGCATCGGGTAGCCGCCAAGCTCCTTCCGCTGGAAGTCCGTGCAGAACGCTTCGAGCTTGCCGATGGTGACGGCTGGCTCGTTGCGGCCATCGGGTCGAATGGCGAAGCCGACGACGCAGGCGCCCTCGCAGAGCTTCTCCTGGGGGCAGAGGCGTCCGCACATCTCCGGCAGGTTGCTCGTCTCGCGGAACTTATCGGCCGCGCCGAGGATGTCCCCGACCTCGAGGAAGGCGAACGCGCCGGGGATGTCGTTCGCGACGGGGCAGGCCTCCTGGCAGGGCGCCGAGGGGCACTGGATGCAGCGCGAGGCTTCGACCATGGCCGCGTTGAGGTCGAAGCCGAAGTAGGTTTCGTCGAAGTTCTTCACCCGGTCCTCGGCGGCCTGCTTGGGGACGGGTTGGACACTGACCTGGAGACGGCGGTGGACGATGTGCGTCATAAGCCTGAAAGAGCCGCGTTCGCGGCTGATAGTCCTTATCGAGAGAGTGCATGGATCGTAGCGCCCACGGGGGCTCCCGTGTCAACGCGTGTTGACCGTGGCGTGGAGCGAAGCTGGCGGCCGGCCTAGCATGACTCGTGGCGCGCCACCGGAACGGTCAGCGCCAGGCGGAATGCCGCCCTCCCATCGCCCTGGGATGGGAGTAGCCGCCGCCGGAAGCGAGCCCCTGTGAGGAACCTTCCCGGGATCGGGCGGCGAGGGAGGCCACCACTCGGGTGGCTTGGGTCGAGCCTGGTGCTCGCCGCAGCGATCCTGACATCGGCATCGCGGGAGGCCTTCGGGGACGCGCCAGGGGACGGGCCCGCGCCCGCCTCGGCGCTCACGGTGCGCCTGCACTTCACGGGGATCGCGAAGGACAGCGGCGCCGCGCTCCCAACCCCGGGCGGGTTCCAGAAGCTGCCCCTGCCCGTCGCGATGCGGCCGGCCGGGCTCCCGCTGTACGCCCCGAAGCCGGGTGACGCCGCGGGCGCCGCTTCCGCCGCCGCCGCCTATCGCTCGCTGAAGCTCGACTACACCACCCGCCTGCAGGAGTACACGCCGGGCGGCGACTATCTGAAGTTCGGCCTGAACGACCCGTTTCCCTCGCTCGCGCGGTCGCTCGCCCAGACGCCATTGGGCGCTCTCACCGACGCCGTGATCTCGCTCGATAGCGCGGGAATCCCGATCGTCTCCTACGGCGACGGCTGGTTCCACAATCCGGCGACCATCGCCCAGTACGCGCTCGGGCTGCACGGCAAGTACGTTCTGAAGGCTGGCACGCTCGAAGCGTTCCTCAAGCAGGCCGCGTTCCTCACCACGATGCAGGACCACTCGGGGGCGATTCGCTACCCGTTCCCCTATCCGTACTACCTGACTGGCGACGTGATAGCGCCCGGCTGGACATCCGCGCTCGCCCAGGGGCAGGCACTGAGCGTCTTCTCTCGGGCGTTTGCGATCACGGGCGAAGAGCGCTACGAAACGGCCGGGGAAGCCGCGCTCGCCTGGCTGCTGCAGGACCAGGCTGCTGGTGGGAACCGCGCCACGCTCTCCGCTCTCAATCCCGGGCTGGCGAAGTTTATGACGGTAGAGGAGTACCCAAGCACCCCCTCCTACCTCACGCTCAACGGCTTCATGTTCACGATGCTCGGGCTGTACGACTGGTGGCAGCTCGAACCATCGGCAACCAGCGGTGCACCCGCCGTCGCCCGTGACGCGTTCGAATCAGCGATGGCGACGCTGGTCTACACGCTGCCGTACTTCGACATCAGCGGCATGTCCGCGTACGACCTCGGCCACGTGATCGCCGGGCGCGCGCCGAATCTGCAGGCGCAGTACCACCTCCTCCACATCGCCCTTCTCCACGCAATCAACAGCGTCGCCCCGCAGCCCGACTTCGCCGCCTTCGAAGCGCGTTGGCGCAAGAGCATCGATCTGCCGCAAACATCAACGAAGTAGGAGCACGAGCGCATCGCTGGGCCGGATTCACCCTCGTCCTTTGCGACTCTGCGTCCAACAGTCCTCAGGCGTCGTTGTCTCTTGCCTGGTGGTCGCGGTCCGCGCGCTTGCCGCGGTAGACCCGCATATCGATCGCCCGAAGGACCTGCGGCTTCATCCGGAAGAGGAGCCGTGGCTCTGTCTGCATGTTCGCGAAGAATTTCTCGACCGCTTCGGCATTCGACGGGTCGCGCCGCCCAACGTACTTCTCGGCCAGCTCCCGGGAGATCGGCCAGATATCGAATCCCGGCTGCTCAAACAGCTCGCAGACGCCGTCGAAGCCGACGTGGCCCGTCACGGGCGGCCCGGATTCGATGCAGAGTGAAGCGCGCCCGTCCTTCATGAGCTGGCGGCACCAGACGCGCGAGAACGTGCCCGTCAGCCAGAGGTCTCCGCCGGGGTAGGTGTGCTGTCCCGCCTGGAACGCCGGTGCGGCCGGGTCCGGCTTCCAGAGCCACCAGATCGGGACGGTGTAGGGCATGCCATCGGCCCGCAGGGTCGCGATGACGCCGGTGTGCGGCTCGTCGAGATAGGCGGCCAGGTTTTCGGCGGTCATGCGTGGCATGGCGGGGCTCCTTCTGCGCTATGGGTTCGGCACCACGAGGTCGTCGTACAGCCCTTCGTCGGAAGCGTCGTAACTCTGAAGAAACGCCTCGGCATCGACCAGTGGGAACCCTGGTCCTTGGGGTGTAAGAGGGGCCGCCCAATCGTCCTCGCCGTGAAGATTCTCGTCTGTCACCCGAGCGAGGAGCTCGTCGAGAGTTGGCCCGGGATCTCCGCTGGGCCGGATGACCAGCCGTCCACTTCCCAGCGACATATCGACCACGGTGCCGGCCGTCAGTCCGGCTGCGCTGGCGAGTGGCCTCGGAATTCGGATCGCCAGCCCGGTACCCCATTGTCGAACGCGCGTACGCATGCTGGCCTCCAGATTTCTGGACATTGTACGGGCGGAGGGAAGGAAGAACCCGAACCGTCTCCGCTCCTGCGCTCAGTTCAGCTCGTAGCGCGGCGGCTGGGCCCACTCGCCGGTCGCGGGGTTTTCTTGCGCGCGAATCTCGGCGCGGCGCTGTTCCGCCTCCAGCTTCTTCGCTTGCTTGATCACCACCTCGCGCTGCTTCGCGTGCTCCACGTCCCGCGCCACTTTCGCCACCGAGGGGTGCTTCGGCTTGCCCGCGTACACCTTCAGCCGGCCCTCGTTCTCCAGCTGGACGAGGTGGACGCGCACGTTGTTCTCCGCTGCCCGCCGCAGGCGCTTGTCGATCTCCGGGTAGAGCTTGAGCATGATCTCCCAGCTCGTCACCGGCCCACCCCCCTTCAGGACGCCGAGGATCTGTTGCTCGCGCATGTTGCGGTGGTTGACGTACTGCTGCAGCCGCTCCCGCGGGTCGTGCACGAGAGGACCGTGGCCCGGGCAGATCACCTTCAGGTTCGGCAGGTCGAGGAGCATCTGGAGCGACCGCCGGTAGTCCGCGAGGTCGTGCACGGTCGTCGTGCTGCTGCCGAGGAGGGTGTCGCCGGAGAAGAGCACGCCCTCGTCCTCCAGGTAGTACACCACCGAATCGACGCTGTGGCCGGGCGTGAAAATCACCCGTACGTTCACGCCGCCGCCGAGGCCAAGCACCTCGCCGTCGGCGAAGGTTCGCACGCCATCCTTCGGCAGCCGCCCCTTGAGGAGCGGGATGCCGTGCTTCGGCGCCACGATCTCTGCCTTCAGCTCATCGTGAACCCACTTCAGGTTGCCGCTGTGGTCGGCGTGGTGATGGGTGATGCCGGCGAGCGCGATCTCCGACTTCTCGACCGCCGCAAGGTAGCCCTTCAGCATCCACTTGTAGCGGTCCATCGCTTCGCCGGAGTCGATGGAAAGCACCTGGCCCTTGCCGACGAGGTAGATGCTGGTGAAGTCGGGGTGCATCGGGTTTTCGTCGGGGACCTGGACAGCGCGTACCGAAGGTGAAACCTGCATGGGCCGGAAGTATAGCGAGTTGGCCGCCCTTCCACCGTTCGGCCCGACTGGCCGCCCATTCCGCCTTTCTTAGGCGCCCGGGTTCAGGTGCCGATCTGCCTGACGATGCCCCTCTCCGAAGTCGGCGCCGGCAGTTGCTTTCCCTCCGCTTCGTAGAGTGCGACGACCTCATCCACAATCTCACAGAGCTGCCTGAACACCGCGACCTCGTCATCGCCATGGCATCCGCCGTAGAGCAGTCCGGGGGCGCTGCCCACGTAACATCCGTCTTCGGGCGACCACTCGACGACCTTTGCATACGCGTCAGAGGGCTTCATTCCTGCCTCGCCTCGAGAATGGCGAGCCGCACGGCTCGCAGCTGGTTGGCCTGGCGTCGTCCGCCAGCGATCCGGAGATCGTCACCGGCCGCGACACCCTTGGATGGACGAAGTTCCGGTGACTCCCCTTACCACCACGATCCCGAAACCCGGCGGCTTCAAGCTCAGCAACGAGATCCCGGAGCTTCGGTGGCAAGAGATCCTCCGCCGTCAACGTGGTCTAAAGCGGTCGTGCCGGGAAGGCGCCTCCACACGCCCGTGCCACCCGCTGCGTCATCCCCCATCGCTCATGGCTCATCCCTCATCGCTCCTTCACACTTCCCGCCATGAACACGAACGACGTCATCCACTTCGAACGCCAGGGGCCCATCGGCAT
Source organism: uncultured Anaerolineaceae bacterium (assembly GCA_964591745.1). GTDB lineage: Bacteria > Chloroflexota > Dehalococcoidia > Tepidiformales > Tepidiformaceae > JANMTH01. The sequence continues at coordinate 7,588 of CAZQCR010000154.1, forward strand.
CCTCACTCTCGATAGGCCCGAGCGCCTCAACGCCATCAACCACGTCATGCTGCGTGCCCTCCGCCAGTTCTGGGACGACCGCCACCGCGACTACGACTGCCGCGTCATCATCGTCACCGGCCTCGGCCGCGGCTTCTGTGCCGGGCTCGACCTCAAGGCAGACGACGAGCAGGACCAGTGGCAGCCCCGCGTCGGCCCTACGGCCAACTCCTACACATTCCAGGAAGACATCGCCGAAATGGTGATCAAAATGCGCCGTGCCCCCCAGCCGATCATCGCCGCCGTCAACGGCGCGGCCACCGGCGGAGGCCTCTCGATCGCCGTCGCCTCCGATGTCCGCATCGGCACCGAGCACGCCCGCTTCGCCTGTTCCTTCCTCAACCTCGGCCTCAGCGGCTGCGATGTCGGCAGCTCGTACCACCTGCCCAAGATCGTCGGCGCCGCCCACGCCGCCGACATGATCTACTCCGGCCGGATCGTCGGCGCCGAAGAGGCGATGGCCATGGGCCTCCTCACGAAGGTCGTCCAGCCCGAACAGCTCCTCCCCACGGCCCTGCAGATCGCCACCAGCTGGGTCACGAAGTCCAGCCCGATGGGCCTCCGCCTCAGCAAGGAAGTCCTGAACGAGACGATCACCGGCATCTCCATGGAGAACGCTCTCAAGCTCGAAAACCGCAACCAGATCCTCGCCTCCGCCACCGCCGA
>CAZQCR010000155.1:0-8251 GCA_964591745.1 uncultured Anaerolineaceae bacterium
GAGTGCATTGGAGCTGCGCAGGCGGCGATGTACGAGGCGAAGGCGGCCTTCGGGAACGCGAGCATCTACATCGAGAAGCACCTGAGCCCGGTTCGCCACATCGAGGTACAGATCATCGGCGATAAGCATGGGAACATCGTGGCTGTGGGCGAACGGGAGTGTTCGATCCAGCGGCGCCACCAGAAGATCATCGAAGAGTGCCCGAGCATCGCCGTCACGCCGGAGCTTCGCCGCAACCTGACGCGGGCGGCGGTGCGGCTGGCGCGGGCGGCGAACTACCACAGCCTGGGCACGGTGGAGTTCCTGCTCACGGAATCGGGCGAATATTACTTCCTGGAGATGAACACGCGGCTGCAGGTTGAGCACCCGGTGACGGAGCTGACGACGGGGACGGACCTGGTGAAGGACCAGATCCTTGTGGCGGCCGGGCAGGAGCTGACGTACGACGACACCGACCTCCTGACGCGCGGCTGGGCGATCGAGTGCCGGATCGTTGCGGAGGACCCGTTCAACGGCTTCCTGCCGTCTGTCGGCAGGATTGTGCTGGCGCGGGAGCCGGCGGGGCCGGGGATCCGGGTGGAGAGCGCCCTGTACGACGGGATCGAGGTGACGCCGTATTACGACTCGTTGCTGGCGAAGGTGACGGCCTGGGGGCGCACGCGAGAGGGCGCGACACAGCGCATGAAGCGAGCACTGGCGGAATTCCGGGTTGTTGGGGTGGCGACGAACATTCCGTACTTGCAGCGGATCCTGAACCTGCCGGACTTCGTGGCGGGGAACCTCGACACGGGCTTCCTGGATCGTCACCAGGTGTTCGCCGAGGAGCCGCTGGACCAGCAGAAGCTGGCGGCGGAGCTGGCGGCGCTGTTGATCGTGGCGACGAGCGATGGCGGAGAGTCAAAGCCTAACGGAAGCGCGAATGGCACCGGTTATCGCCCCGCTGGCGGTGGGTCATCGGCCTGGCGGGAGCGAATGACGGGGCTGGCCGCAACGAGAGGAGCCGGACGATGGCCCAAAAATACGTAGTCCGCCTCGACGACGAGGATGTGAACATGGAGCTCCGCCGGGAGAACGGCCGCATCGAGGTGCGCCGGGGCGAGGAAGAGCACTGGTACGACTGTACGCTGGAGCGGGTGGGCGATTCGGACCTCTATCTGTTGATGATCGACAACCACCCGACGGAGCTCTACCTGGAGCGGCGGCGGGGGGGCGCCGTGGTGACGATCGGCCGGCACTCGTTCGATTTCGACGTTGGCCCATGGCGTCCGGGCGGTTCGCGCGCGCGGGGAAGCAGCGGGCCAAAGGGGGTGCTGCGGATCGTGGCGCCGATGACGGGTTCGATTGTGGAAGTGCGATGTTCGCCCGGGGATGCGGTTGAGAAGGGCGATGTCGTGCTCGTGATCGAGTCGATGAAGATGAACAACGAGTTGCGTTCGCCTGTGGCGGGGACGGTGGAAGCGGTGCCGGTAGGGGCGGGGCAGCGAGTGAAGGCGAACGAGCTTTTGGTGGCGATTCGAACGGGCGAAGGCTAAGGCAACCCGTAATGATGGGCGTTCTACGTATTGACCGGCCATTCCGCGGTCCCTTAGGGTAGCCAAGGCCGTGCTAGACGGGGAGCTAGCGGTGCCCTGTACCCGCAATCCGCTATAGCGGGGTTGAATCCCTGCCGGAGGGCTGGTTCTCGGGGGACTGTCCGCGTCAGGCGGTGTTGATGATCTGGTCCTGCGCGGCGAAGCGCCATGAACCTGGTCAGGTCCGGAAGGAAGCAGCCATAAGTGGAATGCTCCGGGTGCCGCAGGAAAACCGGGTCTGAGCCGGCTGGCGGGGCGCAAGCCTTGAGACCAGATCGAAGGCAGGTGCACGGCCTGTCCTGTTATTCGTTCAAGGAATCCCCGCAACCAGCGGGGGCCGCAAGAGATTACTGCACCGAGGAGTGACTTTGGCCCAGGCAGTTCGGCCCCCGCGCTATCGCGGACGGCCGGTTGCCGCAGGACAGCACAACACCCGGTCCGACCTCTCGCAGCGCCCCCGCCACTTTCGAGGTCGGCATCACGCGGCAACGATAATCGTTGTCCTCGTGCTCGCTGTCGTCGGCTTCCGGCTGTTTCCGGAAACAGAAGTGACTGTCCTACGCGACGGCCAGGCGCTCCATGTCTCCACCACCTTCCAGGCCGAGCGTGAGGCCTTGACGGCGGCGGGGGTGGCGCTTGCGCCGGGCGACCGTGTCGTCGAAGGGGCGGGCGGTCGATTCGTGAGCTATGCCGTTCAAAGGGCGCGGACCGTGGTCGTTGAAGCGGATGGCCAGTTGGTGGAACTTCGGACCCAGGCATCGACGGTGGCGGGGGCCTTGCAGCAGGCAGGCATCGCACTTGGCGCCGGGGACCGGCTGTCTGTCGATGGCACCGTGGTGAGTGCTCGGGGGCCGCTGGATATCCGTGCTTTCGCTTCGCGGGCTGTACCACAACTGCCGGACCCAGAACGGGTGGTTCGCATCCACGTGCTGCGCGGCGTCCCGGTCACGTTCGTGATGGACGACCTGCGACTCAGCGTCTCATCGGCGGCGGCGACGGTGGCGGACCTGCTACGGGAACAGGGCATCGAAGTGCGGCAGGGCGACCTCGTGCATCCTTCGGCTACGACTCGGCTGACGGCGGGCACGGTGGTACACCTCGCCAAGGGCAAGTCGCTGAATGTGCGCCTCGATGGGAAAGATCAGTCGCATTACATCCGGGCGGCGACGGTGGGCGATGTCGTGCGGGTGCTGGAGGTCCAGCTTGGTCCGGAGGACAGCGTTGAGCCGGGTATAGAAACACCGGTCACGAACGGCATGAGCATCGTCATCCGCCGAACGATCGAGAAGGAAGACTGGCACGACGAGGCGATCGCGCCAAAGGTCGTTCGTGAGTACGACGCGAGTATGCCGTCAGGCGTTACGAGGGAGATCCCGGGCGTGCCGGGGAAGCTGAGGGTGTACGAGCGCGTCCGCTTCGTGAACGGTGAGCGTGATACGTGGGAGACGCTGAGCAAGGAAGTCATCGAGGAGGGGACGCCGACGCGCCGGATTAGCGGGCCGAGTGCCGGCCCGGGGCCGGCGACGGCCGCGGCCGCGCCGACGGGGATCGGGCGTCGTACGCTCCTGGTGCGGGCTACGTGGTACAACGCCAGCCACGGGCCGTGGGCAAGGGGCAGCGCCGAATGGGGTCTGACGGCCTCGGGCGTGGTCCTGGAGCGCGGGATGTGCGCCGTTGATCCGTCCGTCATCCCGATGGGTACCCGGTTCTTCGTTCCCGGATATGGCGATTGCGTGGCGGCCGACACTGGCGGCCTTATCCAGGGGAATCACATTGACGTCGGCTTTCCGAACGAAGACGACGGGAGCTGGTGGGGCGCGCAGAACGTGGTGATCGAGTTCTACGACTGACGTAACCGGGCGTGGCCCGTACCATCGAGCGGTGCCCCCAAGCCGTTCCCGCCGTTCCGGACCGAGCCCGCGCAAAGAGCTCGGACAGCACTTCCTGCGCGATGGCGGGATCCTGCTGGATATCGCGAACGCCGTTGTGCCACCGCCTGGCGGCCTCGTCGTTGAGATCGGCGCAGGGACTGGCGAGCTGACGGCGGTGCTGCTGGACCGGGGATTCGAGGTGACGGCCCTGGAGATAGAGGAGCGGCTGGTGCGTCATCTCGAACAGCGATTTGCACGGCGGCCGCTTTTGCGCCTGGTGCGTGGGGACGCACGGACAATCGAGATGAGCGAGCTGGTGCAGGCGGGCCGGCCGTTTGCGGTAGCCGGGAATCTGCCGTACTTCGCCGCGAACCCGATCATCCGCCACATCCTGGAAGGGACGCCCAAGCCATCGCAGATGATCGTGATGGTTCAACGAGAGGTTGGGCGGAGAATCGCGGCGGCTCCGGGACGGCTTTCGCTCCTCGGGATCTCGGTCCAGGTCTACGCCTCGGCGGAGATCCTGTTCGATGTCCCGGCCGAGGCGTTCGACCCGCCGCCGCAGGTGTGGTCATCCGTCCTCCGGCTGACTTTGCGGGAAGAGCCGCTGGTGCCGGTGGAGCGGATTGACGCGTTCTTTGAACTCGTGGTCAAGACGTTTCGTAACCCACGGAAGCATATGGGGAACGCGTTGGCCCGCGGGGTCTGGCTGCCCAAAGGGGGCGCTCCGGAGGCGCTGGCGGCGGCCGGGATCGACCCGATGCGGCGGCCGGAGACGCTGACGATCGATGAGTGGGTGACGCTGCTGGATTCCACCGAGCGGGTGCTCGCCGATGCCCAGTGAGCTTACGGGGGCGGCGCCCGCAAAGGTGAACCTGGTGCTTGAGGTGACGGGCAAACGGGCGGACGGCTACCACGAGATCGAGACCGTGCTGCAGACGCTTGAGCTGGCCGACCGGGTGACGATTGCCTGGGGAGGCGAGCCGGTGATGGTCTCCGGGAGGTATGCGGCGGGCACTCCGGCGGATACCTCCAACCTGGCCTGGAGGGCGGCGGCAATGCTCGCTGAGCGGACGGGAGAGGCCATCGACGGCCTCTCGATCAAGCTGGAGAAGGCGATCCCGGCGGCTGGTGGCCTCGGCGGAGGGGCTTCTGACGCGGCCACGGTGTTGCGTCTTTTGCAGGACCGATGGCCGGGGGCAACGGAGGCGATGCTGTTCGATGTCGCGGCGGCCATCGGAAGCGATGAGCCGGCGCTGTTGCTTGGGGGCACGGTGCTTGCGACGGGCCGGGGGGAGATTGTGGTGGGACGCCCGGCACTCCGACGCCACGGGGTTGTCCTCTTCGTGCCTCGTGGCTCGCTGGAGCGGAAGACGGCGCGGATGTTCGCGGCGCTCGCAGAAACGCCGTTCGACGCGGGCGGGATGGCGAGGGCGTTCGCGGGGCAGGACGTTTCCAGCGCTGACATTTACAACGCGTTCGAACGGGTCGCGTTTGACCTTTTCCCGGCGCTTGCGGGGCTCTGGGAGGCGCTTGAGGGACGACTCGACCGGCCCGTTCGGCTGGCTGGCGCGGGGCCGACGCTCTTCTGGATCGGCCGGGAGAGCGAGTCGGAGGCGGTGGCGGAAGCGGCCGATGGGCTGGACTGCGACGTGATCGTGACCGCCACCGCGGAGTCGCTATGGAGGCGGTGATCGGTGGGTGGGTCTGCGGCTATGGGATGGCCATTCTTTCAACGTTCGGGCTGGTCTACATGGGCTGGAAGGCGACGGGGATGGGGATCTTCGGGAAGTGGTTCCCGGAGGGGACCTCGATGGTGGCGCTCGCTGTCCTGGGGTCGGTGGGCACGGTGTTCGCGTGGACGATGGCGGGCATGGTCCTGGGCTCGGCGTACGAGGTGCTGGAGCTTCAGAATTCTGGGGGCGTGCTGTTCGCGCCGAGCGCGGTTTGGCTCATCGGTATGGGTGCCGTCGGGCTGATGCCGCTGCCGTTCCTGCTGCTGGTGTGGCCGCGGAGCTGGTGGGTGTTCGTTGCGATGTCGTTAGGTTTCGTGGCGCTCTTTGGATGGACGATGCCTCTGCTGGCAGAGCGGTGATATACTTCTCGTCGCGCGTAACGCAATTTCGGGGAGGTGTGGTTTGCCGGGCACTATCATTGACATGCACCTGCATACCACCAAAGGCGCCTCCGATTCCATGCTCAACCCCGATGACCTGATCGCGGAGGCGACGCGTGTCGGATTGACGGGCGTGAACATCACCGAGCACGACCGGATGTGGGAGTCGTGGGATCTCGCACCTTTTCGGAAGAAGCACGAGGGGATGTTCGTCTCGAACGGGATGGAAGTCTCGACGGACATGGGCCACATCCTGGCGGTCGGGCTGAAGGGGTACGCGGCGGGTATCCGGCGGCTTGAGAAGCTCCGGGAGGTAGCGGACGAGCAGGGGGCGTTCCTGATCGTGGCCCATCCCTTTCGCCATTTCTTCGACCCCGTTCATTTCAAGCGGGAAGGGAAGAAGCCGTTCGACCTCACGCCCGAGCAGGCGGCGAAGCTACCGGTCTTCCAACTAATCGACGGGATCGAAGTGCTGAACGGCTGTAACACGCCGCGGGAGAACTACTTCGCGCTGCAGGTCGCGAAGATCCTTGGCAAGCCGGGGACCGGTGGGTCCGACGCTCATTCGACGCAGGGCATCGGCTATTTTGCGGCCGTCTTCGACGAGGTGCTGGAGAGCTCCAGCCAGATGGTGGAACAGATGCACAAGGGGCGATTTCACCCGGGACGCGACCTGCCAACGGGCAAGCTGAACAACTACTGGGAAACCGCGGAGCCGATCGTCTTCTATGAGTAATCTCCACGCCGCAGAGCCCGCCGTTCACCATCGCCGGAGCTGGACCTTTGTCGCCGCCATGGCCGCTATCGGCCTCCCGGCCGTCGCTCTCCGCCTCACGGGCACACATCCCGACCCGGTAGTGGGCGCGCTTGTCTTCGGGATTGGTATCCTGGCCGCGGCCTTCCTGCTGAGCTGGGGCGCCGAAGCAGCGGAGATGGATATCTCCCAGGGCCTCGCCCTCGCGATTATCGCCTTAATCGCGGTCCTCCCCGAATACGCGGTCGACGCCGTCCTCGCGTGGAAGGCCGGGGCCAGCGCCGAGGAGGCGGAGAAGGGCCTCGCCATCGCGAACATGACGGGCGGCAACCGTCTGCTCATCGGCGTTGCCTGGCCGCTGGTGTTCGTCCTCTTCTTCTATCGCACGAAGCTCAAGGAGCTCGTCGTGGATCCGCAGCGGGCGCTCGAACTCGCCTTCCTCACTATTGCGACGGCATACGTCATTCTCATTCCGCTGCGAAGCCACGTAACTCTGATCGATTCGATCGTCCTCGTTTCGCTGTTCGGACTCTACGTGTTCTTCACGGCCCGGCAGGAGTCGGAAGAGGCCGAGCTCGTAGGTCCGGCGATGACGATCGGCATGCTGACCAAGAAGCGCCGCCGTTCGACCATCGTGATCCTCCTGGCCTTTTCGGCGACGGTGATTTTCTCGGCCGCTGAACCATTCGCCGAGGCCCTCCAGGAGATTGGAAGGGAGTTCGGCATCTCTGAGTTCTTCCTGATTCAGTGGCTCGCTCCACTCGCTTCGGAGTCCCCGGAGGTGCTCGTTGCCAGCCTTCTGGCCTGGCGAGGCCGCGCTGCGAAGGGCATGGGCACGCTGATCTCCTCGAAAGTGAACCAGTGGACGCTCCTGATCGGCACCCTCCCCATCGTCTTCCTCATCTCGGCGGGAGACTTCACGCTCACGGGAGGGCTGCCCCTCGATAGCCGCCAGCGCGAGGAGATCTTCCTCACGGCGGCGCAGTCGGCCTTCGCCATCGCCGTCTTCGTGAACCTGAAGATGGGTGTCCGTGAGGCGGCCGCCCTCTTCATCCTGTTCGCCACACAGCTCTTCATTACGAACGAAACCGCGCGTACGGTGTACGCTGGCGTGTACGCGGCCCTTTGCGTCATCATCCTCGCTTTCAACTGGCGAGACCTGCGCATCACGGCGATGCTGGCGGCGCGCATGCTGCGCGGCCGCCAGTTAGCTCCCGCCGAGGATTGAGTTAGCGCTGGTCGCCGTCCGCGAAGACGCCGCCCTGGCGGTCGATCGGAATACTGAGGCCCTGGAAGAACCCGGCGGCGAGCGATGGGAGCCGCAGGACAAACGGCACGCGGTACCGCGGATCGACGGCGCGGACTACGGAGCGGGCTTCCCAGGCGATGTCCCGTGCGAGGAGCCCGAGGCTCCAGGGGTCTCCCTGGCGCAGGTGCTTGGCGAACATCGCTCCGAGCCCGCGTGAGTAGGCCTGGAGCATCTGCCGCCCGGTTCCATCGCTGTATCTTCGGACGCCCCAGTGGAGGACCGCGAGAGCGGGGTCGGAGGCGACGGTAAGCCCGGCGCGGAGGACGCGTTCGACATAGTCCACGTCTTCCGCGGCCCGAAACGCGGCTCCCGGGCCAAGTAGCGGGTCGAAGGGGCCTACCTGGGCGAACGTTTCGCGCCGGAACCAGCTACTGGCGCCGACGCCCAGGAGGCGGCCGCGGGCGAGCCTTCCATGCCATTCGGCCGGGCGAGTTCTGCGGAACGTGGTCAGCAGTTCATCGCGGGTGGTTGGCCGCCCTGGGAGCAAGGGACCGAGGATGGCGGCGGCGGCAGGTCGCTCGCGGAACGCCGAGACGGCGCTGCCGATCCACGCCGGTGGGACCGTCGTATCGTCGTCCAGGGTGGCCACGAGCGGGCTCTGAACGGTGGCGACGGCCCAGTTAATCGCCG
>CAZQCR010000156.1:0-8112 GCA_964591745.1 uncultured Anaerolineaceae bacterium
CCTTGTGCCCGGCGAGAAGATCCGGACGACCTACGAGGGCTCGGTCGTGTACCTGACGGACCCGCGGGAGATGCGCGAGCCGGGTGACGCCTTCAAGAACAACCCGCACCGCAAGCTGAAGCTGAACATCGTCCACGATGGCGTGGGGCCGATCTACGGCCACGTCGCGGACGAGAACTCAAAGAACGACTTCGCCCGCGCCCACTACGAACAGCACATGGCGATCAGCGGCACCATCCAGGTGGACGACGAGCCGCCCTTCGAGGTGAAGGGCCACGGCCTGCGCGACCACTCGTGGGGGCCCCGGTACTGGCAGTCGACGCCTTCGTACCGCTGGATCACCGGCAACTACGGCGACGACATGGGCATGGTCATCTCTGTGTCCGGCGACCGCGTCGGAGGGGTGTTCCACAAGGGCCAGGAGCTCATCCAGATCAAGGACGTGAAGCTGGAGACAGGCTACGAAGGGGACACGAACTACCACACGACGTTGAAGGCGTGGGTGACGCTGGCGAACGGCGAGGAGCACCTTGTCGAAGGCAAGGTGAAGGGGTTCATCCCGCTGCGAAACCGGCGGGCGGGTGCGCTCACTCACATCGGCGAGGGGATGACGGAGTACACCCTGGACGGGACGCGCATCGGCTACGGCCTGAGCGAGTACCTGGACCAGGGAGACTGAGCGCATGGCCGGGCCGACGAAACGGCCCTCGCTCGGACGTATACTGTCGCAATGCGATTCCTTTCGTTCGCGATCATCATCGAGAAGGAGCCTGACGACCCGGGGTACTACGCGTACAGCCCGACCCTGCCGGGCTGCTTCAGCAACGGCGCTACCATCGAGGAAACTCGAAGGAACATGCGGGAAGCGATCGGACTGCACATCGCGGGGCTTATGGAACGCGGCGAGCCGGTCCCACAAAACGAAAGCGTCGTCCATGTTGAGGAGCTGACCCTCGGAATTCCGGCGTGAGCCGCATGCCGCAGGTAAGCGCTCGCGAGCTAAGCGCCTTTCTCCGAGCCCAGGGTTTCGGAGACGTGCGGCAAACCGGAAGCCACCTTCGCATGGTCCACACCGACGGGCGGCAGGTGACCGTTCCAATGCATACGGGCGCCGATATCGGGCGAGGGCTTGCGGTCCGGATCTTGCGGGACGCCGGATTCAGCGTGGATGACTTCGTGCGCCTCCGATAGCAGGTCAGCCGACCTTTTCGACGCCCTGGAGCGCGGGGACCTCGGGGTCGAGGACGTAGCGGATCTGGGGCATCGTTATGTCCGTGACGGCGCACGAGGCGGAGACGGGCCACCAGGCGTCGGCGCCGGCCACGCCCCAGGCGGCGGGGACGAAGGCCGTGAGCTGTGGCTTGCCGCGGTCGGCCTTGTGGAAAACGTAGTCCGGGTCGACCTGGACGATGCGGTTGACCGTGCCACCATCTCGCTCGACGCGGGCGAGGTTGAGAGCCGCGAGGTAGAGGATATCGCTCCCACTGATCGGCTGGGGGTCGTTCAGCGCCACTTCGAGAATCAGCTGCCCACCGACGGAGACGGAGCCAGAGACACGGTCGTAGCCGCGCTTCAAGCGAACGTCGGCGACCTCGACGGCGTAGCCCCAGCGTTCCCGCAGCTCGGAGGCGGCGGCCTCGGTATCGACGTAGCAACGCGGGACGAAACCCCGGGGCCGGGCGCCGGCGCGGCAGCCCACGCGCACCTCGGCGAGCGTGAACGGGCCGACCGACGATTCCGGGACGTGGGTGACGTTGAAGACCAGCGTCGGCGGGATGGTGGGGTGGAGGGCGGGAGGGATGAGGCTGACGATCGCCTCCTGGCGGATTTCGTACATGAGCTGGAGCACGGCGGCGCCCTTGAGTTCCCATGTGGGGGTGTCGAAGCCGTGCATCAGGGGCGCGGCCGCTACGAGCGAGGAGACGTCACGCGTTCCGTAGAGGGGCATTAGCGGCCACCGGCGGCGGCGCTGGCGGTAGCCTTCGAATCGGCGAAGGCGGGCATCACTTCCTTCGCGAAGAGCCGGAGGCTGGCGAGGACCTGGTCCTGGGGAACCGTTTCGACGGCGTTGAGGAGGAAGTTGATACGGTCGACGCCGACGGCCTCCCAGTTCTTGATCGCCTTGATGCAGCGGTCGGGGTTGCCGATGACGAGGCCCTCGGGAACGCCGCCGCCTTCCGCCGGACTGCTCGATTCGCGGCGAAGTGCCGGAAGCAGGCCGAGATTGGGGTAGGAGCGGCTGGGGTAGGCCTGGCGGGCAGCGAGGAGCTGTTCAGCGAGGTAGTTGAAGGTTCCGGAGACACGGAGACCGGTCTTCGAACCGAACTCATCGTCTTCGTGGCAGAAGAGGAAGTTGACGGTGTTCACCTGTTCGTTGACGACGGCGCCGACGGGGTCGCAGTACTTGATGCGACGGCGGTACTCGGCGATCTTTGTCTCCTGCTCGGCGAAGCCACCGAAGGTAAGGCCAAGGCTGCCCATGCCGCGGTCGGCGGCGTCGAGTTCTGTACCGGGGCTGGTGACAGCGACCCACATTGGCGGGTGGGGCTTCTGGAGGGGCTTGGGGAGGATGGCGCGTTCGGGCATGCTGAAGCATTCGCCTTCGTAGCCGAAGCGCTCCTGCATCCACATCTTCGGGATGACGCGGGTGATCTCGTCCCAGGTCTTCTTCGTGGTGTCGGGGTCGACGCCGAAGCCGCCGAGTTCCGTCCAGGTGGCCGAGCGGCCGGTGCCGAACTCGAGCCGGCCGTGAGAGAGGATATCGAGCACGGCGGCCTGCTCGGCCATCTTGATCGGGTGGGTGAATTCGGGAACGCAGACGACGATCCCGCGGCCCACGCGGATCTGCTTCGTGATCATCGCGCAGGCGGTCAGGAAGAGTTCCGGCGCGGAGCAGTGGGAATACTCCTCGAGGAAGTGGTGTTCGACGGCCCAGACCTGGTCGAAGCCCAGCTCGTCGGCGAGCTTCACCTGTTCGAGGGCGTTGTCGTAGACCTTGACCTCGTTCTCTGCCCAGGGCCGTGGGACGGAGAGTTCATAGAAGATGCCGAACTTCATGGGACACCTCGGTTGTTAGCGTGGGGCGAATCTACCACAGACGGGGGTGGCGCGTGTCCCGCAGCGGCGATACGTCGGCGATGGCAGCTCTCTGCCTCCGTCGATGTTGTCCCCCTCAGCTAGACTCTGGGCATGAGGCGGTCGCCGGACTGGTTACTCGCGGCAGCGGTCGCCAACAACGCGCGATGGTGCGATCTCGTCTGCCGCTCGCACGGCGCCGCGACGGCGTGGATAGAGGGCGCGTGGATCAATACCAGCCCATCTCCGCGGTTCTACCCGAATTTGATCACGCTCGGTCCGGCGAGCGTTCCGGCGCAGCTGGCGGCCATCCGCTCGCTCGCGCAATCCGGCCTGGCGCCAGGGTGGGGTGTGAAGGACAGCTTCGCGACGCTCGATCTGGAGCCTTCTGGCTTTCGCCCCCTTTTTGCTGCGGCCTGGCTCGGCTCAGACGCCCATCTCACTGGTGAGCCTTCGCGCTGGCGACGGGTAGCGAGCGCGGCCGAGCTGTTGGCCTGGGAGGAGGCATGGCGCAGCGCCGACGACCCCAGTGCCGGACGGATCTTCCTGCCTTCACTCCTGGAAATTGAGGATGTCGCGGTCGTGGGTTGCGGAGAGGGCGCAGGATTCGTCGCCGGTGCGATCCTCAACCGCGCGGCAAGCGTGGTCGGGGTCACGAACTTCTTCGGGAAACCTCGCGAACTGCCGGGGTTGCTCGCGTGCGCGGGACAGCTCTACCCGGGCCAGCCGCTCGTCTGTTACGAAGAGGAGCGTGCGGCCAGGGGAATGATCGCGGCGGGATTCGAGAAGCTGGGTGCGCTGCGGGTGTGGGTCTACCAATAGGGCTGGGGGCCGGTTCAGCGTGGCAGTTTCTGGTTGTAGATCTCGCCGAGGACATCGAGGAAGGCGGACATGGGGCCGGACTGGGGCTTGTTCCGCCGGTAGAGCACAGCGATATCGCGCTTTACCGGGCCAGCCGATTCGATATGCACCTTGTGGAGCGTCCCGAGACGGATCTCGCGTTCGACGGAGAGCTGGGGGAGGAGGGCGATACCGAGGTTCGCCTCCACCATTTTCTTGGTCGCCTCGATCGAGTCGAGCTGCATCTGCTGATGTGGGACGACGCCGAGGTCACGGAAGAGGCTCATGATCATGCCGTAGTAGCCGGAGTCGCGGTCGAAAAGGATAAGCGAATCCTCGGCGAGCTCTTCGACGCGGACGGTTCCGCGCTTGGCGTAACGGTGCTCGGAGGAGACGACGAGGACGAGTTCGTCCTGGTAGAGAACGATGGTGCGAACATCCGGGTGGTTGATGGGGCGGCCAAAGCCGACCTGGACATCGTCATCGAGGACCATCTGAAGGACTTCGTCGGAGTGTCCCGTGCGGACGAGCACATCGACACCACCGCGGTTGTCGCAGAAGATTTTGAGGAGCCGGGGGAGCACGTACGTGCCGACGGCCGGGGCAGTGCCGATGCTGAGGCGCCCGGCGGTCCCGTCGCGGGTGCCTTCGAGGACCATGAGGCCGTCGTTCAGTGCCCGCATCACGCGCTGTGCGAACGGGAGGAAGGCCCGACCGGCGTCGGTCAGCTTTACGCCGCGGCCCATGCGTTCGAAAAGCGGCTGGCCGACTTCGCGCTCGAGGGACTGGATGCGGTTGCTGAGCGAAGGTTGGGCGACGCTGAGCACTTCGGCGGCGCGGCTAAAGCTCCCGCAATCGGCCGCGGCGATGAAAGCATCGAGCTGTGCGAGCTCCAAAACGCGTCTCCACCCATAGTCACGGACTATAGATGGAACGATACGACACGTCCGTTCCATAGGCTAGCGGAATGCTTCCATCGAATGACGAAGACTGGCTGAGCAGCCAGTTCTTCTCGATGTTGGCCCATTCGGAACGTTCTCAGGCCGGGTCGAAGTAGCAGGACATCAGCCACTGCAGCACGTCGCGAGAAGTCACCATTCCAAGCGTCTCACCTTCGCGGACGAGCGGGATGTGGCGGAACCCGCCGTGCCCCATCTTGTTCAAGGCCATCGCGATGGTGTCGTCTTCGCGGAGGACGACAGGATCCGGCGTCATGAACTCAGCGACCGGGGCATCGAGTTGGACCGCTGGACCGGCCACACGGCGGAGGACGTCTCGCTCAGTGAACACGCCGGCGATCCGGCCTTCATCGACTACGAGGACGGCGCCCGTCATATCGACGGACATCGCGGCGATCGCCTCGCGAAGGGTGGCCGTGGGGCCGATGGTGGTGGCACGGGACCAGCGGATACTTCCGAGAAGCATGTCGAGGTCATCGCTATCGATCTTGTCGAAGGCCGTGAGGTCGCTCTGACAGTGTTCGCAGCTATCCGAGCCGCGGGTGTTTTCGCCGCCGCAGCGTGGGCAGATGACGATATCGCGGTCCGCTTCGACGGCCATGGACGGGACCTCCTCGAACGTTAGCGGGCCACCCCGAACTGGATGGCCCGCCGTGATCTTATGTGATGGCAGGGCCCGGCGTCAGGAGACGACCCAGGTTTCTCCGCTGTTCAGGAGGGCTTCGAACGTGCCCTTACCCTTCTGGGCGATGGCCGTGTCGATCTGATGCGTGACGATGTCTTCGAAGGACGGTTCCTGGACGGCGCGGAAGACACCCACCGGCACCGGGAAGGCGGGATAATCCATCGTCGTCAGGATGTTGGCGAGGGTCGGGTCGGCGCTGTTCACGTTGTGGGTGATCAGGGCGCTATCGTCGGTCGCGTTCTCTACGACATCCGGGCTGAAGCCGTTGAGGCGAATGCCGTGCTGGCGGTCGGCGCCGAAGCGAAGCGGCTTGCCGTCTTCCAGGTAGAGCATCTTGTCCTGGCGGACTTCTTTTTCGGCGAAGGCGGCGAAGGCGCCGTCGTTGAAGATGTTGCAGTTCTGGTAGACCTCGACGAAGGCCGAGCCCTTGTGCTGAGATGCTTGGTAGAGCGTCTGCTCGAGATGCTTGATGTCGCGATCGACGGAGCGGGCGACGAAGGTGGCGCCGGCGGCCAGGGCGATGCGAATCGGGTTAAGGGGACGTTCGGCGGTTCCGAAGGGCGAGAACTTGGTGACCTTGCCGACTTCGGAAGTCGGCGAAGGCTGGCCCTTGGTGAGCCCGTAGATCCGGTTGTTGAAGAGGATGACCTTGAGGTCGATATTGCGGCGCATGGCGTGAAGGAGGTGGTTTCCGCCGATGCTCAGGCCGTCGCCGTCACCGGTGACGACGAAGATCGTGAGCTCAGGCCGGGCCGTCTTCAGGCCGGTCGCGAGGGTGAGGGCGCGGCCGTGGATGCTGTGGAAGCCGTACGTCTCCACGTAATACGGGAAGCGGCTTGAGCAGCCGATCCCGCTGATGAAGACGATGTTCTCCCTGGGAATGTGAAGTTCGGGCAGCATCTTCTGCATCTGGGCGAGGATCGAATAGTCCCCGCAGCCCGGGCACCAGCGGACCTCCTGATCGGTGACGAAGTCCTTGCGGGTGAGGAGGGGAAGCTCCTCGATAAGGTTGCCGTTCTGAACGAGAGCGGTCATGGACTTAGCCTCCTAGCGCCGAAGCCGGGCCGAATTCGAGTTCGTAAGGGCCGCGAAGCCCGAGCAGTTCGTCGATCTTTGCCTCGATCTCGGCGATCTTGAAGGGCTGACCGGCGATCTTGTTGAATCCCACGGCATCGACGAGGTATCTCGCCCGCAGGAGCACGGAGAGCTGCCCGGTGTTGAGTTCGGGCACGAGAACGCGCTTGTAACGGGAGAGAATGTCGCCGAGGTTCCCCGGGAAGGGGTTGAGATAGCGAATGTGGGCGGAGGCGACGCTCTTCCCCGCCTTACGGGCGTTTTCGGCGGCCGTGGTGATGGCGCCGTAGGTGCCGCCCCAGCCGACAACGAGGACATCGCCGCTCTCCGGCCCGGAGACTTCGATCAGAGGGATGTCGTTCACCATCCGGTCAATGCGCTCCTTGCGCATGAGCGTCATAAGGTGGTGGTTCTCCGGGTCGTAGCTGATATCCCCGGAGTCCTTGGACTTTTCGATGCCGCCGATGCGGTGTTCGAAGCCCTTTTGGCCGGGAACCGCCCAGGGGCGGGCCAGCGTCTTCGGGTCACGCAGGTAGGGCTGCCAGTTATCGGCCTGCTGCGCGTATGACCATTCGATCGTTGGAAGGTCATCGACCGAAGGCACGAGCCAGGGCTCGGAGCCGTTGCCAAGGTAGCCATCGCTGAGGAAGATCACCGGCGCCATGTATTTCAGGGCCAGGCGGACGGCTTCGATGATCATCGTGAAGCACTCAGAGGGGGTCGCCGGGGCGACGATGGCGACGTAGGAGTCACCGTTGCGGCCGTACATCGCCTGGAGAAGGTCGGATTGCTCCGTCTTTGTCGGCATTCCCGTGCTCGGCCCGGCGCGCTGTACGTCGATAACAACGAGCGGAAGTTCCGTCATCAGGGCGAGATTGAGGGCTTCGCTCTTGAGAGCGAGGCCCGGGCCGCTGGTGCCGGTGACGCCGAGGTGGCCGCCGTAGGAGGCGCCGATGGCTGAACCGATCGCGGCGATCTCGTCCTCGGCCTGGAGGGTCTTGACGCCGTAGTGCTTGTACTTGTTGAGCTCTTCGAGAATGGCCGAAGCCGGGGTGATCGGGTAGCTGCCGTAGAAGAGGGGCAGGCCAGAGCGCAGGGAGGCGGCGACAAGGCCGATGGCGGTCGCTTCGTTGCCGTTGATTGAACGGTAGAGACCGGGCGCTACCTGGGCGGGAGCAACCTCGTAGCGGACGCGGAAGAGCTCCGTGGTCTCTCCGAAGTTGTAGCCCGCGCGGAGGGCGCGGAGGTTGGCGTCGAGGACGTCGGGGTTCTTGCGGAACTGCGTCTCAGCCCATTTCACCGTCGTCTCCATCGCACGGCCATAAAGCCAGAGGATGACTCCAAGGGCGTAGAAGTTCCGGGAGCGGAACTTCTGGGCGGTGTTCATGGGGAGCCCTTCGAGGGCAAGTTCGTTCTGACGGGTGATCCGGATCTTGACGAGCTGGTAGCCACCGAGGCTGCCGTCTTCCAGCGGGTTGG
>CAZQCR010000157.1:0-8102 GCA_964591745.1 uncultured Anaerolineaceae bacterium
AAGCCAGGCTGGTGGCCGAGCAAGGGTTCGAACCCCGACCAGGGGCTCGGTTGGCGCTTTTCCGAAAGTTCTAAGACAGTCTGTCAGGCGGAGCAGCCGGTCGCGATCGCCAGTGCGCCGCAGACTTCGGACATCTTTTCGTGCGAAAGCGTGCCAACAAAGCTGTGGAGGCGGACCTGGGCCACCGTTTGGACATGGTCGAGATTGATAGCCGAATCTGTCTTCAGCCCCTGCTCAGGCCCCACGATGACCTCAGCTGGCGCCCCTCGAATGGCCGACGTGATGGGTGCGACCATGACCGTGGAAAGGTAGGCGATGACATCCTGGCGGGTCAGCACAAGAACGGGCCGGCGCTTATCGGGCGGATCGAAGGTGTAGAGCCAGATCTCGCCGCGGCTTACTCGCGCGGCCAAGTGCCCTGGTCCTCCCAGCCTGCGAACTCTTCGCCAAGTCCGGGCTCACCTTCATACGCTTTGCGGTATTGCTGTGCGATCTTCGCCTCGCGCCGTCGATCGAGATATTCGGCTACCGCCAGCCGCATCAGGGCGGAGCGGCCGTCGCGCAGAACCTCTTCCGTGGCATCGAGCTCCCGAAGCAGATCTTCGTCGAAGGACACCTGTATAGCTTTCATGTGTACGATTGCTCCACAGTGAACACTACAGGACCACTCCACTGCCATCAACGGCATTCCCTTTGCGCCTGGAATTGAGCGCGAAACATCATGCATGACACCACGGCTGCCGAGCAGGGATTCGAACCCCCGACGAGGGGCTCGGTTGACACTTTTCCAAAGCCGGACGACATCGACCTGATCTGTTCGCTCCCCGAACGACCTGATGGCCAATTCCTACGCGATGTGCTGTATGACCGTCTACCGCCATCAGAGGTGGGGGAGGACCTCTTTCGCCATCTTTTCGAAGAAGGGGAGGGTGGCGGACGGGCGCATGCCGGGGAAGGTAGCGAAGTAGAGGGCTGAGGTGATGCCGTCGGTCTCCATTTGCTTGAGCGAGGCGAGTGTTTGGCCGGATGAGCCGAACATGCTGGCGCTCGCACCGGGATTGAGGCCGGCGTTGAGGGCGGCGTTCCAGGTGGTGTCGCTCTGCATATCGGCGGCGGCGCCGTACCAGTTGGCGTAGTTGCGGGCGCGATAGGTGGCGTGGGGGCCGACGTCCTCCCAGGCGCGCCCGGGATTATCGGAGGGCAGATGCCAGGCGAAGGCGGCGACGTTATCGGGCCCGGTGCGGCCGAACTCGCGGCGTTTTTCGCGGAAGAGGGTGGCGAGATCTGCGCCGCCCGCGATGATGACGCCATCGCCGATGCGGGCAGCGCGCTCGATCGTGACATCGGTGCGAGCGGCGAGCCACATCTCGGGGCCGGGACGCTGAACGGGCTTGGGGGTGACGTTGATGCCGTTGAAGTTGTAGTGGCGGCCGCTGAAGCTTGCGGGGCCATCGACCCAGGCGCGGCGCATGACTTCGATGCCCTCTTCCATGCGGCCCTTGCGGTGCTTGCGATCGATGCCGAAGGCTTCGAACTCTTCGAGCTTGTAGCCGAGGCCGAGCCCCACGCGGAGGCGGCCATTCGAGAGAACGTCGACGACGGCGGCATCTTCGGCGAGACGGAGGGCATCCTGGAGGGGCAGGAGGATAACGGCGGTGCCAATCGTGATCGTCTTCGTGCGGGCAGCGATGGCGGCGGCGAAGGGGAGGCAGCCGGGAAGGTACTCGTCATCGATGAAGTGGTGTTCGGTGACCCACGCGACGGGGAAGCCCATGGCTTCGACGGCCGTGATGTGGTCCAGGGTCTCGGCGTAGAGCTCGTGGGTGGGGATGCGCCATTCGGGCGGGTTACGCAGGTCGTAGAGCAGGCCGACTTCCATGGTGGTCCTCCTGGTGTCTTCGGGCGGGAGCATACGGCGCGGTTGGACGACGCGCTCGCCCTCCGGAATACTACGGCGGATGGAGATTGAAGAACCGCTGTTCAGGTTGCACCTGGAGCCGGATGCCGAAGGCGTGACTTCGGCCACTCCGCCGGGCACCGCGGAGGAGACGGTGCTGGAAAGCGGGAAGGGCCGTGCGGAGGGCTCGGCGCTGGCGGGGGCGCTGCGGTACTCGCGGCGGGTGCAACGCCGGCCGGGGGGCGTCGCGACCGTGGTTTTCCATGCGTTGGTGACGGCGGAGGACGGCCCGCAGGTGGTGCTGGAGGGCGAGGGGCGCGAAGGGGCCACTGGCGAAGGGGTGATGCTGCTGGGGTGGACGGCCCAGGCGGCGCGCTATCTCGCGTTCAACGGGGCGGTGCTGGTGGGGCGGATCGAGGCGGAGACGATTACTGTCTCGGCCGCTTCGGCGACTGCCCCAGCGTGAGTTTTCCCACCGCGAGGCGGGGGCGCGTGGGTTACGGGCCCTTCGCGGCGTCGTCGAGCAGTTTGCGGAAGGCGGCGGGGCTGGTGGGAATGGCGACGGCCTTGCCGTTGAGGACGAGGCTGGGCGTTGAGCGGAGGCCGAGGGCCGTGGCTTCGCGGGCGTGGTCCTGGACGACCTGGAGGCTGGCGGGGGCATCGAAGCAGGTTTGCCAGCGGGTTGCGTCGAGCCCGGAATCGGCGGCGATGGCGCGGAGGGCTTCGCTGCTGAAGCGGCCGACGTTGAGCTTTTCGCTGGTGAGTTGGCCGGCCTTGAGCTGTTCGGAGAAGAGGCGGTTGTGGAAGGGCCAGAAGCCGTTCTGCTCGGCGGCGCAGACGGCGCCGCGGCCGGCGGCGACGGATTCGGCGCCGAGGATGGTGAGATTCCGAAACTCGATCCGGAGCTTGCCGGTCTTCACGTAATCGTCGATGAGGAGTGTTTCGTAGGTGGTGGTGTAGCGAAGGCAGAAGGGGCACTGGAAGTCTTCGTACATGACGAGCGTGAGTGGGGCGTCCTTCTTGCCGAGGGCGAAACCATCGGCAAGCTCCTGGGGGATGGCGGCGAGGCCATCGGATGGCGTGGCCGTGGGGACGGCGGAGCCGGTGGCGAGCGTACTCGACGGCTCGGGGCCGCCATCGTCACCGCCACAGGCCGCAAGGACGAGGCCGGCAAGGGCGAGGAGGCCGGCGAGGGGACCGCGAAGGCAGGAGGGGGCGCTCATTCGGCGAGGAACTCGTTGACGTGCTTCATGAAGGTATCGAACTGGTCGTGGTGCACCCAGTGGCCTGCTTTCTCGATCTTGATGGCGCGGTAATCGTGGAAGGCGCTGAGGTCGAGCCCTTCGGTGAAGCGGCGGCCCCAGCTCTCTTCGCCCCAGAGGATGAGGAGGGGGCAGCGGATCTGGTTCCAGAGGTCGCGGGCGTCCTCCATGTTGAACTCGTAGGGTGAGCCGGCGTGGGTGAAGTTGTCGAACTTCCAGGTGTAGCCGCCTCCATCGGCGGAGCGAACGCCTTCGACGGTGAGGTGACGGGCAAGTTCGGGCGTGAGGTGGGCGTTGGCGTCGATCATGCGCTCGGTGGCGTCGTCCATAGAGGGGTAGACGTGGAGCTGGCGGGCTTCAAGTCGGCGCATGCTCTCGACCCAGCTGCGCATGCGGGCGTGGGCGGGGCGGCGGGCGCCGGTTGCCCAACCGAGGCCGCCGAGGCCCTCGATGGTGACCAGGCGCGAGACCTTTTCGGGAAAGGCGCCGGCGTATTGGAGCGTGACGCCACCGCCGAGCGAGTGGCCGATGACCGTGTAGGGGGCGCGGCCGATCGCTTCGCCGAGGGCGTGAATATCGAGGGCGTAGTCGATAATCGAGTAGTCACCGCCGAGGGACCAGGCGGAATCGCCGTGGCCGCGGAGGTCTGGCGCGTAGACGGAGAAGCGATCGGTGAGGGCTTCGGCGGTGCGATCCCAGGAGCGGGCGTGGTCGCGGGTGCCGTGGATGAGGATCAGGGGCGGCTTCGCTTCGGCACCCCAAACGAGGTAGTTGAGGTCGAGACGTTGAGAGGAGTAAGAGCGGCGTTCTGGCGGCATGGGGAGAGTGTACGGAAGTGTTGGGCGGGACGTGAACCGGCCCGGGAGCAGAGCCCGGGGTAGGGGAATTGCTGATAGGCTTTCGCTGCGAATGTTCCATGATGGGAGCGATGGAAATGAGTGCGGACGAAGCGGTCAGCTCCCGCTCGTCTTCCGCGAGCGGAACGGCGGGCGTTGACTTCCGGGGCGTGCTGCTGGGCGCGGGCCAACGGGCGGCGGCGGCGTGCGCGGAGGTGGCGGCTGCCCTGGGCGCGACGGGAGCGCTGACGGGCGCACTGGTTGTGTACCGGGACCCGGCGACGTTGCGATTCGAGATTGCTGGCTGGCCGGCGGGAACGGCGGCGCCGGATTCGCGCGATCTCCGGCGATTCGTAGCGACGCTGGCAACGCGGGGCGCGGGTGAACCGCTCGACCCGGCATGGGCGGCGACGTTGGGCGTGAGCGGAGAGACGCCGCCGGCCGTGTTCCCCGTGCGGTTTGCCGATGTGATGGCGGGGGCACTGGTGCTTGCGGGCGGTACGGCGGCCGAAGGGACCATGTATCGCCGCGTCGCCGCGCTCCTGGGCTGGGAACTGGTGGGGACGGAAGGCCCGGAGACGGAGGAGCGAGCGGAGGACCGGCGGCTGCTCCTCGGCGAGATCGCGGCGCTGTTGAACCGCCAGGAGCCGATCGAGGGGATCCTCGACCGCGTCCTGGAGCTAACGGGCAGGGCGATCGCCTTCGACTACATCGAGTTTGCCGAGCGACTCAGCCCGAAGGTGTACGCGCTCCTGTTCTCATCGCCACAAACCGACCCGATCACGCTGAACAGCACGGCCACGGACGCGGACCTGGATCTGATCCGGGGGGCTGGACTGCGGATGGTCCAGTACCGGCCCGCCGAGCTATTGGAGACAGGTGCGGCGGCGTTTGCGAGACGCGGCAGGCAGCGAGCGATGACGGGGATTGTCGAACACGGGGGAGAGGCGCTGGGGCTTGTGACGCTGGCGAAGGACGCGAATGCGCCATTCGACGACGGAGAGGTGGCCTTCTTCGAGGTGCTCTGCAACTTGCTGGGCGCGGCCGTGGGGCAACGGCGCCTGCTGGAACGGACGGCGCGGGCCGCCGAGCGGGACAGGCTGCTGAACGAACTCGGGCTCCTCCTCGGGGCGGGCGAATCCGTCGAACGCCTGGTTGAAGCAGCGCTCGGCACACTTAAGCAGGTGATTGCCTTCGACTACTTCTTCGTATCGGCACGGGAGCGCGAATCGGGGCCGCTGGTGGTGCAGTTCATCCGGCCGGAGTTGCTCCGCCGGGGCGACGTGACGCGCGTTTCGGACGCTGAGATGGCGCAGATAGCGGCGACGGGCCGGAAGTGCGTGCAATACCGGTCGGATCGGGTTGGCGGTTCTTCAAACACGCGGGCACTGGAGTGGGGCTTCGTGCGGCTATGCGTGGCCCTATTGCTTCGAGATAACGAACCGATGGGCATACTCACCCTGGGCCGCCGGGAGAACGTGCCGTACACGGCAGAAGAGGAGCAGTTCCTGGAGACGGTGTCGGCGTTCCTTGCCCAGGCGCTAACCAATCGCCGGCGGCTGCAGGAGAGCGGCGAGGCGGCTGCACGGAGCCAGGCGCTGAACGAACTTTCGCTCCTTCTCAACGCGGGCAAGCCGGTTGAGACGCTCTTCGGGCGGCTGCAGGAGCTTGTCGGGACGGCGGTAGGGTTCGACTTTCTTGGGCTCGTTATTCGGCGGGGAGATTCGTCGACGTTCGCGGTGATGAGTTCGACGTTCAATGAGGTGCGAGAGGAATCGGAAGATGGGCTAGAGCGCGGACTTTCGATGCCCTTTTCCGACGGCGAGCGTTCGCGCCAGTATCCGATTGACGAAATGCGCCACCTGCCATCGGTTGCCCACATGGCGGAGGTCGGCATACAGCGCGTGGCGACAGTCGGGCTGAAGGCGGACGGACGGATCCTTGGCCACCTCGCCATGGGACGGCGGGAGGATGCCCCGTTCGACGGCCGCGAGATGGAGTTTATGGAGACGGCCGGCGCGATGCTGGAGCAGGCGGCCGCACAACAGCTGCTGCTGGAACGGACCCGGCGGGAAGCGGCGACGTCCAGCCTGCTCAAAGAGCTGGCCTTGCAGCTGAAAGCGGGCGATCCCGTGACAACGGTTTTCGACAGCGTCGAGCCGCTGGTTCGCGAAGCCGTCGGCGCGGACATCGTTTACGTCCTCGGTCCTGGCGCCGAGCCCAACACGTTCCGGACGCTCGGCATAAGCAAGGATTCCGGCCGAAAGCCGCGAGCGCTGGTGAACTGGGCGGATGCGAACGTCGATGCGTTGGCCGCGGCACCTTTGGCGGTTGTGACCTACGACCCGGCGACCGTTGACCACCTGGGCCGGCGGCTCGCGGACTATGGGTTCGGCTTCGCGGGCTCGATGTTGCTGCGCGACGGGGGACGGATCCTCGGGCTCCTGACAGTGGCGAGGGTCAAGGCGGAGCCGTTCGATCCCCGGGACACGGCGACGATCGAGGCAGTGGGCGTGCTCTTCGCCCGTGCCCTGGCGGCTGAGACTCGCTTGTCCCGGACAATTGAGGAAGCGGAAGAGCAGCGACTGGTGGCGATAGTTGCCGCGGCCGCGGCAGGTGCGCCCGGAGCCGAGGAACTCCTGGAACGGCTTGGCGGTGCGTTGGAAACGCTCGTTCCTCATGTCTACCTCGGCTATGGCCATCTCGATGGGGAGTACACCATATGGTTGTTGCCCGGCTATGAGTCGAGGATGGGGCGGACTGCCGGTGAACAGTCGGCGATTGACACCGGTCAGTTCTGGAGCGAAGGCCTCCCCCCGGGAACGCCGGCGGACCATCCCTCTCAGCGGCTTGGAATCACGGCGAACTCGATCACACTGACCTTTTCCGGTGGTGCGCCAAACGGACTGCTCGTCATCTCGGCGCGGGGCACGCCCCACCGTTTCAGCGAGCGCGATCTGTGGATCTTCCGCGCTGTCGCACAGATCGTCGGGCCGGTGATGGCGAATATCCGCCAGGCCAGGCGGATAGCGGATGAACGCGCCCTCTATGACCTGGCGCTCTCGTCGCTGGATGAGGCGGTGATCCTCCTGGACCACGACCTGCGCGTGGCGTACTGCAACGAGGCGGGCGCGCCGCTGGTTGCGGCGACACTTGGCGTCGAAGAATCGGCGGCGACGGAGACGGTGGCGGCGCGATTCGTCCCTTCGGTCCAGGTGGCCCTGCGGGAGGCGATGGCGGGCCGGCGGGCACGGGCAGTCGGCACTCCGAGGATCAACGGGGAAGAACGGACGTACGACCTGCAATTCGCGCCGCTCTCCCATCCTCAATACCGTCTGCTGGTGGTGGGCCAAGACGTGACGGAGCGCGTGCGCCGCGAGGAGGAGGAGCAGCGCCACCGGGCGGAGATCGGCGAGGCGGCGCGGGAGACGGCGGCGCAGCGGGAGCTCCTGGAGCTCATCGTGCAATCGATGACGGTGGGCGTGATCTTGCTGGACGAGGGATTGGGGACGCTATTCGCGAACGCCCCGGGGCAAGCGATCGTGGAGATGTTGGACCCGCAGCGAGGCGCGCAGACGCTTGAGGACACCACGTCTCTCCTCCCGGGAGAGATGCAGGATGCCTTTCGCGCGGCCGCGGTGGGACGAGAGCGAACGCGGGGGAGGGCGGAGCGGAAGATCGACGGCGAGCCCCACTATTTCGACTACCAGCTTATCCCGCTCGCCCGGCCATCGATGCTCCTGCTGGCGTTAGCGGAGGACGTGACGGAGGAGGTGCGGCGCGAGCGAGAAGCCGAGAACCAGCGGTCGCAGCTAGAGCAGACGACACGCCTTGCCGCCCTGGGTGGGCTGGTGAGCGGGGTGGCGCACGAACTGAACAATCCGCTTTCGGCGATTCTCGGACTTGCGGAGATGCTCAGTGCCGAATCGGGAGGCGGCGCGCTAACGGAGGAGCTAGAGATTATCCGGAAGGAGGCGCTGCGGGCGCGGGATATTGTGCGCGACTTGCTCTTCATGGCGCGGCCGGGGGCAGCCGGGCAGGTGGAGGTCTCGCTGGGCTCGGTGGTGGGCCACATCGAACGTGTCCGGCGGTCACACTGGATGCGGG
>CAZQCR010000158.1:0-8065 GCA_964591745.1 uncultured Anaerolineaceae bacterium
CCACGAGGCTGTTAATCTCGGAGTTAATCTGGACGCACCAGCCGACGGAGCCGTCGATCGCGGCGGCGGCTTCGACGACTTTGATCTGCTCCACTGGCGAGAGGTCTTCGCCTCCGAGTTCGGCCGGGAGGGCTATGCGGTAGATGCCGGCTTTCGTCAGTTCATCGGCGGCCCACTGGGGCAGGTGGCGCAGCTCCTGAGCCTCGTCGCCGGCGGCGATGAGCGCTTCGCGCAGGTTATTCAGCCGTTGTACGGCGGGCGTCTGGTGGAGCTGCGCCATGCGCTCCTTGATCTCGGCTCGGACCATGGTTCATCCCTCCATCCGCGGCGCGCTGGTCGCCTTCCCGGCAAGAGCGGGGACGGCCCGGTCGTCGGGCAGCGCTAACGGGTCTGCAGCATCTTCATGAAGCCATCGCGGGTTTCGCCGCGGATCAACTCAAGCCGGACGAGCGAATCGTTGTTGATGTACTGGGCGCCCTGCATGCTGCCATCGGCCCCGAGGCTGGCGGCTTCGTAGGTGTAGCCTTCGCTTTCGAGCTTGGCGATCTCGTCTTCGATGTTGTTGCAGAAGACGCCCAGGTGGTGGATCCGCGATCCTGTCGAGGCTTCCCAGACCGTGCCGGGGACGCCTTCGATCAGCTCGATGTAGGGCGGGCCCTGCATGGAGTAGGCGAACTTGACCGCGACCTGACTTTCGACGCCACGATAGCGGACGCGGACGTTCGCCTCGCGCGGATCGGGGAATTCGACGCCAAATCGCCGGGCGATATCGGCCATGCCGCGGTTCATGTCCGCGACGATGACGCCGATGTGGAAGAGGCCTTCGTACTCAATCAATGCGGTGCTCCTTGGGTCGCAGGTGGCAGCTCAGGAATCGGCGACGACGAGCTGGGTGTTCATCGGTTCGAGGCGATGGAGGGTGATCTCCCAAACGCCGTTGCGCTTCACGAGGTCGTCGTGATAGGTCGCGAAGAGCGTGAAGGCAGCCCCGGGGCGGTCGGCGAGGAAGTGGGTCGCCTGCACGTACGTCAGGAGCTTCGCCGTATCGCCGCTGAGCCAGACGCGCTGGTTGCCGAGAAGATGCTGCGTGCCCGAGAAGCGCGTCAACGCCTTGGTCACGTAGTCAACCCAGGCCTGGCGGCCGTGGATATCGGCGGGCCCGAATCCCGTGATGAGCGCGTCTTCGGTGAAGCACGAGCCGTACTCCTCCATGTCCCGCCGGTCACACGAGGTGGCGTACTTGATCATCACGTCCTGGACCGCGAGGCGGTCGGCAAGTTCCTGCAATGCCTCAGACATTGGCACCTCCTACGGGCGGACAGGCTCCGCCCGGCGGCCATAATAGACTGGCCGGGCGTCCAGTCAACGTCGTCATATTCGGCCGTTCGGACCGGGCCAGGGCCGCTCCAAGGCGACCTGATCCACGGACGTGGGAGGTGTCGAACGGGGCCCTGCGCCTCGGCGCGCGTTCGGGAATGGTGAGCATCTCGACCGCAGGGGATGAATCAACAGGAAGGGTTGGAAACCGCCGCCTTGCGGTGTATCGTGCCCGCCCATGACAACGAATGTGGTGGTCCTCGGTGCGGGTTTCGGCGGCCTGGAGCTAACGACCAGGCTCTCGGAAGAGCTCGGTAGCCAGGTGAACGTGACGCTCATCGATAAGAGCCCGGCGTTCGTCTTCGGATTCGCGAAGTTTGATGTTCTCTTCGGTTTGAAGACCGTCGAGCAGGTGAGCGCGTACTACCGCGACGTGGTGAAACCCGGCGTCGTCTTCCGCCAGGAGACGCTCACCGCGATCGACCCGGTCGCCCGGCGGGTCACGACGGATGGCGGGACGTATGACGCGGATGTGCTCGTCGTGGCGCTCGGGGCGGACTACGACATCGCCGCCACTCCCGGGCTGGCGGAATTCGGCAACGAGTTCTACTCCGTGCCGGGCGCTAATCGGCTGCGTGACGTGCTGCCGACGTTTACAAGAGGTGCGGCGGTTATCGGCGTTTGTGGTCCCGGCTTCAAGTGCCCGCCAGCCCCAAGCGAGGCGGCGTTCCTGCTCGACGAGTACCTCCGGGCGCGGGGCCTTCGCGACGCCACCCAGATTTCGGTTGTGATCCCGATGGGCGTCCCGGTCCCGCCCTCGCCCGAGATGTCGAGTGCGATCCTGGCGCGATTCGCGGAGCGCGGGATCCAGTTCCTGGGGGATCGGCGTGTCACGTCACTCGAACCTGGCGAGGCCGTACTCAGCGATGGCTCGCGGCTGCCCTACACGGTCTTCCTCGGCGTCCCGGTTCACCGCGTGCCGGCGGTAGTGGAGCGCTCGGGGTTGGCCGAGAAAGGCTGGATCCCGGTCGAACCACGGAGCCTGGCGACCCGCTTCCCGGGGGTGTACGCAGTTGGGGACGTAACCAGCGTGGGCACACCGAAGGCCGGTGTGTTCGCCGAGGGCCAGGCGCGCGTCGTCGCGGACCAGCTCATCGCTCGCATCCGGAGCGAGAGCGAGCCGGCGGGGTACGACGGTACCGGGTCCTGCTACATCGAGTTCGGGGATAGCGGCGTGGCACGTGTGGACGTGGACTTCTTCTCTACGCCCGGCCGGCCTATCGGCACGTTCACGGCGCCCTCTCCTCAGACGACGGCGGAAAAGGTGACGTTCGCCATCAGCCGGCGCCACCGGTGGTTCGGCTACCCGGGCTGAGAGGCGTCGCCGCCGTCCGCTTCTACTGTCCCGCCTTCCGTTCGCCGCCGCTTCGAGACCGGCTAAATTTCGAAACGTGAGGCCGCGGAACGGCCCGCGATACGTCCGGGCAACGCCCCGGCTGCGCGCCTTCCCGAGGATCGCATGCACGCGCCCGGGCTTACATTGCCGGGCGGTGGGAGCTGCGATGCCGACGCCAGGTACGACCAAAGTCGCGGAGGGCGCTTCGCCGGCACGCCGGCCGGAACAACTTCGGCGTTCCGGTGAGAACGTCCGTGTTGACGGCGCCGGTGGCGGTCACGAGCGGTCGCCGGGCGGCGATCGCCAGTGGCTCACGACGCTGCAGGACGCCGTGGGGAACCGCGCCTCGGCGGGGCTCCTCGACGGAGCCGCGGAGCCTGGCCGCCCGGTTCCGCCGGAACCCGCGAACTCCGAAGGTGGACCGGCTCTTCCGGGTGTCCTGGCCAGGCGAGGACGCCCGGAAGACGACGCCGACAGGTTCGGCAACGAAGCGGTAGACGGACTGTTGCGGGAGCGCGTTACGGGCTCCGTCCCGGTGTCTTCGCGGCTGCGCGCTCCTTCCGGGAGTTTCGGGGCCGTCCCGGAGGCGATTCGCGCCGTGCTCACACAACCGGGAACGCCGCTGCCCGCGCGGCTCTCGGCGGGCCTCTCTTCGATGTTGCAGACGGATCTCACGCCCGTGCGCCTGCATACGGACGCGGAGGCGGGGGCAACCGCGGAAGGGCTGGATGCGGAAGCCTACACCGTCGGACGGCACATCGTTCTTGGGCCTTCCGCCGCGCGGCTCTCTACGCGGGGCGGCCTCCAGACGCTTGCTCACGAAGCCGCCCACGTGGCCCAACAGTCCGCCTCCGGCTCCGCACTCATCCAGCGCAAGGCGAAGGCGGAGGCGCCCGCGCACGATGACCCGTACCAGGACCCCGACGTCGTCACCATCCTTGCGGCGGCCGCCCGGGCGAAGACCAAGCCGGGGGCGATCGGCATTGTCGGCGCCGAAATCGCCTACCGGCTGATCTCCAAATTCCTGGAGCACTACGTGGCGTCGATCGCCGGTATCGGCCACAAGGAGGGCGTGAGCGGCGTCGTCGCTTCCAAGAGCAAGTCGGGCGGCGTGAGCCTGGACCTCGGCCGCGACTGGATCACCGGTGTCGATGCAACCAACCTTGCTGCCCGAACTGCTCAGATCGAAGCGGCGCTTAAGAAGGTAGGGGCGAAGGCGCGCAAGGATTACGTCTTCATCATGGGAACCGACCGGGCCGGGCAACCGAACCAGTTCTACGCCGCCGCGCGCGCGTATTATCGCGCGAAACTGCCCGACGCGACGATGATCGATGATCGCAACAACCTCGAAGCGGTCCTGACGTATGTGGCGAGCGTCGTGAAAGAACCGGTGAACAGCGTCTACCTGGTCTCGCACGCGAACGAGGATGGCACGCTCTCGTTCCCGCTCAATGCGAGCGACACGGACAACAAGACTGCTGCGGCGGAACTCAAGGCAGCGCTTCGGCCCGCAGCGGGCAAGACAGCGCTGCCGGACGTGCGGAAGAACATCGACGTCTATTCCAGCATCCGGATCAAGGGCTGCGATATCGGCCGGACGCAGCAGATGGTCGAGCTCCTCGACGAAGCGTTCGGCGGCGAAGGCGATGTGACGGCGCCAACGCACGAGCAGCACTACGGTTTCGATGACGCGCTCTCGAAGAAGGCGTCGAAGGAGTTTCGCGAAGGCGTCGCCGCTGAGCACGCCAAGCCTGAACTCGACGCCGCGCTCCTGAAGAAGAACCCCGTGAAGGCGAAAGCGAATCAGAAGGCGGCGATGAAGAAGTGGCACGGGGAGGTGATGGCCGACATCGCCTCGAAGTCCGCTGAGGAGACTGCCGCCGTGGAGAAGGCGTCGGTGCTGCAGGAGTTCAGCGGCCCGATGTTCCAGCGGCCGGGCACCACCCTCTACGTCGCGGCCGACCTTAAGCCCGAGGTGGCGACGCTCTACACGCAGCTCACCGAGAAGGAACAGGGCGCCCTGGTGAAGGCCCTGATTGCGCCCGACAAGCGGCCCGCCGCGCAGCAGCAGACGCAGGGCACCTACACACAGCAGGGCCAGCGCTTGGACCGCAAGCGGCTGGATTTTGACCTGGTGCCGGAGCTGAAGACTCTCAAGCAAGCGCTGACGATCTTCAAGGAGGACGAGAGCATCAAGGAGGACGGTTGGGCGCCATCGAAGCTGCTTTCCGCGGGCCGGGACGCAACGGGCACAACGGTGGCGGTGGAGATAGAGCGGCAGCGCCGTGTCAAGGGCCAGAAGGCCCCGGAGAAGGACACCTGGTCCTGGAGCAAGCAGGTGAAGACGGCCGACGAGCTCATCGCTTCCAGCAAGACGCGAATCGGCAATCCCGAACGGTATAGCTGGCGGCTGGACGAGACCAACGTGGCGGGCATGACGCGGCTCACGGCCGTCGGCGAACGCGTCATGACGTATCTGCACCACCGGCCGCTGCGTAAGAAGGGCGGCGGGCCCTTCGACCGCCCGGAGAGTGACCCGCGCTTCTTCGCGCGGTCGACGTTCTCCGCTCCTCCGCCGCCTCAACCAGCCCCGCTGCTTCGGCGACGGTGAGGATACCGGCGGCCACCTGGCCGAGCACGATGGCTCGCTGTTCGTCTTGCTTGCTCAAGGTCAGTCCATCTCCCATAGACGGACATAGTCACTGAGCAGTTAGCCCTGACGTTTTCACTGAGCACCGACGGGCGTGTATGATCGGAGGTATGGGATTCGGTGAACGAATGCAAGGTTGTACGTATGTGTCAGTATCGCGCCTTCGCGTAGATCCCACCCGCGTCGAGGAACTGATCGCGGCCTTTCGGGCACGAGCGGGCAAGGTGGATTCCTTCGCAGGATTCCTCGGACTCGAGGTTTGGCGGGCCGACCAAACGCCCGACGAAGTGCTGATGGTGAGCCATTGGCGTGCCCGCGCGGACTTCGCTACGTACATGAAGAGCGCAGAGCATCGGTTTTCGCACGATCGCGTTCCGTCCGACCTCCGGGCGGCCGTCCACCTTGAAGAGCTCCAGCACCAGGTTGGATACGAGGTGGTCTCGCGATGACATCGCCGGTTCCGACCACCGACCCGCTCTTCCCATCGCAATGGCAAGAGCTCGCGGAAGGAGTTTGCGCGAGCTACTACGAGGAGTTCCCGGAGCAGGACGCTCGCTACGGGGACCGAGGTAGGGCGTTTTGCGTCCATGACAACGCCTATCTGATCGCTTGGCTGGTGGAGGCTATCGAAGTCGCCGGCTCGGACTCGTTTCGCACCAACGTCGAGTGGCTTTGTGGCGTCCTCCATGCGCGCGGATTCCCGATGGACGCGTTTCGCCGGAACCTAGAGCTCGTGGGCGACGCGGTCGCAGGGCTGCGGCCGGACGACGCCCCCAACATCCGGGATCTGGTGCGCGAAGCGCACGCGGCGAGCCCACGGTGACCGCCATGCTCGCTCCCGGATGGTTTGCCGACGTCCTGCTTGCCCGCGATCCACGCAAGGCCCGCGCGGAAGTTGAGGCGCTCGCCGATGATGGCTTCCCCTTGCGGGACATATACCTCGACGTCCTTAGTCCCGCCCTGCAAGAGGTTGGCGCCCGCTGGCGGCTTGGCGTTATTACGATTGCAGAAGAGCACCTCGCCACGGCGGTCGTGTCGTCGGTCATGGCATCACTCGGCCCCCGTCTCACCAAGTTGTCACATGTGCAGGGTCAAGCCGTCCTCGCCTGCACCGAGGGAGAATTCCATGCGGTCGGCCTTCGAATGGTCCGCGACTTCCTGGAGGCGGACGGCTGGGATGTCAGCGACCTCGGCGCCGTGACTCCCGGCGCGGAGCTCAGCCAACTCGTCAGTGACATGCGCCCTGATGTGGTCTGCCTGTCAACCACCCTCACCACCCACCTATCAGCGGCGAAGGCCACGGTCGCCGCCCTACGTGATCTGCCCTCGGCGCCATTCATCTTCGTCGGCGGTCTCGCCTACGCTGGCAACGACGAGCTCGCAAAACGACTCGGCGCCGACGCCTTCGCCCGTGATGCGGGTGCGGCGTCCCGCCTCCTTCGCGCGCGCTTCGGCGGTGACTGAACCGGGTTCGAGTGCATGGCTTGAGGGTTTTGACTTCGCACCCCTCGTCTGGTCGAGCGCGTCGGTCGTTGCCGCAATCACCGATGAAGCCGGAAACCTCCTAGCTGCCAACGCAACCTTTCAACGGCTGGCGGGCGGGGAGTGTCTCGGCGGGAGCATTCTCTCGTTGGTGGGTGTAGGGCAGGGAGACGCGTTCTGGGCCTGGCTTTCCGAATCCGACGACAGCCGCACGACGCGAACGTGGGGAGTGCTTCCGGACGAACATCGCCTCCCTCGCGACTTTCGAATTGCGGCAAGCCGCGGCGTGAACGGGACATTCGTTCTCGTTGGGGAACCGCTCGCAACGGACGATCTTGCGTCGGGCCTTGCTGATGTGATTGAGTTGCTCGTCGAGGAGCAGCGTCGGCTGGGCAAGGCCTTCGCCGATCTCGAGCGGGCTGAGAAGTCCTTGAGGGCGAGCAACGACCGCCTGGCGGAGGCGCAGAAACTAGCCCACGTCGGCGACTGGTCGTGGACGCTCGACACAGACGCCGTTAACTGGTCGGAGGAGCTATATCGGATCAATGGTCGCGACCCGGCCCTTCCTGCTCCCGGCTACTCCGAATTGCCCGCCTG
This sequence comes from uncultured Anaerolineaceae bacterium, assembly GCA_964591745.1. Taxonomy (GTDB): domain Bacteria; phylum Chloroflexota; class Dehalococcoidia; order Tepidiformales; family Tepidiformaceae; genus JANMTH01. The sequence goes on from CAZQCR010000158.1 coordinate 7,443, forward strand.
CTACACCGCGGAGAGCTGGAGCCGGCTGAGCCCGGCGGTCGCGAAGGCTCTGGAGAGCGGCGAACCTTACGAACTCGAACTGGAGATTGCCCGACCGGATCGCACGACACGGCACGCGCTCGCGCGAGGAGAGGTCGATCGCGACGCCAGCGGTCGCATTGTCAGGCTGCATGGCGTTGTGCAGGACATCACAGAACGCAAGCGCGTGGAGGCAGAGCGAGAGCGGCTAGAGGCGCGCCTAATCGAGACGCGGAAGATGGAGGCGGTGGGGTTACTGGCTGGCGGAGTTGCGCACGAGCTAAACAACAAGCTCGCCGTGGTCCTCGGCTACACCGAATTTCTCCACGCCGCGCTCGATCCTCAGGACCCGCTCCTGGCGGACGTTGAGGAGATCCGGGTGGCAGCGGCGCATTCGGCGGACCTCACCCGGAAACTACTAGGCTTCGCCCAAAGACAGGCCATCCTCCCGCAGCCGTTGGACCTGAATGGCGGGGTGGCGGCCATGCTTGACAGGTTGCGCGGCTTGGCCGGGGAGGCTATCGCCGTCCTTTGGAGCCCGTCCTCGCAGCCATGCCCGGTTCGAGTGGACCTTTCGCAGGTGGACCAGGTGCTAGTGAACCTGG
>CAZQCR010000159.1:0-8043 GCA_964591745.1 uncultured Anaerolineaceae bacterium
CGAACCGGCGGTGGAGCTTTTGCAGAGCTCTGCCTTACCACTTGGCCATGGCGCCCCGCGACTGAGAACAGAAAATGGTGCCCAGGGTGAGATTTGAACTCACACGCCCAAAAGGACACTGCCCCCTCAAGACAGCGTGTCTGCCATTCCACCACCTGGGCCTTTAGCCATCGTACGAAGTGCCCGCGCTTTGCGGCAAGCCACCGAGGGAGCGGCTCGATCACCCGTCCGTAGGGATTGCGCTGGCAGGGGCGGCAGGACTTGAACCCGCGACCGGTGGATTTGGAGGCCACTGCTCTACCAACTGAGCTACACCCCTGCGTGCCGAACGATCGTAGCAGGTTGCGCCGAACCGGGCACTTCGCGGCCGCGGGCTCAGGCGCCGCGGATCACCACCTTCATCGCCCCGCTGGCCTTGTCGAGGGCGGTCTCAAAGGCCTTCTCGGCGTCTGCGAGACCGAAGGTGTGGGTCTGGAGCAGCGGCAGTTCGGCCTTGAAGCGCCGCAGTTCGTTGACGGCGATGGCGTACTCGGAACGGCTGCCGGCCCGCCCGTACATCACCGATCCGATCAGCCGGATCTCGTCGTTTGTCAGGCGGAAGCCGTTGATCTGCGTATGCCCGGTGAAGACACCGAGGGCGAGGATAGTGCCGCCCGGCCGGACCAGGCGGAACGCCTCCGCGAGGGTATCGGCACCGCCGCCGACCGTCTCGATGACCACGTCAGGACGGCGAGCGCGACTCCAGGCCTTCAACTCGGCGGAACCGGGCTCGAACGCCACCGATGCCCCGAGCTTCAGCCCAAGGTCCCGCTGGTGCTCGTAGCGGCCGGTGATCGCCACCTCGCCAGCACGGTCACGCAGGAGCATCGCCGTCACCTGGCCGATCGTTCCCGCGCCGAGAACGACGACCCGCGCGCCCATCGGGATCTCGGCGCGATGGATGCCGCGAACGGCGACGGCGAGGGGCTCGGCGAGGGAGCCGAGGGCGGGATCGAGCCCTTCTGGGAGGGGGATGCAGTTGGCGGCGGGCACGGCGATCAGCTCCTGGAGGCCGCCGTGCGCCGTCAACCCCAGGAGCTTCGCCGACTGGCAAACCGGCGAGCGCCCGTCCCGGCAATCAGCGCACTGCAGGCAGCTGAGCATCGGGTCGACGGCGACCGCCGTGCCGATGGCGAAGCCTTCGCCGCCCTCGACGACGCCAGCGATCTCGTGGCCGGGGGTGATGCCCTGTTCGGCGCGGAACTCACCCCGGTAGAGGTGCAGGTCGGTGCCGCAGATGCCGACGCTGGCCATGCGGACGAGAACCTCGCCGGGGCCGGGCTCCGGCTCGGGACGGTCTTCGATGACGAGGTGGCGAGGTTCAGACCAGGCAACAGCTTTCATGGGGCGGATTCTACCGGAGTGCAGCCTCGGAAGCGGATGCGACAACCACAAAGACACGGAGGACACGAAGAATCTCCCATCGTTCCTTCGTCCTTCGTGACTTCGTGGTTTATCCGTGTCGTCGTGGTTCGTCTCATGGCCGCGCTGGTACACTCGGCGCATGGCCGAACAGCGCATCCCCTTCTTCCGCCCCTCGATCGATGAAGACGACATCAGCGCCGTCACAGAGACGCTGCGCAGCGGCTGGCTGACCAGCGCCGGGAACGTGAAGGCGCTGGAAGCGGAGCTGGCGGCCTACTGCGGCGCGGGGCACGTGAACGCGGTCAATTCGGCCACTGCGGCCCTCCACCTGGCGCTCGCGGCCTGGGACATCGGCCCGGGCGACGAAGTGATCACGACGCCCTACACCTTCTGCGCGACCGCCAACGTGATCGTCCACACCGGCGCCCGGCCCGTGTTGGCCGATATCCTCGAGGCGGACCTGAACATCGACCCGGCGGCGATTGAACGGGCGATCACGCCGCGAACGAAGGCGATCATCCCCGTGCATTTCGCCGGCGAACCGTGCGACATGGACGCTATCCTGGCGCTCGCCCGCGCGCACAACCTGAAGGTGCTCGAAGACGCGGCCCACGCCATCGGCACGATCTACCGCGGGCGGATGGTGGGGAGCATCGCCGATGCGACGGCGTTTAGCTTCTACGCCACCAAGAACATGACGACCGGTGAAGGCGGCGCACTGGCCACGGACGATGCGGCGCTGAGCGAGCGGGTGCGGTCGCTCACCCTCCACGGCATGAACCGCGACGCCTGGAATCGCTACGACGCGGGCGGGAGCTGGCGCTACGACGTGGCGGAGTTCGGCTTCAAGGACAACCTGACGGACTTCGCCGCCGCCCTCGGCCGCCGCCAGCTCGGCAAGCTCGATAGCTTCACGGAGCGGCGGACAGCCATCGTCCAGCGCTACTTCAAGAACCTGGCGGACGAGGAGCACCTGATCCTCCCGGGTTTCAGGGAGGAGAACCGCCAGGCCTGGCACCTCTTCGTCGTCCGCGTGCGCGAAAGCTCGCCCGTGGCACGGGACGAGGTGATCCGCAAGCTGGCGGAGCGCGGCATCGCGACATCGGTCCACTTCATCCCGATCCACTACTTCACGGCGTACCAGAAGCTGGGCTACTGGAAGGAGGGGGACTTCCCGGTGGCCGAACGGGCCTTCAGCGGCGCCATCAGCCTCCCTCTCTTCCCGGACATGACAGAGGAGCAGGTGGACGACGTGAGCCAGGCGCTACGGGAGATCCTGCGGGGGTAGGTCAGGGCGTCGCTGGCATGAACCCGTACTGCCGAAAGTCACTGTCGAAGGTGAACGGCGTGGCGATACCGAGCCGCTCCATGACCGCGAAGCTGATCGCGTCGGTGAGGGAGAAGGTCTTGTCGGTGTAGCGATAGATGATGGCACGAGCAAAGGCTTCGTCATTTGGGGTAGGAATGATGATTTTCACGCTTCCGCCCTCGAGACGCCGCAAGAATCGATGCCTGAGCTGCGCCCCGTTCGCCGCAAGAAGAGCGCATGTGTCTCTGCGACGGTGTACGTGGCTGTGGTCAGCCGGGTGCGCTCCCGAGCCGCCCGCCGGAGTATCGCCAAAGCCTCACCGTGGTTCGGGTCCGCCTCGTTCCCGGCGGCAAAGAAGCCAGACCTGTCCACAAACAGGTCAGTGAGCCTGGCGGTTCGCGGCTGTGTCACTGTTTCGGCAGGTACGCTTCGGACAACGCACGGTGCTTGTCCGAAGAGACCCAGGCACTTCCGGGATCATTGACCATGCCGACCATATCCCAGAGCGGGTCATCCTCACTGAACCCGGGATGTTCCTTCTCCGCCGGACTGGCGTTCGCATCTTCGCGGCGGACGAGGATCGTCCGGCCCACGCGTTCGGCCCGCAGGCGCCCCGCGGCAATGCGGCGGCGAACCGTGACCGTGTGGACGCCCCAGATTCTTGCGACATCGGCGATCGTTAGCAGGTCGCTCACACCCAGAGCATAGCAGGCCCGCACCTGTTGGTCACCGAACATTTGTTCTAGACTGACGAGATGCAGCCCTTCGCCGAACTCCATGCCCACTCCTGCTGGTCGCTGCGCGAAGGGGCGAGCAGCACCGACGAGATGGTCGATCGGGCGGTTGCGCTGGGCTACCGGGCGCTGGCGATCACGGACCACGACAACCTCTACGGGGCGATGGAGTACGCCAAGGCCGCCCGCGAGCGCGGCCTAAAGCCAATCACCGGTTGCGAACTGACGCTACGGCATGAGGCGAAAGGCGAGGGCGACGCGTACACCACCTCCCACCTCACGGTCCTCTGCGAAACGGTGGAGGGCTACCGCAACCTCTGCCGCCTGCTCAGCCGCGCCTACGCGGCCTACGGCAAGGACACGCCGATGATCGAGAAGGCGTGGCTCTTCGAGCGCAAGGAGGGCCTCATCGTCCTTTCCGGCTGTAAGGATGGCGAACTCGCCCGCCTGGCCCAGGAGGACGAACGCGAGGCCGAACGGGTAGCCGCTGGCTACCGCGACCAGCTAGGCGCCGCCAACTTCTTCATCGAGCTCCAGGACCACGATGTCCACGGCGATAGGCAGCGAGCCGCCGTCCTCGCCCGATTCGCCGAGGCAGCCGGCCTCGAAGTCGTCGCGACGAACAACGCCCACTACCACGTCCGCGAACGCCACCGCCTGCACGACGTCCTCGTCGCGATCCGCCACCGCCTGACGCTCGATAGCTCACACCAGGTGCGGCGGCCGAACTCGGAGTTCTTCCTGAAGCGCCCGGAGGAGCTAGTGAAACGCTTCGCCCGCTACCCCGCCGCCATCGCCAACACGATCGCGATCGCCGAACGCTGCACGTTCGACCTGACGACGGACCTCCCCTACCGCCTGCCCGACTACCCGGTGCCGGAGGGCGCATCGCTTGATGGTTTCCTCCGGGGAATCTGCGAACGCGCCTTCCGGCGGCGCTACGGGCCGTTCGAACCGCGGCTGCGTGAAGACGCACGGGGCCGGCTGGAACGCGAGCTCGCGCTGATCGAAAAGCACGGCCTCGCCGGCTTCTTCCTCGTCTACTGGGACATCATGGAACTGGTCGGCGAGATCGCCCACGAACTCCACGGCCGCCCGCGAAACCTGCCACCGGACGAACGGCCGGTGGGCCGGGGACGCGGCTCCTCGGTCAGTTCGATCGTCTGCTACCTGATCGGGCTTTCGCACATCGACCCGGTGAAGAACGAGCTCTACCTGGACCGCTTCCTGAACGAGGAGCTCCACAGCCTGCCGGATATCGACCTCGATTTCCCGCGCGATATCCGCGACGAACTGCTCCAGCGGATCTACGACCGCTACGGGGCGGAACACGCGGCGATCGTCGCCGCCTTCCCGACCTACCAGTTCAAGAATGCGGTGATCGATATCGGGAAAGTGCTTGGCCTTCCCGCGCCCGTCCTTGCCAAGCTCAACCGGCTGAGCGGCAACTTCGCCAGCGCCCACGAGATCGCGGAGGAGATGGCCCGTGTCCCCGAACTGCAGGCGCTGACCACGGCGCCGATCTGGCGCGACCTGATCGAACTGGCGGGGCAGGTGGCGGGCTTCCCCCGGCACATCGGCCAGCACGTCGGCGGCGTCGTCATCTCGGCCGAGCCACTCTCGTCGGTGGTCCCGGTGGAGCCAGCGCGAATGGCCGGCCGCTACGTCTGCCAGTGGGACAAGGACTCGGTAGATGACGCGCGTTTCGTGAAGATCGACTTCCTCGCCCTCGGCATGCTCTCGGCCGTCGATGACTGCCTGAACATCGTCGAGGAGGTGAACGGGGTGAAGGTCGACCTCGGCCGCATCCCCCACGATAGCGAGGAGATCTACGCCTCCATCCAGGCAGGGGACACGATGGGCGTCTTCCAGATCGAGAGCCGCGCCCAGATCCAGACACTGCCCCACACCCGTCCCCAGAACATCGACGACCTGGCGGTGCAGGTCGCGATCATCCGGCCCGGGCCGATCATGGCCGGCGCTTTTCACCCGTACATGGAGTACCGCCAGAAGCTCGCCCGCGGAGAGCACGTGGACGTCGACTACGGGCACCCGGAGCTGGCGCCGCTTGTCGCCCCATTCATGGCGGAAACGCTCGGCCACGTGCTCTACCAGGACCAGGTGCTGCAGATCTCCTGCGCCGTCGCCGGCTTTACGCCCGGCCAGGCGGACCGCCTTCGCCGGGCGATGAGCCGCAAGCGATCGGCCGAGGCGATGGAGGCGCTGGCGGCGGAATTCTTCGCAGGTACAGACCGGAAGGGGCTGAGCCGGGAAGCGGCCGAAGTCGCCTTCAAGCGGATGTCGGCGTTCGCCGCCTTCGGCTTTCCGAAGAGCCACGCCGTCGCCTTCGCCCTCCTTGCCTACGAATCGAGCTGGCTGCGGTACCACTACCCGGCGGCCTATCTCTGCGCCCTCTTCAACGCCCAGCCGATGGGCTTCTATTCGCTCGAAGTGCTCAGCGGCGACGCCCAGCGCCACGGGATCGAGATCCTCCCGCCGAACGTGAACCTCAGCCGGAGCGGCGCCTGGCCAGAGCGCGATGGCATCCGCCTGGGGTTGCAACAGGTCAACGGCGTCGGTGGCGGCTGGGTCGAACAACGCGTCCTCCGGGGCAAGGCCCGCCGGGAGAACCGCGGGCCCGATGGCAAAGCACAGCCACTCGCCCGGCTCACCGTGCCCCCGACGCGGGCAGAAGCGCTCATCCTCGAACGCGACGGCAACGGCCCCTTCCGTTCGCTCTACGATCTGTTGAGCCGCACACAGCTGAGCCGCCATGAGGCGGAGGCGCTCATTCTCGCTGGCGCGCTCGATGATTTCGGCCTCCAGCGCCGGGAGCTGTTATGGCAACTCGGCCTGCTCACGGAGAGCCAGGCGACGCGCGAACGGGAACAGGCGTTGGCCCCGGTTCCCACGTCCGGGCCGACCAAGCGGCGGACGCGCAGGGGGCGCGTAGATGGCCGCCAGGCGCCGCTTCCCCTGCCGACGATCCAGGACATGGCCGAACTACCGCGCCTCGCGCCCTGGCAGGAGATCGCCTGGGACTACGAGGCGATGGGCCTTTCGAACCGTCCCCACCCGATGGCGCTCGTCCGCCCGTACCTGAACGAAGGGGTGATCAGCAGCCTCCAGTTTGGCGGCCCGGGCAACCCGAACCGCCTGCCCCAGGGCGCGCGCGTGGAGATCGCGGGTATGGTGGTCACCCGTCAGCGGCCGCAAACCGCGAGCGGCGTGATGTTCATGCTGCTCGAAGACGAATTCGGGCTGGCGAACATCGTCGTCTATGCGCCGCTCCAGGAGCGCCAGCGGGAGCTCGTACGGGCCACGCCGTTCGTCATCATTCGCGGCCGGATCGATAACGAGAAGAGCGGCTTCCCGAACGTCATCGCCGAGAAGTTCTTTCCCTGCCCGCTGCCGGGGCTGATCAGCGCGCCGGACGGCCACAACTGGGGGTAGGAACCGCCTGTAAGATCAGGTATCTTACAGGCATGAGCAAAGTTCTCTCCACGCGGCTCGATGAAGACGTGATCGCCGAACTCGATCGCGCGACGCGGCGGCTGGGGATCACGAAGAGGCGATTCCTGGAGGAAGCGATCCGGATGCGGGCTGAGGCTGACCCGAAGGCAGAGCTACTCGAAGCCCTGGCGAGCAGCTTCGGCGCGTGGGATCGGCCCGACCAGACGCCCGAGGAGACGATCCGGGAGATCAGGGACAGGACCCTGCATGACGAGGAGTCACGCCAGGAGTACCTGGACTCGATCCGCCGGTGGACGCCGTGACACTCGTGCGGGCGTACCTGGATGCCGACATCGCGATCTGGTACCTCCGCCGACTACCGGAGGCGCGGCTGCGGCTCGTCGCCCTCGCCACCTCTGATGCCGAACTCTGGATGAGCGCCGCCCAGCGTATGGAGATCGTCTTCCACATGCGGCCCGGCGAGGAACGCCTCACCTTCGCGCTGCTCGATAGCATGAAATGCGACCCTGTGACGAAGGAGATCGTCGATCGCGCCGCCGTGCTCCACCGCGAGTGGCATCCATCCCACGGAACCGGCAAGAACGACGCGATCCTCGCCGCAAGCGCGATGCTGACCGGTGGCACCGTCATTACCCAGAACATCAAGCACTATCCCATGCCCGGGCTCCGCGTTGAGCGCGGCTGGGAGCCGCCAACGCGCTGACCCTCCCCTGGCCGCGTTACCGTTCGTCTGAGGCGAGCGACGTGATGAACGCGCGACGGGGCAGCGGCGCGGCAACGCCCGTGTTCGTCGCCGTGATCTGGACCGTGAATGACGCCTGGGGGCCAAGGAGCGATTCGAAGGTGACGCTGCCCTTCGAGGTGCCGCCAGGGAGGTAGTCCGCCACCAGGAAGATCACGAGGCTGCTAATGTAGCCGTGCCCGGCGATCGTCCGCGGGTCGGACTGGATCACGATCGGAACTTCCGCGCCCATCGCCACGCCCCCGTCGATCGTCCGGGTCGAGGGGTCGCCCGCATGCCGCACGCCTATCCATGGCGCCGAGACACGCACGCGATACGGCCCGATCCACGTGCCATTGTTGTAGACGAAGTAGGGTTGGGTTGAGACCGGCGACGAGGAC
>CAZQCR010000160.1:0-8027 GCA_964591745.1 uncultured Anaerolineaceae bacterium
GTGACGCTCCCCCGGCCGTTCGTTCCCCGTCGCGATCGGCTACACTGCCGCCCACATTGACCACGGAGGCGACCGCCATGACCGATCATCCGCTCCCGAGCGAAGCTGAAGTCCTCACGTATTTTGAGAAGTGTAGTAACTGGGGCCGCTGGGGCGCCGATGACAACGCTGGCACGATCAACCTGATCACGCCGGATGTGCGCAAGGCAGCCGCAGGCCTCGTCCAGAGTGGCCGTGCCGTCTCCCTCTCACGGCCCTGGAACACGGTGGGCGGGCCCGGAAACTGGAACCCGGCGCAGCACTACCTTCGCTTTAACGACGCCTTTTCGGTCGACTATATCGGCATCCTTTTCCACGGCTATGCCACGACGCACGTCGATGCCCTCTGCCACATCCTCTGGGAGGGGAAGATGTACAACGGCAAGCCCGCCTCCGATCTGACGGCGATGGGGGCGAAATCCGGTGCTGTCGATGCCTGGAGCACGGGTATTACGACACGCGGGGTACTGATCGATATCCCTCGTTGTCGGGGGACGGAGTATGTGACGATCGATGCTCCCGTCCGCGGCTGGGAGCTGGAAGCGGCGGCGAAGGCGCAGGGCCTCAGCCCTCGCCCGGGCGATGCGGTGCTCGTCTACAGCGGTCGCGAGAAGTACTACGCGGCGAACCCGCAGGCGGTGCCTGGCGTGCGGCCGACGCCGGGCCTGCACGCGGACGTTTGCCCGGTGCTGAAGGCACACGACGCGGCGCTGCTCGGGTGGGACTGCCTGGATGCGAGCCCAGGGGGCTACAAGACGTTCGACGCCGCGCCGGGTGGGCCAGTCCATGTGCTGACGATCGTCTACATGGGTATGCCGTTGCTCGACAACGCGTTGCTTCAGCCGTTGGCCGAAGCATGCGCGGAAGAGGGCCGCTGGGAGTTCCTGCTGACGGTGAACCCGCTGCACATCCGCGGCGGTACGGGCTCGCCGGTAAACCCGATCGCGGTGTTCTAGGGAGGGCCGTTGGCCGTTGGCGGCCGCTCCCGTCGCACCTCCTCTTGCACACTCCGAAACGTTAATCTTTTCCCCCTCTTCCCAGGTGCCGAGACTGCCGATCCTGTATACGGCAGGGCTGCGAAGTGGACGTAATCACGGTCCAGGTCGCAACCGGCCGCCCCGGCCAAGGCGGGGCGGTGGCTGCCGCGTCGTAGAATCGAATCAACGTCTTCGCAGGAGCGACCGCCGTGCGGTTCTGGTTTACTCGACGCAAACCCTTAACCCCGGCTCCCGCAATGGAGGAGGCTCCTGTGTCTCTATCTTCCGCCGCAACGCTGGCCGACCGTCCATCAACGCCCGACCCCGTTACGGAGATCGCGCAACTGCGGGACCGTCTTCACGGCCCGCTTCGACAACAGGCGACGAGCGGCGACGTTCGAGCGGAGCGGCTCTTCAAGAAGATTCGTGGCGAAGTCGATGAGCTTCGCACTACGCTCGACGCGCTCCACGACGTCTCCGAGGAGCTGACAGAGCTGGATCTCGATGCCGTTGCGGAGCATCCGGAAGCGGCCGCGCAGCTGCCGGCCGGCGTGCTCGTGAAGGGCCTCGTTGCCGCCCGAGAAGAACGGCTTCGTCTGCGTCAGAAGGTGAGCCGGGTGCGGGCAAAGAACACGAAACTCGCCGCCGAAGTACGCCAGCTGCGCCAGGAGCGCTCGTATTTCCGGGGCCGAATGCTGACCTTTGACGACATCATTGGCGCGCTTCACGCGAACATCGAAGACCTTCGCATCGGGCGCGATAGCCAGGAAGCTATCGGCCAGGCGCCGGCCCCACGCGTCCTTCGACCGGGTGTTGGCAGCGAGGCGATTTCGCCGGCTGAGCAGGCGTGAACGGGCCGCAAACGCGCCACCTGGTGCCCGTGCAAGCGTTTCGTGCTAACGCCGCCATCGAGGCGGCTGGCCTGCGGGCGGACGCCGAGCTCCGCTACGGCGAGGTCGATCTGCTGGTCGCGGCGTTGCGTGACCACGTCCAGGACCTTCGCCACGAGCGGGACGTGCTCCTGAGTGAAGTGGCGCGGCTGCGGGACGACGTTCGAAAGGCTCGATCACCGTGGCTGGAGCGCGGGCTGAAGGGGAATCGGGAGACCGGTAGTTAGAAGCGAGTAGCCAGAGGAAAAGGGCCCGGACGTGTGTCCGGGCCCTTCCTGCTGCGTTCCAACGGGCTGGCGTTAGTCGCTGCTGATGATCGGGCAGTTCACGACCATGCCGGTGGCCGTGAAGCCGGCGATCGCACCGTGCTTCACGAGGCCCTTGATTTTCCCGATGCTGGTCTGGCGCGAGTTCGTGCCGTTGGCCACGGCGGCATCGCTCCATGCGGTCGCGTGGACGTCCCAGAGCGGGCTGTAGCGGCCCTGATTCGGCGTCCAGGCGAGGACGTTCAGTGGGTCGCCCTCGCCAAGCATGGCCGACACGATGCCCTGGCGCTGGGGGTTGGCGGCGCCCGCCTGCCCGTTGACAAAGAGGGCGAGCGTTGCACGCGAGGACTTCGTGCTGTCGTCACCGACGCCTGGCGCATTGGCCAGGGCCGGTGCGAAGGTCACGTCTTCCAGTGCCGCCGCGAATTCAGCCGAGGAGTCGGTCGAGATGTAGTACACCCGCTTGCCGCCTGCGAAACCCTCGGCCTCGCGGTGCCTCACCGTCATCCCGGCCAGGTCCACGGAGACGACCTTGTTGGCCCAGTGCTTGTTGTCGAAGGCGCCGGGACCGCCAAGGTGCGGCGCGTTCAGAATGGTGCCATCCGGGAGCTGGATAAGCGGGCTGTAGCCCGTATTCCCCACGGCGCCTGCTTTCGTCACGCTCGGCGGGAAGATGTTCGGGCCGGGCTGGACGTCCCGATCGGGCGTGAAGTCGACGGTCGCGGGGAAGTGAATCCTGCCGTTGCCATCAACCGTCACGGACTGGACCGCGCCCGTGCCGGCGGCGTTTGCGAGCTTCTGGGCCTTCGCAACGCCGTACTGGTTCGCGCCCCTGCTGTTCGAAGCCTCCGTCACGATGTAGTAGACGGTCGTCGGGTTGCCGTCCTTGTCGATGCTGTACCCCTCGTGGAGGGGGAGGGTCACGGTATCATCGCCGTGCTCGATGGCGTTCGCGAGGAACACCCGGTGGCTTCCGGCGGATGCCGGGGCGGAGGTCAGGCTGATTGCGGCGACCGAGCCCGCGAGGGCCAGAGCGCCAAGGCGTCGCACCAACGTGCGTTTCTGCATGCGAGTCATCCTCCTGTTTTGCCGGGGAGCCACGAGCGCGGCTCATCCGTCGTCACACCCCGGCCGGCGCCGGCTGCCGAAAGGTGGGGTGCGTTCAGGGGGCTTAGTCGTGTTGGCGCGGCCGCCGTTACACCGCCGGTTCAGTGCTCTTGACCGAAGCACTCCTGGCTACCGGCCACCGAGCACCTACCGCAGCGCCGCCCGCAAGGCCGAACTGGCCCGGTCGATCACGAGGACGGCGCAGAGGGTGACGAGGATGGCGGTGAGGAGCGAGCGGTACTCCAACAGCTGCACGTAGCCGAGCAGATAGAAGCCGATACCGCCCGCGCCGACGAAGCCGAGGATGGACGACGCCCGGACGTTGTACTCGAACATGAAGAGGAGCTGCGAAATGATGCCGTTCGTGGCTTCCGGGAGGAGGGCCCAGCGCGCGAGCTGCGCTCTTCCGCCGCCGACGCCGCGAACAGCTTCCAGCACTTCGCTATCGACGCCTTCGAACAGTTCGTAGAAGTTCTTGCCGAGGAAACCGACGGTATAGAGGGCGATTCCGAGAGCGCCAGCGGCCGGGCCGAGGCCCACGGCAACGACGAAGATGATCGCCCAGAGGATCGATGGGATCGTCCTGACGACGGCGAGCAGAAGCTTCACCGGCCCCGTCAGCCAGAGTGGCGCGAGGCTTGCCGTGGCCAGCAGTGCCAATGGCAGCGCGAGGGCGAAGCCGAGGACCGTGCCGACGAAGGCGATCTGGAGCGTCTCCAGGAGGGCACGCGTCAGTTCGGAGACGACATCGGGGTCCGGGGGAAACATATCCCAGACGAAGATCCGGAGGTTGCGCAGGCCGCGCTGGAGCCGCGAAAGGTCGAGCAGGCCAACATCGCGCAGGGAGAGAACGAAGAGGGCAGCGAGGGCCACGAACCCGGCTCGAACGGCGTACCTGCGTACGTTCACGCCCGGATGACCGTCGCGAGCTCCATCACTGGCACATCGGCCACCTCGGCATCGAGCACTTTCTTGCCACCGCGGAGGACGACAACACGGTCCGCGAAGTGTTCGACGACATCGAGTTCGTGCGTGGTCATGACCACGGTCACACCGCTGGCGACGATGCCCTGGAAGAGGGCGAGCGTGTCGTGCGCTGTCGCCGGGTCCAGCTGGGAGACGAACTCATCGGCGAGGATGACGGTTGGGCGCTGCATGAGCGCGCGCGCGATAGCCACCCGCTGGCGCTCGCCACCGCTGAGGTTGCGCACCCGTTCGCTCGTCTTGTGACCGATCCCGAGCGCCTGGAGCGTTCGCTCAGCCTCCGCGACGACTTCGCCCGGGAAGAGACCGAGGAGGGCGCGCCACGCGGGCACGCGGGCAAGCGCGCCCATGAGCGTGTTCTCGAGCACGGAACGGCTTCGGACGAGGCCGAGTTGCTGGGGGATGTAGGCAACCGCCGGGTCGAGCTTCCAGCGGCCGCGCCCCGTTGGCCTGCCGAGGATGGTGATCTCGCCAGCGCGAGGATGGTCCAGGCCTTTGACCAGCCTGAGGAGCGTCGTCTTGCCGCTGCCACTTGCGCCGAGGATCGCTGTGACGCGGTTCGCCGGGATGTCGATCGAAACGCCATCGAGGACCGGAGCCCGCTTGCCGTAGCGGAAGCGGATGTCGCGGAGGCGTACGGCCCAGGGCGCGGCCTCGCCCGCCGCTTCAGCGAAGGCCACACCGGGGAGGACGGCGGAGGTTTGCCCGGAAGTCATGACGTTAGGGCAGCTTCTCGGTGAAGGTTGCGCCGGTCGCCTCGAGGTACTTCGTCAGCGCACCAAGGTGCTCGTCGCTCGTGGTGGACTTAAACGAGATGAAGATGCCGGAGATGAACTTGCGCATGAGGTCGCGGTTCGCGGGCTGGCCGAGTTCGAGGAGGGCATCCTTCAGCTTCGTGCGTGCGGGGTCCACGAGTTGCTTTGCGAAGACGACGCCGTGGCTCGGGATCGGCCCCTGCGTTTCGATGACGCGGGTGTTCGCGAGGACGTCGCGATAGAGCGTCTCGGCGACATCTCCGGCGATCACGATCGCATCCACCTGGCCGGCCTTCAGCGCCTCCCAGGACTGGGCATAGCCGCCGGAGTAGAGCACTTCGCCGAAGAACTTCTTCGGGTCCGCCTCCTTCCCATCCTTCGGCAGGTAGCCGAGTTCGACGAGGCGGGCCATGGGCGCCACGTAGCCCGAGGTGGAGAGCTGGCTGGGCATGCTCACTTTCTTGCCCCGCAACTGTTCCATGCTCGTGATCGGACTGTCCTTCTTCACCACCCAGTAGGAGTAGTAGAACGGCTCTTCGCTCTTCTTGTCGCCGATGACGACCTCGCGCACTTCGGCGAGCACGACATCGGCCCCGGCCAGCCTGCGGGCGAGGGCGGAAGGCCAGGCGCTCATGAAGGCGGCGTCGGCGTTGCCGAAGCGAAGCGATTCGATGACGCCCGCGAAGCTCGTGGGGAAGACGAGTTCGACCTTGATGCCGACGCGTTCGGAGAGAAATTTCTCGATCTCTTTCGCATCGGAGGTGAGCTTCTCGGGCGTGCTGGTGGGCTGGACGGCGATGATCAGCTTCGAGGGCGAACCATCATCATCCTCACCGCCGCAGGCCGCGATGAGCGGCAGCGAAGCGCTGGCGCCGGCGACGAGCAGGGCGCCGCGGATGATGGAGCGGCGGGAGTAGGTGCGCGCGCGCATGGATGAGTCCTTTCGAACGGGCACGGTGGACCCGGTGGACCATCGCACGCCTATGCTAAGTTATTAGGCATGCCTAATGCAAGGAGCAAGCCGTCACGTTGCACTGACTGACGCATGGCTGAACTCCATCGCGTAGACTGGCCCGGCACGGGAGGTGGCGCATGTCCAGGGCGTTCGAAAAGGCGAAGAAGGAGGCCGAAAAGCGGGGTGTCGGCGCGTACGAACGCCACATCCTCCTCTGCATCGGCCCGGATTGCTGTTCAAGCAAAGAGGGCGATGACGCGTGGGCGTACCTGAAGAAGCGCACGGCCCAGTTGAACGGCTCGGCCGATGCGGGCCGCGTCTACCGGACGAAGGTCGGCTGCCTGCGGATCTGCGAGCAGGGGCCGGTGGCCGTTGTCTACCCGGAAGGCACCTGGTACGCGGGCCTGGACCGTGAGCACCTCGAACGGGTCATCGACGAGCACCTGGGCAAGGGGCAGGTAGTGGAGGAGCTGGTGATCGGCCGGAACCCGTTGAACGCGACCTGACGCGGCGGGCTACCCGTTACTTGCGGGCGCGACCGAGAAAGTCATCCACTGAGACGCCCATGATCTTCACGATGTCGCGAAGCGTCCCTTCGCGAATCGGGCGGTGGTCCGGAATCGCCACATTGCGCGGCACCTCAGCCTTCTTGTAGATGAAGTGCTCGCCGTTCGTTCGAACGTGGACCCAGCCGAACGACTCGGCGACGCGTCGAACCTCGCGGCCGTGGAAACCGGCCAGCCGTCCCACTCAGGCGGCCACGGGGACGGCCGGGGCGAGCGAGACTGTCTCAATAGTGAGGTCCCACCCCGCCTCACTCCGGTCGTCGATGACGCTCGCGATCTTCGCGGCCACAAGCTCCGGCGTTTCGACCTCCGGGCCGTAACCGTCTTCGGCCGCGACCTCCAACCAGGTGCTCATGATCCAGGCCAGAGTGTTCAAAGTTGCTTCGCGCGACTCGCCTTCTGCAAGGGCGCCCGGCATCGCGGGGCACAGCGCCGTGTAGCCGCCGAGGTCCGGGTCCGGGGAGAGGATGACCGTGTAGCGCTCCATCGCCCGATTCTACCACGCGCGCGATCCGCAACGGACCAATTCGGCGTATCGTCGCGGCCACAGGCAGGCTCAGGAGGAGAATCGATGGCCGGTCCACGTCTCAGCGGAAAAGTCGCAATCGTCACGGGCGCGGGGTCACAGCTCGATGAGGGCATCGGCAACGGTCGGGCTGCCGCCATTCTGATGGCTCGCGAAGGCGCTCGCGTCCTTCTCGTCGATCGCAAGCTAGAAGCGGCCGAGGCCACGCTCGCGCTGATCGAAGCCGAAGGCGGTGTAGCGGCAGCCGTCGCCGCGGATGTGACGAAGGAAGACGATTGCGCCGCCATGGTCGCGGCTGCCGTTGGACGCTGGGGGCGACTCGACATTCTCGATAACAACGTCGGAATCGGTGGCGCCGGCAGCGTGCTCACCGTCGATCCGGACGCCTGGGACCGGGTGATGGAAGTGAACGTGAAGGGGATGATGCTTGCGAGCCGACACGCCATCCCGGCGATGATCGCCTCAGGCGGGGGCTCGATCGTCAACATCGCCTCGATTGCGGCAATGCGACCCTCGCGATTGACGCCGTACGCGACCTCGAAGGGGGCGGTCATCGCACTCACCCAGGCGATGGCGGTGGACCATGGGCGGGACGGTATCCGCGTGAACTGCGTCGCTCCCGGGCCCGTGTACACCCCGATGGTGTACGCCGGCGGGATGAGCGAGGACCAGCGGGAGCGCCGGAGGGACGCTTCGCTGCTGAAGATCGAAGGAGAAGGCTGGGACGTTGGCCACGCGGTGCTCTTCCTGGCAAGCGACGAAGCGCGCTACATCACGGGAGTCGTCCTCCCGGTCGATGGCGGTGTGCTGTTGGCGAGCCCGAATCGGCGCTGACGGAGCGCCCACCGGCTACTGGCGGCCCTGGGCGAAGGCGAGAGCGAGGATCATCGCATCTTAACTTTGCGCGCCTAGTACTAACTATAGAAATTAAGCCGTAGTTGTAGGATACTGCCTGTCATGGC
>CAZQCR010000161.1:0-7835 GCA_964591745.1 uncultured Anaerolineaceae bacterium
CGAGCCAGTGGGTGCGCCAGGCCTCGATCGCCGCGTCACCATCGGCTGCCGCGAGCGCGGACAAGGCCTCGGCCTGGAGGCCATCGATCGCGTCGGTGGATGTCGTCATGAGCCCTCAAGTATAGCGCGGTGAGAAGTATGGGATCCGCCGCCCCAGCGCTGTAACGGTAGCCCGCCGAAAGCGACTACCATCGAATGATGCTTCGATCCCCGGGTTTGCCCGCCGCGGCTAGAATATCGGTATGGCCAATTCTCCTGCTGGTGGTCTTCTTCATGTCCTGTAGTGGTGGCGACTCCGGCCGACCTTCGACTCCCGCCGCCGGCGACGGTGGCGAGCCCACCTCTTCGCCGGCCACTGTTGCCCCCGGCAAGAACTGGGCCGGGAAGAACGCCGCGCCCGAATTCCCCGGCGGGCTCACCTGGTTCAACGTCGAACAGCCACTCACCCTCGCCGCCCTCAAGGGCAAAGTCGTCGTCCTCGATTTCTGGACGCAGGGCTGCATCAACTGCCAGCACATCATCCCCGACCTCAAACGCCTTGAAGCCGAATTTGGTGACCACCTCGTCGTCATCGGCGTCCATTCCGGCAAGTACGCCACCGAGCACGAGGACGAGAGCATCCGCGAAGCCGCTCGCCGCTACGGCCTCGAACACGCCGTCGTCAACGACCCGGACTTCGAATTCTGGGGACGCTATGGCGCGCGGGCCTGGCCAACCGTCGTCGTCATCGATCCCGCGGGCAAGCTCGTGGGGCAACACTCAGGCGAAGGCATCTACCCCTTGCTCCAGCCGATCCTCGCCTCCCTCCTGGAACGCGAGTTCGCCGGCAGCCTCAGCGACGCCTCCATCGGCCTCGCCCCGGAAAGCACCGTCGTCGCCACCGTCCTCTCCTACCCCGGAAAAGTCTGGGCCGATGAACGGAGCCAGACCCTCTACATCGCCGATTCCGGTCACAACCGCATTCTCGTCGCCACCCTGAACGGTGAGCTGAAGCGCGCCATCGGCACCGGCGAAGAGGGCTTCGCCGACGGCGGAGCGAACGAAGCCACTTTCCGTCAGCCCCAGGGCCTCGCCCTCTCCGACGATGGAAAGACCCTCTACGTGGCCGACACCCGGAACCACGCGATCCGCGCCATAGCCGTCGAATCAGGCGAAGTCACGACCATCGCAGGCACCGGAAAGCAGCTTGATCGCCTGCCCCAGGGACAGTCCGACCCACGCAAGACGGCGATGGCCTCCCCCTGGGATGTCGCCAGCACCGGCACGACGCTCTTCGTCACCATGGCCGGGATCCACCAGGTCTGGAAGATCGACCTCCAGCGGGGGACAGTCGAAGTCTTCGCAGGGACGAGCCGCGAAGGCATCGACAACGGCGACCGCCTGCGCTCGGCCACCCTCGCCCAGCCCAGCGGCGTCGGAATTCTCGGTGGAGCGCTCTACTGGGTCGACCCCGAATCGAGCTCCGTCCGATCCGTCGATCTCGATGGTACGGCGGACGTGCGAACCCTCATCGGCACCGGGCTCTTCGACTACGGCGATGAAGATGGCAAGGGCAAGAGCGCCAAGATCCAGCACGCCCAGGGGCTCGCAATCGCCGGGGACCTGCTCCTCGTCGCGGATACCTACAACCACAAGCTCAAGTCCGTCACCACCGGCACCGCGCAGGTAGTAACACTCGCCGGGAGCGTCCGAGGGTACGCCGACGGCGTGGGCGATGAAGCGGAGTTCGATGAGCCTGGGGGCGTCGGCTTCGCCGCTGGAGTCGCCTACGTCGCGGATACCAACAACCACCTGATCCGCACGGTGGAACTGCCAACAGGCCTCGTCCGGACACTCACGCTCAGCAACCTCGCGGTGCTTTCCAGCGCGAACGGCCGGGTCACGCGGATCACGCTGCCCGCCGCCCGCGTCGCCCCCGGCGCCACGAATCTCCTGCTCACGGTGGCGGCGCCAGCGGGGCACCACCTCAACAGCCTCGCCCCGGCTCGGCTCGCCCTTACCAGCGGCAATGGCGCCATCCTTGATCTCGGCGAATCAGCCATCAGCTGGTCCAGCGACGAGGACAGGATAACCGTCCCCGTCCCGCTCATCGCCAACGCCGGCATGACAACGCTGACGGCGGTTGGCGATGTGTACTACTGCCGGACGGGTGAAGAAGCGCTCTGCTTCATCCAGCGGGTGGAGATCAGCGTCGAGGTACAGGTGGCCACTGGGGCCGCCGGGGAGTTGCTGCTCACGTACGATCTCCCCGTGGGCGGGCCGTAAGCCCCTCGCCCTGGTTGCGAACCGCCGGCCAGGTATCTCCTTGACACCCTGCCGGGGCGCCCGGATGATCCGGGTCACTTTCCAGGGGAGAACACCGATGGCTGTCCGTGGCTATGTTCTGATCGAGACCGACGTGGGCAAGGCGAAATCGGTGGGTGCGGCCATTGGCCAGTTCACCTACCCCGGCGCCAAAGTCTCCGTCGTCGATACCGTGACCGGCCCGTACGACGTCATCGTCCAGCTCGAAGCGGACGACCTGGACGCGCTCGGCAACGCGATCACCGAGGCCGTCCAGAAGGTGCCCGGCGTCCAGCGGACGACGACCTGCCTGGCCGTGCGCCTGGCCTGAAGCCGCGTCTCGGCGGCAGGCTCGAAAAGCCTGATCCAGTACGCCTCCAGCTTTTTCGGTAGGGCGTTCGCTCCTTGTCGCCTCTCACCTGGCCGCGCAGGGACCAGAGGGCCGTCAACTCATGACCGGTCGGCCGCTGCGACGGGCGGGCGGTGCGGCGCACACTCTCTCCTTGGATGCCACGGTCGGGATATTGACTGGTCGTTCCGGCCGTCACGAAGGCAACCATCGATGGGAGGCCCCAATGGGAAGGCTTGAAAACAAGGTCGCCGTGATCACCGGCGCCGGCTCGGGCATCGGCCGTGCAACGGCCATTCGCTTCGCTGTCGAAGGTGCCCGAGTCGTCGTCGCCGACGTCACCGGAGCGGAGGCCGAGACAGCGAAGGAGATCGGCGCCAACGCCTTGGCCTTCCACGCCGACGTATCCAGGGCGGACGACGTGCGGGCCATGATCGCGGCCGCGCGAACCGCGTTCGGCCGGCTCGATGTCCTCTTCAATAACGCCGGCATCGAAGGCGCGCAGGCGCCTACCGCCGATTGCAGCGAGGAGAACTTCGACCACGTCATCGCCGTCAATCTCCGCGGCGTCTTCCTCGGCATGAAGTACGCGATTCCCGCCATGCTAGAAAACGGCGGCGGCTCCATCATCAACAACGCCTCCGTCGCCGGAGTGGTGGGGTTCCCCGGGATCCCGGCTTACTGCGCGTCCAAGGGCGGCGTTATCCAGCTCAGCAAGACAGCGGCCCTTGAGTACGCCACCCAGGGCATCCGCGTGAACGCTATCTGCCCCGGCGTGATCTGGACGCCGATGGTGGCGCGGTTGACCGCTGGCAGCGCCGAAGCGGAAGCGCTCTTTCGCGCCACCGAACCCGTCGACCGCTTCGGGACGCCGGAAGAAGTGGCCTCGCTTGCCCTGTACCTCGCGAGCGACGAATCCTCGTTCATCACCGGGGCTGCCCTGCCCGTCGATGGTGGGTTCCTCGCGCGTTAGTGCGAGACCGCCCACGCCAGCAGCTCACCAGCCGGCAACGTGTTCACGATCCGCTCGATCGGCACCTCGCACTCCATCGCCCGCGCGCAGCCATACGGCTGCCACGCCAGCTGCCCCGGAGCGTGGGCGTCGCTATCGATCGAAAAGACGCACCCCATCTCCACCGCGAGCCGAAGCAGTCTCCGCGGCGGATCGAGCCGTTCCGGCCGCGCGTTGATCTCCACGGCCGTCCCGAAGTGGGCGCAGGCCGCGAACACCATCTCAGCGTCGAACTCCGATTCCGGGCGGCCCTTCCCCGAACCGCGATCATCGCTCCGGCGGTCCTGGCCAACCAGCCGCCCCGTGCAGTGCCCAAGGATATCGACGTGCGGGTTGGCCACCGCCGCCACCAACCGGCGCGTCATCTCCGCGGCCGGCATGCGCAGCTTGCTGTGCACGCTGGCCACTACGACATCGAGTTCGCCGAGCAGCTCCGGGGCCTGGTCCAGCGTGCCATCGTCGAGAATATCGACCTCGATGCCCGTCAGGATCCGGAAGGGAGCGAGCCGCTCGTTCAGTTCGCGTACGACGCCGAGCTGCTGTCGGAGCCGTTCCGCGCTCAGGCCGTTCGCGACCTTCAGACGCGGCGAATGGTCCGTGAGCACGATGTATTCGTGCCCGATGGCGATGGCCGCCCGGGCCATCTCCTCGATCGGGCTGCCGCCATCGGACCAGTCAGAGTGAGTATGGCAATCGCCGCGAAGAGCCGCCCAGATCGGCCCGCCGTCCGGGAGCGCGGGAGCGGCGCTCGTCACGCTCGCTTCGAGCTTCGCAAGGTACTCGGGCACTCGGCCGGCGAGCGCCTCGCTGATCACGCCCGCCGTCGCTTCGCCAATGCCGGGCAGCGCCCTCAGCTGCCCCGCACTGGCGCGGCGTTGGAGCTCCACGGCGTCGATCGCGGCGATCGTTTCCGCCGCCCGCCGGAACGCCCGGACGCGATACGTGGGTTCACCCGAACGCTCAAGGAGGAACGCGATCCGCTTGAGGGCTTCGAGAGGGTCCACGGGGGCATTGTGCGGGACGCTGGCGGACGGGTGAAGGTGGACGCGATGATAGGTGGGATGGCACAGGACTGGCTGGCCCTTTCCGATGAGGATCTGCTCCGCGGCTGCGTCGTCGAAACGTTCCGCGCCTCTGGCCCGGGCGGACAGCACCGCAACAAAACGGAGAGCGCCGTCCGCATCCGCCACACCGTCACCGGCTGTGTCGCCCAGGCCTACGAGTCGCGGTCCCAGCACGAAAACCGGGTACACGCCCTCGAACGGCTGCGAGCGGCGATCGCCCTGGAAGTGCGGCGGCCGCTGACGCTGGAGGGATACGTGCCGCCGGCGGAGCTTCGCGCGATCCTCCCGGGCGCCGGGTCGCAGCGAGTGAAGGGCCGCAACGCAGCCTTCTGGCCAGGCGCCCGGGCACTCCTCGACCTCCTCGCCGCTGAGGGACTGGCGATGGCGCCCACAGCCGAGCGGTTGGGCCTGAGCACCGGCCAGCTGAGCCGCCTGATCACATCCGAGCCAGAACTCCTGCGGGTGGTGAACGAACTGCGGGCGAATCGCGCCCTTCATCCCCTGCGCTAGTACGTGGTCAAGGAATTCCGCGTTAGATCGTCGGTCTCCCAACGGTCGCTCCCTCCCGCCCTCCGCAGAGGGAGAAGGGGGTCCGGGGGGTGAAGGGAAGACCGCCGCGACACCGAACGCCCGGTTTCTCAACTGACTCGCGCTTGTGAGCGGCGCACGCGTTCGCCACTATGGAGCCGACACAGCGATCGGAGAGCGCCATGACCTTCACCAACCCCCGCTACCTCGTCTCGACCGCCTGGCTCGCGGACCACCTGGCCGAACCGGACCTCCGCATTCTGGACTGCACGGTCTACCTGCGGCCGCCCGCTCCGGATGCCCCACGCCAGTCCTACGTCCAGGAAAGCGGCCGGACGAACTGGGAAGCGGCACACATCCCCGGCTCCGCCTTCGCCGACCTGACCGGCGACCTTTCCGACCGGGAAGCCCGCCTGCCCTTCACCATGCCGTCAGCCCAGGCCTTCGCCGAAGCCATGGGCCGGCTCGGTGTTGGCACGGGCGATCGCGTGGTCTGTTACGACGCCAACATGAGCATGTGGGCGGCCCGGGTGTGGTGGATGCTGCGTGCCATGGGCTTCGATACCGCGGCCGTGCTCGATGGCGGCCTGAAGAAGTGGAAAGCCGAAGGGCGCGATCTCCACACCGGGACCAGCCCCATCCGCCCCGCGACCTTCGCGGCCCGTCCCCGGGCGGAACTGATCGCGACAAAGGCCGACGTCCTGTCAGCGATCGAAGACGGCGGCGCCTGCGTCGTCAACGCCCTCACGGCGGCCCAGCACCGCGGCGAAGCGGGAGCCACCTACGGCCGGGCCGGCCGCATCGCAAACAGCGTGAACGTCCCCGCCCAGGAGATGATCGATCGCGAAACCGGCGCCTACCTGCCCGCCGAACTCCTCCGCGCTCGCTTTTCCGAAGTCGGGGCGACGAGCGCCGCGCGAGTGATCACCTACTGCGGCGGCGGCATCGCCGCCACCAGCGACGCGCTCGTCCTCACCCTTCTCGGGCACGAAAACGTGGCCGTCTACGACGGTTCAATGTCCGAATGGGCCAGGGACCCCCAGGCGCCGATGGAGGTGGGGTAGGCGTCCTGGCCCGAACCAACCGTCCGCAAAACGTCGGCCCCACCCTCTGCTACGCTGGTCGCCGAATCTCGCCCCGGCCAAGAGCCGGTCACATTGGAGCGTACCCCATGCCGCAGGACGCGGGAGCCTACACCCCTTCAGCCGCCATGGTCGTCGTCGCTCACCCGGACGACGCCGAGTTCATGTGCGCCGGGACGATCGCCAAATGGGCGCAAGCCGGTTGCGACGTCACCTACGTCGTCGTCACCAGGGGCGACAAGGGCAGCGAGGACCCGGAGATGACCCCTTCTCGCCTCACGGTGATTCGCGAGGCCGAACAGCGCGCCGCCGGCGTGCTCCTCGGCGTCCGCAACTTCGAATTCATGGGCTACGAAGACGGCTACCTCCAGCACACATTGGCGCTGCGCCGCGATATCACCCGCCTCATCCGCCATTACCGCCCGGAGGTCGTGATCACCTTCGATCCGTCGGTCCGGTTCTTCAACGACAACTACCCCAACCACCCGGATCACCGGACGACGGGCGACGCCACGATCGACGCGATCTTCCCCAGCGCGCGTGATCGCCTCACCTTCCCGGAGCTCCTGACCGAGAACCTGCAGCCCCACAAAGTGGCGCAAGTCTGGCTAGCCTCGCCCGGGAGCGAAGTGAACGTCGCCGTAGACATCAGCGAGACACTCGCCATCAAGCAGGAGGCATTGCTCGCACATCCCAGCCAGCTCGGCCCGGACATCGCTGAATTCGCCGTCCAGATGGCCCACTGGGGAGCCGAGGGCATGGACTTCGAGTTCGGCGAAGCGTTCCGCCGCATCGTTATCGAAGCGCCCCTGGACGGGCCCGGGCGGTAGCGACGCCTAAGGAGTGAGCCCGCGGCGAGGCTCCCGGAGCCGTTCGAAGGCCACTGCCGCCGCGCCCAGGAGCCCCGCGTCATCATTCAGGGTACTCACCCGGACCAGCGTCCCCGAGGCCGGGCCGTAGGCGATCGAAAACATCGCCTTGCGCAGCGGTTCCAGGAGCATCTCGCCCATCTGCAACAGTCCACCGCTGAGCGTCACTGCGTCCGGATTCAGGACGTTCACCAGGCCACCGAAGGCCAGGCCGAGGAGGTGTCCGCCGTGACGGATCTCCGCTTCGCAGGCCTGGTCCCCGGCCGTTGCCGCCGCGAACAGGTCCGCCGCCGTCGGTTCGCGGTACCCCACAATCTCCAGGAGGATCTCCGAGCCACCCGCGGCCAGCAGCTTCCGGGCGCGCGCCGCGAGGGCAACGCCGCTGATCATCGCCTCAAGGCAGCCACGGGAGCCGCAGTTACAGCGGGGCCCGGCCGGATCAAGGATGACGTGGCCGATCTCCCCGGCGAGGCCGCGCGAGCCCCGGTAGAGCCGGCCATCGATCACGATGCCGCCGCCAATGCCCGTGCCAAGCGTCCCGTGGAGGAGGTTCCGCGCCCCACGCCCCGCGCCATAGCGGAACTCTCCGAGGGCGGCGGCGCTCGCGTCGTTTTCGATAAACACCGGAAGGCCCAGCACCCTGGCCAA
>CAZQCR010000162.1:0-7781 GCA_964591745.1 uncultured Anaerolineaceae bacterium
CAGGTGGAACTCCTTGACTCCATCGACCAGGCGGTGGGGCAGGGTCCATCCGTTGAGCGTTCGCACCGGGGTGTAGCGGGCATCGCGCGCCACGGCCGGGACCGGCGTTACAAGACGCTCTACTACCTCACGAACGACCCGGACGAGCATACGCAGCCGCTCCGTGGTGGCCCGGCGGTCGTCGTCGAGTACACGCCGCCGGAGGACCTTCGCCCGGCCCAGATGGGCCTGATCCTGGATGAACGCGCGGACCCGCTGGACGTGACCGCCACGATCGTGGACCTCGCGGTCCGCGGCTACCTCCACATCACCGAGATCCCGAAGCAGGGGTTCTTCGGAGATACGGACTGGAACCTGACGAAGCTCAAGGAGTGGGAGGGCGACGCGGAGCTCCAGACCTACGAACGCACCATCCTCAGCGGGCTCTTCGATAGCCAGCAGGAGCGGAAGCTTTCGGAGCTGAAGAACAAGTTCTACGACGACCTCGCCACGGCGCAGGGTCAGTTGTACAAGGATGCGATGGCGCGCAAGTGGTTCGCCATGAAGCCGGGAACGGCGAAAGGCCTCTGGCTCGCCGCCGGGATAGGGATCGCGGTCGCCGGGGCCGCCGCTGCTTTCGCCACCGGCTGGTTCGCCGGACGTGCGCTCATCGGCCTGCCGATCCTCTTCGCCGGCCTCATTCTCGCATTCATCCTTGCGCGTGCCATGTCCCGGCGGACGGCACAGGGCAGCGAAGCGCTGCGCCGGGTGCTCGGCTTCCGTCTCTACGTCGCCACCGCCGAAACCCGGCGCCAGGAGTTCAACGAACAGCAGGGTATCTTCGCCCGCTACCTGCCATACGCCATCGTCTTCGGCCTGGTGGATAAGTGGGCGAAGGCGTTCGAGGGCCTCGAAGGCGCGGAAGCGGCCTCTGTGGGCAGCTTCTACACCGGCGCCGCCATCTTCAACGCGGCGATCTTCTCCAGCAGCCTGAACAACTTCTCCTCCAACATCTCCAGCACGATCACCAGCGCGCCCAGCAGCAGCGGCGGATCCGGCTTCTCCGGCGGCGGCGGCTCTGGTGGTGGCGGCGGTGGTGGCGGCGGCGGCAGCTGGTAGGTTCGCGCGCCGGGCGCACATGAATCGCCAAGCTGCCAAGAACGCCAAGATATCGGGAGTGGTGGGTTCGGCTGCAACGCGCCCGAGCACGCCGAACTCCCTCAGATACCACTCCACTCGCGTCTCGGACATGGCGCGCCAGTCGACCTCGCTGCATACAACTCGATCAGACGTTCGTGCACCGATGCCGCGAAGTACGGGTTGCGAAGCGAGCCTGCGGTCACGAGGTCTACGGGACGCCCGTAGAGGGCGACGAGGGCGGCGAGCAAGCCGAAGTAGGCGTCAGCGTAGGCGGCGGGTGGCATCTCCTCGAACTCGACAAGGAAATCCAGATCGCTGTTGTCGTTGAAGCGTGCTGTGTCCGTCGCCGAGCCGAACGCGCCCAGCCGCTGCACATGGAAGCGACGACAGAGCTGTTCGAGGGCCGGCCGCTGAATACCCGGTACAAGGCTCACGTTCCCATCCTATCGCATTGGCAGGCCGGCTTCGCCCCCTATCCTCGGCGCGCCTCCAGGAAGGCCCGCAGGCGCGACGGATAGTTCGTGATGATCCCGTCGACGCCCGCCGCCAACAGATGGCGCCAGGCGGCCTCGCTGTCCGCTGTCCAGGCCCAGAGCGAAAGCTGGCGCCGCTTCGCCCGGAGGACGTACTCGCGCGTGATGCAGCGGTGTTCGAGCGAGAGCGCCTGCGCGTTCCGCTTGAGCACGCCCGCCAGCAGTTTTTCGAACCCCGGCGCATCCTGGGCAACGGCGATAATGGCCGCCGAGATCTCTGGCGCCTGCTGGCGCGCGTAACGGACCGTCTCCGGGTGGAACGAGTGCATCGCGGTCCACGTCTCCGCGCCGTGCTTGCGGACGGTGGCGAGGACGGCATCGAGCAGCGCGGTATCGACCGCGGGCTCTTCGAAGTCGACCTTCAGTTCGCACATGACGGTCAGCCGTCCTGCTACGAGGTCGAGCACCTGGTCGAGTGTGGGCACCGGCTCGCCGCCGCCGGCGTCCGCCGCCTGGAGGGCTGCCAGCGTCAACTCACGCACCTTGCCCGTGATGTTCGTCGTCCGGTCCACCGTGTCGTCGTGCATGAGCACGGGCACGCCGTCGGCCGAGATCCGGACGTCGATCTCCATCGCGTCGGCCCGGGCATCGAGGCAGGCCCGCACCCCGGCGAGCGTGTTGGCCGGCGCCTCACCGGCCGCGGCGGCATGTCCAATCACCAGCATTGTCATGGCCTGGCATTCTACCCCACATGGCGGACTTGAAACGCAAAGACGCAAAGAGCCCTAAGAGCGATATCCTTCGCTTCCTTTGCGTCTTTGCGTTTAACCTAGACGGGTGACGAAAGAGGAGATCTTCCGGCTGACGGAGATGACGAGCTGCGGCGGCTGAGCTTCCAAGGCGGGTCCGGCCGCTCTGGCGCAGGTTCTGTCGCCGCTTGCTGACGTTTTCGCTCGAATGAACCGGCCCGAGCTGCTGGTTGGCCTCGGCGTGTCCGATGACGCCGCCGTCTATCGTCTCAACGCGCGGACGGCCATCGTTGCAACCGTGGACTTCTTCGCACCGGTGGTCGATGACCCCTACACCTACGGCGCCATCGCCGCGGCCAACGCCATGTCCGATGTCTTCGCCATGGGCGGCGAAGTCATCCTCGCGCTGAACATCGCCGCCTTCCCCGAGGACCTGGCCCCGGCCGCGCAGACGGCGATCCTGCGCGGCGGCGCCGATAAGGTGGCCGAGGCGGGCGGGATCGTCGCCGGCGGCCACACCGTCTGGGACCACGAACCGAAGTTCGGCCTCAGCGTGCTCGGGACCGTGAACCCCCGGCGGATCTTCACCAAGGGCGCACTGAAGCCCGGTGACGTGCTCTACCTGACGAAGCCATTGGGCACGGGCACGATCCTCTCGGCGGCGAAGAACCACCGCGATGGCGAAGGCTGGGTCGCGGCGGCCACCACCTCCATGCTCCGCCTCAACCGCCACGCCGCCCATCTCTGCAGTCGCACCGGCGTTCGTGCAGCGACAGACGTGACGGGCTTCGGCCTCCTCGGGCACCTCTGGGAGATGGTCTCGAAGAGTGGTATCCGGGCGGAGATCGATCCCGCTGCCACGCCGCTGCTCCCGGGCGCGCTCGAAAGTTCGGCGATGGGCGTCCACACCGGCGGCGAGGAGCGTAACCGGGAATGGGCGGGCGAACACGTGGCCATCGCGCCGGGCATAATTCCGAACCTGGCCGCGCTCCTCTGGGACCCGCAGACATCGGGGGGGCTGCTCATCGGCTGCCCCGCACGGAAGGCGGCAGCGTTGGAAGCGGCGTTTGCGGCCGATGGCGAGCCGCTCTGGCGCATCGGGCGCGTGCTGGCGGGCGAACCCGGGATCACCGTCAGCTGAACGCGACTGTGCAAGTGTCAAGCGGGCTGGTTGTCCTTGCGGCTCTCCGCGCGCAGGTAGGCGAGAGTCAGCTCGTACCGGGATTGCAACGACACCCACGTTTGCGCGGAGATGCCGAGCGCCCGTTCGAGATCGACCGCCGTGGCGGCGCTGATTCCCGTCCGGCCCCGGATGATCTCGTTGATGAGCTGCGGCGAACGGCCCATCACGAGCGCCAGAGCACGCTGCGTGAGTCCGCGAGCCTCCAGCTCATCGGCAAGCGTTTCGCCAGGATGAATCGCTTCGTCCGGCCAAGCGGTTCCGTTCACGTCAGTCGTCATAGTGGTTACTCACCTCCTGAACCAACACGGTGGCCTCGCCTTCATCGTAGGTCACGAGAAGGCGCCAACCCGAGTTGAGGTCGATGGCCCACTGGCCCTCCCGTTGTCCACGCAATCGGTGAAGCCGGAGCGATTGCATCCCCTGAACGTCGTTCCACGTCGCCGCCGCCACAAGGAAGTCCACTCGTTGGATGAACTTTCGCGCGACCGGTCGTCCCCAGGCGCGATTTCCCAGTGCCAGGCTGAGATAGCGATCTCGCAGTCGAGCATCGGCCCATAACAGCTTGATGGTACCACTCCAGCTGATGGCTGACCGTAGTCTACCGCTGCGCCGCCAGGGTGCGCGTGCATACTGCATAGCCGCCGCCAGAGGCGGCGGGCGGGAACACTCACCGCGACAGCAGAGTCTGTACATACGTGCCTATCATCGCTCGGCCCCCTCTGCGTTCCTGGCGCCTTGGCGATTCACCCGCCCGGCCAGGCCCCCACCCCCTCGGATTGTTCGCTGGGAGGCGCCTTCCTATACTCGATGGGCGTCCCCCGGGTGAATGGAGGTACCTGTGACCGCCGTTGCAACCGCGTACGAGACCGTTATCGGCCTCGAAGTCCACTGCCAGCTCGATACGAAGAGCAAGATGTTCTGCAGCTGCAGCGTGGATTACGCCGGGGCCGAGCCGAATACACACGTGTGCCCGGTCTGCCTTGGCCTCCCCGGCACGCTCCCCGTCATCAACGAAAAGGCGATCGAATACATCGTCATGACGGGCCTCGCACTCCATTGCGAGATCTCCCCCTTCAGCAAGTTCGACCGGAAGAACTACCCCTACCCGGACCTGATGAAGGGCTACCAGATCTCCCAGTTCGACCTCCCCGTTTGCAAGGATGGCTGGCTCGAGGTCCACGTTGACGGCGAGCCGGCCCGCCGCATCGGCATCACCCGCGTCCACATGGAAGAGGACACGGCCCGCCTGATGCACCGCCTCGACGCCGTGACTGGCCAGGGGTACAGCCTCGTAGACGTCAATCGCTCCGGTACGCCGCTCATGGAGATCGTCAGCGAGCCGGACATGCGCACGCCCGCCGAAGCGCGGGACTACCTCGTTCGCCTCCGCCAGATCCTGCGCTATATCGGCGTCAGCGAAGCGAACATGGAGGATGGGAACTTCCGCTGCGACGCCAACGTCAGCCTTCGCCCCTGGGGCCAGAAAGAGCTCGGCGGCAAGGTGGAAGTGAAGAACATGAACAGCTTCCGCGCCGTGCACGATGCCCTCGTCTTCGAAGAGATACGCCAGGCCCGCGTCCTTGATGAGGGCGGCGTCATCCCCCAGGAGACGCGTGGCTGGATCGATGAGCGCGGTGAGACGGCCAGCCAGCGTTCCAAGGAATCGGCGCACGACTATCGCTACTTCCCCGAGCCCGACCTGCCGCCGCTCAAGCTGAGCCGCCAGTTCGTCGAGGCGGCCCGCGCGAAGCTCCCCGAACTCCCCGCCGAACGGCGCGAAGGGCTCCTCCGCCTTGGGCTGAGCGAGTACGAAGCCGCCACCATCGCCGAATCACGTGACCGTGCCAGCTACTTCGATGCTCTGAAGGCCGCCATCGGCGGGGATGGCGCCCGGGCGGCCAAGCTGGCGGCGAACTGGCTGCTCGGCGAAGTCCTGCGCTGGTCCAACACCACCGGCCGGGAGGCGGGCGAATGCCCGGTAAGCCCCGCCGCCCTCGCCGCGCTGGCCGCCCTTGCCGAGAGTGGGAAAATCACCGGTGGCGTTGCCAAGGAGGTCTTCGAAAAAATGGTCGTCTCGGGTGAGGATGCGGCGACGATCGTCGAACGCGAAGGCCTCGCCCAGATCAGCGGCGCCGGCGAACTGACCGAAGTCGTTCGCAAGATTATCGCCGCCAACGAAAAAGCCGTGGCCGACTATCGTGCCGGCAAAGATTCCGCCGTGAAGTTCCTGATCGGCCAGGTGATGCGCGAAACTCAGGGCCGCGCCAACCCCCAGGTAGTGCAAACCCTGATAGTGAGCGAACTGGAATGAGGAAATGATAAACCTCCCTCGCCATACGACCGTGAACAGGTACACTCAGCCGGCATGACGCTTCAGCAGATCCGCGACCACACCGCCGTGAAGTGGCTTTACCCCGGGATGCACATCAAACGCTGGCTGCTGCTCCTCCTCTTCGGCGTCTGCCTTATGGGCCTCGGTATCGCCTACATCCTCAAGGAGGCGTACCTCCAGACGGAGCTGCCGGGCGTCTTCTACTACCTCACACTCCAGTTCATCCCCCGCTGGGGCCGCGGCCTTCTCTTCGCCGGGCTCGCCCTCTCCACCGTAGCTATTGCGACCTGGAAGCTGAACCAGTCTCTCCTTTACGCCTTCGTCCGCCCCGAGCGGGAGAACAGCGTGGCCCAGGCCATCTACAACAAGCGCATCCTTGGGCGCGGGCCCAAGATCGTCGCGATCGGCGGTGGCACGGGGCTTTCCACCCTTCTCCGCGGCCTGAAGAACTACACGAGCAACCTCACCGCTATCGTCACCGTGGCCGATGACGGTGGTAGCACCGGCCGCCTGCGCCAGGAGTTCGGCGTCGTCGCCCCGGGCGATATCCGCCAGTGCATCGCCGCCCTCGCCGAAGCCGAGCCGCTCATGTCCAAGCTCTTCCAGTATCGTTTCACCGAGGGCACCGGCCTCGAAGGACACTCCTTCGGCAACCTCTTCATCGTTGCCATGTCCGAAGTAACAGGGAATTTCGAAGCGGCAATCCACGAAACCGGACGCGTCCTGAACGTCCGCGGGAGCATCCTCCCCTCGACCCTCGAAGACGTCACGCTGAGCGCCCGGACGCATTCCGACGAGATGGTCCACGGCGAACATAACATCACCGAGCACGGCGCCGCGATCAAGCAGCTCTTCCTCAACCCGCCCTCCGCCGAGGCCCACCCGGATGCCGTCCGCGCGATTCTCGATGCGGACCTCATCGTCATCGGCCCGGGCAGCCTCTATACCAGCGTCCTCCCGAACCTCCTCGTCGATGGCATTAAGCGCGCGCTGGCGATGTCGACCGCCGTCCGCGTCTTCGTCTGTAACGTCGCCACGCAACAGGGCGAAACGGACGGCTTCAGCGTTTTGGACCACCTGGAGGCGCTGGAGTTCCACGCCGGCAAGGGGATGGTCCACGCCGTCGTGGCGAACAACAACATCGTCCCAGAGCTGCCGGAGGAATGGCATTCCCGGCCTGTGCCCGTGAAGGGCGGCGCCGATTGCCTCGAGCGCCACGGCGTCCAGGTCATCGATGCGGATGTGGTAGCCGAAGAGAATCGTTACCGGCACGATCCGGAGAAACTCGCGGCTACGATTCTCCGGTTCTACGATGGACGGGATGCCATTGTGACGCCGCCGGCGCTCCCCGCCGAGGCTGCTGTCCTGGCCGCACGGTAACAGCGAACTATGTGGATGAACCTTCTCCAGATCGTGATCTCGGTGATTCTCATCGGGTGTGTCCTCCTCCAGGTGAAGGGCTCCGGCTTCGGGGCGGCACTCGGCGGGATGTCCGGCGGCTCCGCCTTCCGGACCAAGCGCGGCCTCGAGCGCACGCTCTTCCAGGCCACGATTATCCTGACCGTCGTCTTCATCTTCGTATCCTTCTTGAGCGTACAGTCGCAGAAAAATTAGCTTGAGCCGCCGCAGCCCGAACCAGAACCACTGGCCCCTCGTCCTGGGCGGATTCGCCGTGCTCGCCGTCCTCGCCGCGGGGCTCGCCTTCTTCCTCGGCCTTTCCGACAACGAAAGCGTGGTCATTGGCGAACGCTCCACCTATCGCGAAGGCCTGGCCGGCACCTGGGAGCGGATCAACCCCATCTACGCCTCTTCCAACGAAGTCGATGACGACCTCGCCAGCCTGCTCTTTTCGGGGCTCGTGCGCGTCGCGCCGAATGGCGGCGTCGAACCGGACCTCGCCGATCTTCCCCAGGTCTCCGCGGATG
>CAZQCR010000163.1:0-3469 GCA_964591745.1 uncultured Anaerolineaceae bacterium
GCTCCCCTTCGTCGTCGAGGTCTGGTCACGCTCCACAGGGCGCTACGACGTGGACTCCACGCTCCCCGCCTACCGGGAGCGTGGGGACGCCGTCATCTGGCGCGTCCACCCCTACGAGCGCACCGTGACTGCCTGGGTGAGGCAGCTCGACGGCCAGTATCGCGAAACCGTACACACCCACGGGAAGGTATCCGTCCCCAGCCTGCCCGCCGTCGCTATCGACCTCGACCGGCTGTTTCGCCTGTAGCGGCGCGGCTCGGACCGCACACCAGGCCCCGTAGTCGCGACCCACAGCGGTCGCGGGCTGCTTACCATCCTCACCGCGCTCATCTCGGGCCTTGAGTTTGCAGGCGAGTTCCGCAGAAAACCGTTATCCTCCGCTCCATGCCACAAGCTGCCGCGAACGGGATTCAGCTCGAATACGACACCTTTGGCGATTCCGCCAATCCGCCCCTCCTCCTCGTCATGGGCCTCGGCGCCCAGATGATCGCCTGGGACGAAGAGTTCTGCGGCCTTCTCGCCGGGGCCGGCCACCACGTCATCCGCTTCGACAACCGTGACGTAGGCCTCTCCACCAGGATTGAGAGCGGCGGTGTCCCGAACATCCCCGCCATCATGGAGGCCCGTCTCAAGGGCGAACCCGTTTCCGCCCCCTACCTCCTCGCCGATATGGCCGCCGATGCTGCTGGCCTCCTTGATGCCCTCGGCATCGCCAAAGCCCACATCGTCGGCGCCTCCATGGGCGGCATGATCGTCCAGGAGATGGCCATCCGCCATCCCGAACGCGTCCTCACTATGACCTCGATCATGTCCACCACCGGCGCACCCGACCTTCCCCCTGCGAAGCCGGAAGCCATGGCCGCCCTCACCACGCCCGCACCCGCTGATCGCGAAGGCTTCATCGCCCACACCGTGAACACCTCAAAGCTCATCGGCAGCGCTCCTCACCTCATCGACGAAGCCCGTCTTCACCTCCTCGCCGGCCGCCGCTTCGACCGCGCCTACTACCCCATCGGCATCGCCCGGCAGATGGCCGCGATCATGGCCAGCGGCAGCCGCCGCGAAGCGCTTGCCGCCGTCCGCCTGCCCGTCACCGTCATTCACGGCGCAATCGACCCGCTCGTCCCGGTCGAAGGCGGAATCGACACCCACAAAGCGATCGCCGGCTCCCAACTTCTGGTCATCGACGACATGGGACACGATCTCCCTGCGCCGCTCTGGGGCCAGTTCACCGCCGCCATCGCCGCCACCACGGCGCGAGCCAACGTTCCAGCCTGAAAGGCGCAGGCCCGGGAGGCCCGAATGACCGAGCGTGAAGCAACCGTACACCCGGGCGAAGAGCTTGCCCGGCTGCGCCACCGCGTGCTGCAGTTGGAAGAGTTCATCCACGGCCTCCCCGATGCCATGATCGACCTCGACCTTCACACGGGAGTCGTCATCGCCATTAACAACATGACGACCATCGTCCTCGGCTACACGCCCGAGGATGTCGTCTCCGGTCTGCTCGGCTCAAGCATCTGCTCGCCCGAGGAGCTGCTTCGAATGACCCGGATCAGCGCCGGGTTCATCGCCAGGGGCATGCAGGCCGGTAACGGCCGTTATCAGCGCACCAACAGCTACGAGGCCTTCGATGTCCAGCTTCTCAAGCGCGATCGCACCCCCGTTGACGTCGAGGTGAACTGCGCCTACGTCCTCGATCCGGCCGGCAAGCCCCGCGTCTTGCGCGCCATGATCCGCGATATCACCGAGCGAAAGGCCCTCATCTCCAGCCTTGAAGATGCCCTCGCCGAAGTGAAGACCCTCCGCGGACTCATCCCCATCTGTGCCTGGTGCCACAAGATCCGCGACGACGACGGCTACTGGACGCAGCTCGAACTCTTCCTCAGCGAACGTAGCGACGCCCAGTTCACCCATAGCATCTGCGAATCCTGCGCCGACCGCCCGGTCGATACCACCAACCAGGGTTGAACGCCGGCCGCCTCCGCTCATTCGCCTCGCTGGCGCCCAAGAACGCGGAGAATCGCCGCGACATCCACCTCCGCCCGTTCCGCGTGCTCCGCCGCATTCCCATGCAACGCGTCGCCCAACCGGTTCCGGACACCCGAAGCGTTGGCCGCCCTCTCATAACCGATGTACTCGATGTGATACTTCGCGCAAAGCTCTTTCAGCGGACGATGTAAGGCCATCCGGCGCCGTTCAGATCGCGCACGCTCGCGCGCCGTCACCCCGAAATGGACCACTCCCGCCGGGCCCTCGACCACGATCCCCACACCTTCTCTGCGTCCGATTACCCGCAAGGCGCCCTCAACGCTCTCCATCACGTCCTCCGGCGTGAAGTACGGTGCACCGCCCACAACCGTCTTCAGAGCCCAGCGCGCCCCCCGGTAGATAGGATTAAACGCCAGCCAGCGAATGCGCGACGACTTGACCGCCGCGTTCGAAAGCTTCCGTCCCGCCCGGCCGAATCGCCGTTCGAACTTCAGCGGGACTGACTCGATGCAAACGTAGCCCGCCGGCACCCGCAGCACCACGATGTCCGGCCGTGCGTCCTCGACAAAGCGTTCAACCCGGCTCGGGAAGTCCGGTGTCGGCCAGCACCTCTTGAAGGTCGGCTCAACCGGTTCGCCCAGCCGTTCGGCCAGCGCCCGCGCCGTCAGCACGTACCTTCGCTCGTCCTCCGGCACCCAGTCCCCCGCCTCCGAACTGTTCCCCAGCGTCAGAATTCTCATTGTCACTACAGTATCGCCGTGGGCCAGTTATGGGGGCGGGCGGGATTGCGCGCCAATCCCCGCCCGCCCCTACCCCGCCACGGGCTGCAATGGTGACCGGCGCCCGGCGGCGACCACTCCGCCGGGCGCCGGCACGGCGCCAGCCGTCTCTACTCGTCGTCCGGTACTTCTACCTCATCCCGCTCCCGTCGCTGTACGGCAAGGAACGCCAGCCAGCCGCTCGCCGCAAACACGGCGAACCCGAGGATCACCAGGTTCATGTTCATCGCCCGGCTCAACAGCCCCGTTCCAGCCGTCGGCACCCCCGGCGTCCGATCGCTCGACGCCGCGTCCGTCGATCCCCCCGGCCCACCGGGAGTGGTCGTCCCGCCGGGCGTCCCGCCCGGTGTCGGCGTCCCGCCCGGTGTCGGCGTCCCGCTAACCTGTTGCTGCGTGCCTGGCGTGGTGCTCGGCTTCGGTAACAGCTCACCAAAGTTGTTGTTCACGCTCCGCTTCCCGCCCGGCAGCACGATATCGAAGTGCTTATCGTTGCTCGATTTCCCGCCAAGACTGCCGATCGTGTCCTTGCCGTCGGCGTAGTTCGCCGGCTGCGTTTCGGTCACCGAATACGTTCCGCCCGCCAACCCCTGGAAGTCGTAGCAGCCGTCGCTCCCCGTCACCATCGTCTGCGCTTCCGCTCCTCCCAGCGTGATTGCCGTTCCCGGGATTGGCGCTTCGCCAGGCTCCTTGATCCCGTTGTC
>CAZQCR010000163.1:3569-7734 GCA_964591745.1 uncultured Anaerolineaceae bacterium
GTCTCCAGTCCGTCGCTATACCCCGCTGGCTGTGGCGCTTCGACGATCGTGTACTTGCCGTCCTTAATGCACGTCGGCGGCGTGTACGTGTACACCACCGTCACCTCCGCCAGCGCCGTCGTGTGGATCTCGTTGATCAGGTTGCCGCCGCCCGTCGTCCGCGAATCCGCGATCGCCGCCACCTTGAACGTCACCGTGCCCTGTCCCGCGTACGGCCCGATCGCTCCGCCCGCGAGCGTCGTGACCGCCGAGTCGCTCGCGCCCTTCGTTCCGAAGTCGTGAGCGCTCGGCCCCGCAAAGTCCATCGTCCCATCGAACGCCGGCGCATCAAACGATCCCGCCGTGTCCTTCGGCTCCGCCTTCAGCGCCGCGATCCCCGGTGCCTGCAGGGTCACCACGCCGCTCACCGTCGCCGTGATCGTCGTCGGGTCACCATCCAGGCTCTCCGCCTTAATCGAACTCTCGATCGTCGCCGCCGCCGCTACCTTCACACTCTTCAGCGCGCCTTTGCCGGGGTCGAATTGAGGCGCCGCCTTCGCCGCCGTCCAGTCCGTCACCGACTTCGCAAAGGCCACCGTGTGGGTCTCCGTCAGGCTGGGCAGGCCCGGGGAACCGTCGTTCTGAAACGCGTACGAACCGTCCGCCGCCGTCGTCACCGCCCCAACGATCGCCCCCGCCTCGTTCCGAAGCTCGATCGGCGTCCTCGCGATCGGCGGTTCGCCCGGCTCCTTGATCCCGTTGTCATTCACGTCGTAGTAGACGAAGCCACTGATCACGGGGCACGCCTGCGCCCCTGCCGGCGTCGATACGGCGGCCGGCAGAGTCCCTGCGAGCAGCGCCAGCGCTGTCCCCGCTGCCGCCCAAAGTGACGGCCGACGACGACGAGGAGTTCCGTTTCGCGTAATGAGCATTCGGTGACCAGGTCCTCCCGGACTTGCTGGTGCACCCCGCAACGCCAGATAGATCGTCTTCGTGCGGACCGGGACTCGACTCCCGGGGTAAATCCGCGCGGCATCTTGCTTTCAGTCGGAGCCAGTCATTCGCCTGCCCCGCGATCGACAATAACGCACCACGGGCTTACGAGGTTAACGCTCGTCTCGCCGTTATGACCGCCGGCGTCCCGGGACTCAGCCGTCTCTGGCCCGGTGCCATCGGGCGGGCTCACGGCCGCACTACGGCGTCCTGTAGTCCCCGGGGCACACCGCCCCGCAATCCACGACACGACCATCTGTGCGGCGGAGCCTTACAGAATCGTCAGGTACGTCTCGTCGCCCCACTCGGGCCGGAGGACAATCCGCTCGTTCTTCAGGTCGAGGTCAATGCCAAGGATCTCCATCGGGAAGACCCCGAGCAGGGGCTCGCGTCCGCCGGGAAGCTCGAGACACTCAACTGTCCGCGTCCGCCCATCAACCGTAATCCGTGCTCCCTCGAAGAGGCGGGCCGGCACCACGCCCGTCGCCGTCCCAACGCGGACCTCCTCAAGAAGCGGGAGACCCAGTTCAGCAATCGCTTCGCCCG
Source organism: uncultured Anaerolineaceae bacterium (assembly GCA_964591745.1). GTDB lineage: Bacteria > Chloroflexota > Dehalococcoidia > Tepidiformales > Tepidiformaceae > JANMTH01. Next base: position 5,088 of record CAZQCR010000163.1, read on the forward strand.
GCAAGCAGAGCGTGGTCGCCCCCGAATCGGTCAGCATCGCGGTGTAGTGAACGTGTCGTATGGGCGCGTCCGGCGTCAGCCCGGAGCAAGTCCGTTCCCGGTCGAACGCGTTCTCAACGGTCACGTTCGCGTAGACCTTCCCCATCTGCCGCTCCTTCTCAGGCACCGTCGTGGTCGCTTCGGCTCGCATGCTCCAAGGGTATCATCCGCCACCAACGTTGGCCGCTTTCGCGCGCTATACTGCCCCGGTACGGAGGAACCCATGGCAACCATCCTCGATCCCACCGACGAGCGCGTGCCAGTCCGGCGCTCCCTCACACCTCGCCCCGAAAGCATCACGGGCGTCGTCGGCTTCCTCGATATCTCCAAGCCGCGCGGCAATATCCTCATCGACCAGCTGGAAGCGCGCATGCGTGAACGCCTCCCGAACGTTGAGTTCCGCCGCTACAGCAAGCCCACCTTCACTAAGCCCGCGCCCGAAGACCTGCGCCGCAAGATCGCCGAGGAGTGTGGCTTCGTCATCGAAGCCCTCGCCGACTGAGGATCCTGCACAACGTGCAGTGTGCACGACACGACATGGTTCGAAATCCAGGGCAAGCCCGCCGTCTTCATCGCCTCCACCGAGTTCATCGATGCCGCCGAAGTGCAGTCGAAGTCGCTCGGCCTGCCTGATGTCCGGCGCGTCTTCGTTCAGCACCCCATCCAGGACGCCAATGACGACGAGATGCGCGCGAAAGCCGATGCCATTCTCGAAGAAGTGATCGCCGCCCTCGTCGATTGACAGGCGTGCGTTTGCCGCACAACCCGGAGGAATCGTGAACCGCCGCACCATTGCCCTGTGGGCGTTGGCCCCGCTCGTTCTGACCGTTAGCCTGCTCGCAGCAGCTTGCGGAGGTGACGACGATAGTGCTGCTTCGGGCATGGGAAACATGCCCCATGGCGCCAGCGGCTCCGCCCCGGCCGGCTCCATCACGGTTCAGCTCACCAACTGGGCCGTCTCGCCGGCCACCGCCTCCGTCGCCGCCGGCAAGGTTACCTTCTGGGCCGTCCACGACATGACCCACGCCCACGGGATGTCCGAGGGCGGCGTTACCCACGACCTCCAGGTCTTCCGCAAGCTCGCCACTGGCGGGCTCGAACTCGTCGGCCAGGTCAACGGCCTCAAGATGGGCGAAGCCAAAGCCCTCACCCTCGAACTCTCGCCCGGCGAATACGAACTCGCCTGCAACGTTGTCGAAGAGATCGACGGCAAGCAGATCTCGCACTACGCCCAGGGCATGCACACCACCTTCCGCATCACCTGAACAGCGTTGCCGATCGGCTTGGTGCCGTTCGAAACTTCGCGAAGCGCTGTGCCGCGGACACTACTCGCCGCCCGTGGCTCGTCACTTCGTCATCGCCACCGTCAGGCCATACGAGTCCTCAAGAAGCCGGTAGCGCACGATCAGGCCGTCACGCACCGTGAAATGGGCGAAGAAGATCGATTCGAAGATCTTGCCGGTTGCAAGCATCCGCGAAGCGAACTCGCCCGTCGCGATCGCGGTCTCCCCTTCCACAAGGACATGCTGAAGCTCCGCGCGAACCGGATCGATGCTCCCGCCGAGCAGCCGGAAGAACGGTTCGATCTCCGAGCGCCGGGTCCGCCGCCCCAGCCACGGCGCCAGCGCCTCGTTCCCCGGGATGTGCCAGTCCACCGGGTCCGCAAAGAGCGCGGCCGCCTCGGCCACCTCACCCGCGAGGAAGTGCTCGTAGAAACGCGTTACAACGCCCCGAGTGATCTCCGTCGTGGCATTCGTCATGGCCGTCCTCTCTTCCTTGGATGTCACCTGGTCCCCACGAGTGCCGTGGGCCTGCGGAAGGCTCCCTTCCGCGGGTGCTCATCCCACCCCCGGGTTCACCGGCGCGTCCGCGATTACGCCCGAAGCCTCAAGTGCCCCGATCTCCGCCTCGCCCATCCCCAACAACCCACCAAGGATCTCCCGGTTGTGCTCGCCGAAGAGCGGAGCATGCCGCCGCAACTGCGGGTTCGCCTCAACCAGCCTCCACGACGTCGATGGCTGCCGCCACGGCGTCATCAGCGGATGCGGTAGCTGCACCCAGTAGCCCCGCGCCGCCAGCTGCGGGTCGTCGTGCACGTCCTTCGAATCCAGCACCCGCCCCGCCGGCACATCCGCCGCCTGGAGCCGGAGCATCGCCGCCTGTGGTTCCTGCGATGCCAGCCAGCCGCCGATCGCCTGGTCCAGCTCATCGTGGCGCGCGAAACGCTCGTCGACTGTCAGCCTCGCGAGCTCTCCTCGATCGATCACTCTCGCCAGCGCAGCCCACTCGCCATCGTCCCGCACGGAGATAGCAAGCCACTGCTCCTCGCCCGCCGCGCGGTACACACCCTGCGGCGCGAATCGCGCGGAGCGATTGCCGCGCTGTACGGGCCCTTCGCCCCGTAACGACTGCGCTACAAAGAACTCACCGATCTGCGAGGCCATCGTCTCCCGCTGAGCGAGGTCGATGAACGCCCCCTCCCCCGTCCGCCGCCTGTTGATCAGGGCCAGTGCCACCGCCGCCGCCGCCGCCAGCCCGGCCACCGGGTCCCCGTAGGAAAGGCCCGTCTTCATCGGCACGCCGTCGCCGTAGCCCGATGTCGAGGCCA
>CAZQCR010000164.1:0-7569 GCA_964591745.1 uncultured Anaerolineaceae bacterium
GCATCGACCGCGTGCTCGGCAGCCACCTCGTGGTCTCCGCCCGGTCGCATGACGGGGTCATCGAAGCCGTCGAAGCGCCGTCCCTCGGGCCCTTCGTGCTCGGCGTGCAGTGGCACCCGGAAGAGCTGATCGACCTCTCGGAAGGGGCCCGGGCGCTCTTCCTCGGGATCGTTGGAGCCTCCGCGAAGCGAGGGCCCGCCCCATTGAAGGTAACCGAAGTCCGTCCCGAAGCCGCCGGCGAATCCCGCCTGCCAGAGCAGTCGCGCCGCCTCGCGCTCGGACGATTGTAGGCGATTCCACCGCCCACCGATGCGCTGGCGGCGCTCGTAGCGTATAACCAGTCTCACAACCTCTGAGGTGAATGAGACGATGGCAAACCCCGACGAACTCCGCACGGCACTCGCTACCGGACGCCAGGCCCTGAAAGACGCCATTACGGCCGCCGCGAGCGGCTGGGAACGCGCCCCCGGCGGCGAAGGCGAAGCCGCCTGGACGGCTCGCCAGGCCGCCGAGCACACCATCCCCACCGAGGCCTTCTTCACCAACGCCGTTTGCACGGCCTGCGGCTACCCCGGCGTCGACCAGGTAACCGGGAGCTACGCCACCGCCGCCGACGCCCTCAAGCACCTCGATGAGGTCGTGGAGATGTGCAACAAGAAGTTGAAGTACGTGAGCGAAACCGACCTCGAGAAGAAGCACGAGAAGTACGGCACGGCCGCGGACCTGCTTGCGGGCAACGCCAACCACCTGAACGAACACGCCGCCCAGATCCGCGCCGCCGCCGGCGTCTAACGGCCCGCCGGCGCCCAGGCCACGACGCAACGAGAGAGGGCCACCCTGCGGCGGCCCCCTTTTTGTGTGCGTTCGCGAATTCGACCTTTACGGGAGCTGTTTGATCGCCTCAATCAGGGCCGGCAGGACCTTCTTGTAGTCATCGACGATGGCGAACTTCGAGACCTTCACCATGTTTGCGTCGCCGTCTTTGTTGATGGCGACGATGTTCTTCGAACCACCCATGCCAGCCATGTGCTGGCTGGCGCCGCTGATGCCAACGGCGATGTAGAGCGTCGGCGAGACGACCTTGCCGGTGAGACCCACCTGCTGGCTCGGCGGGTACCAACCGAGGTCGCAGGCCGCACGCGATGCGCCGACCGCCGCCCCCGTGAGCGCCGCGGCGAGCTCTTCGAGCTGCTTGAAGGCTGACTGGTCACCAAGGCCGCGCCCACCGCTGACAACGATCTCGGCCTCTTCGAGCTTCACGCCGGCCGATTCGGCCCGGGCGACGCCGAGTACCTTGACGCGGGCCTCGCCCACGGCATCCACGGCATCCACGGCAACCGTGGACCCGCTGCGCGCCGCGTCCGCTTCGGGAGCGTCGTACGTCTTCGCCTTGACCGTCGCGATCTGTGGGTTCGCCTTCCACGTGTGCTCGGCGCGGGCGTTGCCGCCATAGGCCGAACGAGTCGCGCGCAGGCGGCCGCCTTCGATCTTGAGGTCCGTGCAGTCCATCGCCACACCCGTTTTCGCCCGGAAGGCGAGCGTGGGGCCGAGGTCACGGCCCAGGCTGCTCATCGCGAGGAGGACGATATCGGCGCCGGACTGCGCGATGGCGGCCTCGACGGCCGGGGCCAGCACCTCGGCGAGCGAACCGGCCGGGGCGGCCGTCGTGTAGACGGTATCCGCGCCAGCGGCGATGAGCGCCGCCGTATCTCCCCCGGCGACGAACGCGCTGACCGCGCCGCCACCCTCGGACGAAAGCTGCCGGGCCGCGCCCAGCAGTTCAAGCGACGCCGACGAAACGCCCGCGTCACTCGCTTCGGCTACAACAAGAATTCCTGCCATCTCGTACTCCTCGGACTCAGATCAGCTTGGCGGCGCGAAGCTTCAGGGCGAGATTCTTCGCCTTCTCTTCGGGTGTATCGCCTTCGATGATCTCGACGTTGCTTTCGACCTTCGGGACGTAGAGCGCTTCGAGCGGCATCACACGGTTCGCGGCGCCAACGTCGTCCACGCCCAGACCGAGGTCGGCGGCGCTCCAGACCTGAACGGTTTTCTTGGCGGCGAGCATGATCTGGCGGAGCTGCGGATAGCGCGGCTCGCCGAACTCGTTCGAGATCGAAACAATGGCGGGGAGCGGTGTCTCCACCGTCTGGAAGCCGTCGTCGATGACGCGTTCGACCGTGATCCCGCCGCCGCTCTTCTCGATCGCCTTCGCGACCGTTACGACGGGCATGCCGAGGATCTGGCCAACGCCCACCGGCACCACGCCCATGTCCCAGTCCGCGGCTGCACGGCCCATGAGGATGAGGTCGGCCCCGCCGAGCTTCTCGATCGCCTTCGCCAGGGCGGCAGCTGTCTGGAAGTTGTCGATGTCCGCGAACGACGGGTCGCTCAGCAGAACGCCTTCGTCGGCGCCCATCGCGAGCGCGTGCTTGATCGCGTCGCGGGCCGTATCCGGGCCGAGGCTGATGACGGTGACCTTGCCACCGCCATCGGCGTCCTTCAAACGAAGGGCGGCTTCGGTGGCCTGGGGGTCGTAGGGGTTGACGACGGGCGCGATGCCCTGGGCCGGGATCACCTTCTTCGCCGCTTCGTCGACTTTAAACGACGCCGCGGGCGTTTCCGGGTCCGGGATCTGTTTGACGCAAACGATGATGTTCACGCTGTGGCACGCCTCCTGCTGTGGCCCGCGTCAGCAACCTGCGGACGCGGGTGAAATTGCGCGTGGGTACACGGGGATAACCCACGGGATGGTAGCACGAGGCTCTACTTTGTGAAATGTCGCACAGGGTGGCTACGGCAGAACCACATGGACCACGCTTGAGCCGTCCTTCAGACCAAGTGCCGCCAGGTCTGTCCCATCAATCGGATGCACTGTCAGGGCCTCGAGATCTAGCACGCCCAGCGCTGGGAGCGAGCGAGCCGCATCGTCGCCAATGTACCAGCCGGCCAACCAGCGCGATTGACCCAGTGGCCAGATGAAGGCGAGCGTACCGTCTTCGGCCGCGGCCACCCGCAGCGCGCTTCGAAGGACGCCATCACCCGTCGTGAGCAGAAGGTACTCAGCAATGTCACGCTCGTTCCCATACAGAGCCGCCGAGACCCAGACACCCACGTCGTTCGGCACATCGCGCCACGCCGGCCTCACCCACGAGTCGTCGCTACCGGAGGTCAATGGCTCGCCGAAGCGGGTGCCATCTATATCGAACCACGCCTGGAGCGTCCTCCAGGTTATCCCCGAGCCGGGGAGCCGGGCGAGTCGCCATAAGCCATCGGGATTCAGTGGAGGGACCAGTCGGACACCGCCCGGGTACCAGCCGTAACTCAAGTAGGCGTTCGTGCCACCGCCCCAGTGGGTGACCACCATGACGGCAAGGCCATCCTGCACTCCAGCCAGGTACCAGCTGGAATCGAACGAGCCCTGATCGCTCCACGATCGGCCGCCGTCAACTGAGCGGTACATCCGCGCAGTCCCATCCGGGACGCCGCCCTCTGCCCTGTGACCGCACCAGCCGCCAGCACAAGTCGCTGCCCAGATGACGGTCATGGTGTCGTCGCCCGCGTAGGTATAGACGTGCGCGCCAGGGCCGGCCACCGTTTCGAGTGCCTGGAACACATCCGTCGCCTGGAGGCCATCGCCGTCCCGCTCCCATCGTACGAGCCGACGGCCTTCGGCTCCGCTTTCGACGAACAACGCCAGGGCGCCCGGCAGCGGCACGGCGTCACCACGCGTGAGCGTCGCGTACGGAACCCCCTTGAACGTCCCAGGCTCGGGTTCCCGTTTGCCCTTCGCCTCGTTCACCGCAGCCGCCAGCGCCAGGTCCTCGGTATCACTTGCCGAAGGAAGCGGCGGCCGGCCAGCAACCCGGGGGCGCGAGTCTTGGGCGCCGTCGTTCGTTGAGCCCTTGTCCCGTGCGACGGCCACGACGAGCACGGCCAGGACTGCCAGAACCAGCGCAAGTCCAGAGGCAGCCGAGGCGCGTCGCCGGAACACCTTAGAACCGCGGCCCGCGGTCTGCGCCGAACTGGTTCCGTTCGTAGCTGTTCGCAAGGTCGGCCCGCTCGAAGCCCTGCGGCGTTATGCCCTCCGTCGCGTACTCGTAGAGCGCCGCCTTAAAGATGCCCTCTGTAGCCTGCACGGCGGCCATCACGATCACCATCAGGATGACGCCGACCACGATGCCGGCCGCGGGGTTGAGTGCAAAGATCGCGGCCGCCGGCAGGAAGGCGATGGCGGCCGCCGCGATGTAGAAGATCCCGAAGCCGAAGCTCGCCGTTACCTGTTCGCCCCAGGTGCGCTTGAACAGCCCGGACGACGCCTTGATCGCGCCGAACGGGCTCAGGCCCTGGACCACGAGGAAAGGCACGACGAAGAAGGTCATGTACGCCCAGACTCCGCCGATCATGCTCAGCATCAGGCGACCGATGAAGTTGTCCGTCCGGCTGCGGAGGAGTTGGAGCAGCAGGCCGACGCTCGCCGAGATGATCGCCCAGCCCAGGATGTTGTGGGCGTGGGGCAGAACGGCGCGAAGGCCGCTGCCGACGTTCGGGTCGCCGCCGCGCAGGCGCTCCATTGCCGCGGCGATGAGTGCGGAATTGAAGAAGATGACGACGTAGCTCAGCGTCACCAGGAAGAGGACGAGGAGGGTCACGTCTACGGCGGTGACCTTGCGCGCCACTTCGTCGTCCGCCTTCGTCAGGTGATCGAGCGATCCGGTGGCGGCGGCGATGGCGGCGAAGATGCCAGCCGCGATCAGGACGCCAATCAGGGAAAGGACCGGGAAGAGCATGAGCTCGCGGTCCTTCTGCAGGACGCCCCAGCTCATTTTCGCGAGATTCCAGGTGCGGCCGATGGTTGCGAACAAACGTATCTCTCCGAACGGGTGTGGAGGGATCGTACCACGCGGGCAAAAGGTGGCGAAGTCGCGGCCGCTCGCCTACCGGACCGCCTTAGAGCGTCTTCCCCATGCCCTGGGCTCCCAGCCGCTCCCAGCCGAGCCGCTCGTAGAACGCCACGGCGCCTTCATCCCCGCCAGCTACCAGCAGGTTGAGGCGCGAGCACCCCTTCAGCCGGAATCGCCCCTCCAGCTCCGCAAGCAGCGCCGAACCGATGCCGCTCCGCTGGCGCCCCGTATCGACGGCGAGGTGGTAGACGTAGCCGCGGCGCCCGTCCCAGCCGCCCAACACCGCCCCAACCAGCCGCTTGCCGGACATCGCGACGACGAACAGGTCCGGGTCCCGGGTGAGCTTGCGCTGCAGCTCCGCGAACGTATCCGATGGGCCGAGCCTGATCCCCGGTCCGGCCGCCTCCCAGAACCCGCGCACGGCCCCGTAATCCTGGTCCACGTCGCCCGTGCGCAGACGGACGCCCGCCACCTTCCGCGAGGCGAGACCGGGCGACTCCGCTGGCAGGAGGTCCGGGCGGCGAGCGGCGGTCCGGAGGAGGCGCTGGTCCGCCTTCCATCGTTCGATCGCGGCGTGGTCTCCGCCAAGGAGGACGGCTGGCGGCGTCCAACCGTTGTACTCAGCGGGACGCGTGTATTGCGGGTACTCGAGCAGGCCGTCGGAGAACGACTCGTCCTCCGGGCTCGCTTCGTCGCCAAGGGCGCCGGGCACGTGCCGGGTGACGGCATCGACCAGGACCATCGCTGGCAGTTCGCCCCCGGTCAGCACGTAGTCACCGATCGAGACGACGCGGTCCACGCGATGCTCCACGAACCGCTCGTCCACGCCTTCATACCGCCCGGAGACGAGGATGAGGCGCGGCTCGCGGGCCAGTTCGCGCACCAGCCGGTCCGTGAGCCGCTCACCCTGCGGCGAAAGGTAGACGACGAGGCCGGGTTCGGAGTCCAGGGCACGAACGTGCGTGAGCGCCGCATCGAGGACATCGACACGCAAAACCATCCCCTGGCCGCCCCCAAACGGGTAGTCATCGACGGTCCGATGGCGGTCCGTGGCGTGCTCGCGGATGTCGTGCAGATGGAGGTCGAGCAGCCCCGATTCCCGCGCCCGGCCGATGATCGAGACATCGAGCGGCCCGGCGAAGGCGGCGGGGAAGAGGGTGAGGACATCGACGCGGAGCATCGGACGAGTATAGGGGGCCGCGCAATGCCTCAGCTGTGGCCGCTGTCCGCGTCCGAACGGTGCTCCACAGGAAGCGCAAGGACATCCGCGATGTGCGGGAAGAGCGGCAGGAGCACGTCGAGCCCTTCCCCGACTGCCTTCGGGTTGCCCGGCAGGTTCACGATCAGGCTGCGCCCCCGCGTCACCGCGACTCCCCGGGAGAGGACCGCGTAGGGCGTCTTCTTCAACCCCTCGATCGCGAGGGCGATGGGCAACCCGGGCACGTCTCGCTCGGCGATGTCGCGTGTCGCCTCCGGGGTAATGTCTCGCGGTGAAAGGCCGGTCCCGCCCGTCGTGACGATAATGTCGGCCGCTCCGTCGTCACACCACGTTCGTAGTCGCGCCGCGATGGCCGCACGGTCGTCGGGAAGCATCGCCCGGGCGACCACCACGTGCCCGGCGGCGACGCAGCGGTCCACGGCGAGATCTCCGCTCACGTCTTCTCGCTCCCCCATGGAGCCCTTGTCGGAGCAGGTGAGAACGGCGACTCGGGCCATGGGCACCCCGTTAACAGCCGGAGAAATAAGGGCATAGCCCTACTTGACACCCCAATGGGGCGATACTACTGTTCGTGGGGTCGAGTGGGGCGAAGTGGGGCAAAATCCCACAGATTCCCAACTCAGACCGAAAACCGGGCCGGTTCGCATCGGACCTGGGCAGGAACGGAAACGGAAATGGCATTCCTCGGCCGCGTCGATGTGTTGAAGGTCGACGACAAAGGGAGGCTTGCCATACCCGCGAAGTTCCGGCCCCAGTTCGGAGCGGACGCTGCCTATCTTACATCAGGCGCAGACCCGTGCATCACCGTCTACACGAAGGGCACCTTCGATGAGGCGGCGGCCTCGGTGCTCGCCATCCCCGCGAACTCGGTCGAAGGCCGCGAAGGCCGCCGGAAGTTCTTCGGCGATGCCAGCGACCTTGTGCCGGATGCGCAGGGACGGGTCAACGTCCCGGTCTCGCTCCTGGCCCACGCCGGGATCGAACGCGGGGCCGATGTGCTCATCATCGGCGCCGGCGACTGGTTCGAAATCTGGAGCCCGGCACAGCGGGCGCGATGGGCTGAATCACTTGGAGAGGGGGCGTAACGTGGTTGTTATGACGAGTACTTTCACGCACACACCCGTCCTTCTTGAAGAGGCGGTCCGCTATCTGGACGTTCGCGAGGGTGGCGTGTTCATCGACGCCACGACCGGTCTCGGCGGCCATAGCGAACGCGTTGCGGAAGCCATCGGCGAAACCGGCCGGCTGCTCTGCATCGACCAGGACAGCGAAGCGCTGAAGTTCGCGCGGGCAAGGCTGGCTCCGTTCGGGAGCCGCGTTAGCTTTGCCCACGGGAACTTCCGTGAGCTCGCAAGCATCGCGCAAGCGGAAGGGTTCACGGGCGTCGACGGCGTCCTGATGGACCTCGGGATCTCCTCCATGCAGATCCAGACCGGCGAACGCGGC
>CAZQCR010000165.1:0-4347 GCA_964591745.1 uncultured Anaerolineaceae bacterium
CGTGCTTCTTCGAAGGCGGGACATCCAGCGCGGGGTTGCGATCGAAGAAGCCGGTGGGTTGGAGCTTGAAGCCCATGTACTGGGTGGGCATCACGGGCCAGTCCTCCGGGCGGGGGACGTGGTTGTGGCCCATGGTGTACCAGACCACGACATCCGTGTTCTCCACGGGCCGGTTGGCGGCGGTCCAGGCGGGGAGGCCGCCGCCGCCCGCGTGCTGGTTCGGATACTGGCCAGCGGCGTGGAGTTCGCCCGCTGCCAGCGGGGTGACCCAGAGGTGCTGTGTCGTGAACCCGGCGCGTTGGATGAGCGAAGACTCCGGACGGTTGAACGGCAGGGTGTTTTCGCCGGGCATGAGCTTGTAGGCAACCGGCTGGCCAAGCCCGTTCTTCACGTTCGGATTGACGATCTTCCAGTAGCGGGCGGTGTTCGGGTTCACCCGGCGCTGGGCGTCCCATTCGGTCTCAAGAAGGGTGGATTCGGCGTAGAAGGCGTTGCCGAAGGGGTTCTCGGGGCCGGCGTCTTCGGTGACCGTGTTCACTTCGTAGACCGAATTCGCTTCGCCGTCGATATCCATGTCCAGCCGCAGGCTGAAGAAGTGCTGGTGGATGGGGGCGTAGACGCCGGGCGCGACGATGGTGCCGTACTTGCGCTCTTCGCCGAGGGGCAGGGCGCCGTTGGAGACGATACCCGTGAGCTTGATCTCGTACTCGATGGAGCCATCCTGGTAGAAGTACCAGAAGAACCCGTACTCGTAGTTACCGACCGTGGCGATGGAGGAGAGCACGAGGCGGCGGGAGCGGCGGACCTCGGCCCGCCCATCGCGCTCGACATGCTTCCAGAGGATGCCGTAGTCCTCTTCGTGGAGGCAGACGGCGTTCTTGATCGTGATCGGTTCGCCTGACGGGTCGTTGATCAGGCCGTCGAAATACTGGATCTCGCCGAGGCAGTCGCATCCGAGCTCAAGTGAATTCGTGCACATGCCGATGCCGTACTCGCCCGCATCGAAGGCGTTCTTGCGGTTGTGCATTGGGTGTGGGTCGCCGTAGGGCACGACCATCTCGGAGAGCGAGGCGCGGCTGAGGATGGACCGCAGGCGCCCGCCGTCTTCGTAGCCGACGGTGTAGAGGACGAGGCCTTCGCGATAGGTGAAGCCAAAGCGGATCTGCCACTTCTGCCAGCGGATGCAGTGGCCATCGATCTCGAAGCTCGCCCCTTCGGGCTGGGTGATCTCCAGGGGCCTGGGCGCAATGCGCTGGTTCGGAACGAGGTCGGCGGCGTAGTCCGCATCCCCCGGGGGCAGCGGGACCACTCCGTGGTCTTCGATCCGCACAACTTCTCCGCGGTTCAGGTCGACGACGGCGATGACACCGTCGATCGGCCGGGCGTAGGCGTTTCGGCCGGGCGCCGAACGGACAAACGACAGGGCGCGGGTGAGCCGGCGCTGGCCGTCTTCTGCGAAAGCGAAGTTGCCGTTCGGCCAGGCGTCGATGCTGACCAGGTCCATATTCGTCACACCGCGTTTGGCGAGGGCGGCGAGGTAGTCCGGATGCTGTTTGATGGCGACATCTGCTTCGCCGAACTCGTTCATCGTCATGCCCGGTTGCACGCCGGGGATGTGGTCCCAGGAGAGGAGCCGTTCTTCCGTCAGCGAAACGACAGCCTCGAAGACGTCACCCGAATCGCGATCGAGCACGGTGACGAAGGCCGCCCGTCCGCGCGATCCACCATCGCGGAATGCGGCCACGGCGGCCTTTGCGGGCTCGTGCAGGGCGATGGAGGCGAGGACAACGCGCGGACCGAGCGGACGCGCGGCCCGGAGAATGCGGGCCGCGGCGCTCATCTCTTCCGCGGTGAGCGGCTCAAGCGGGTGGGCGACGGCGGCGGGACTAATCGATGGCGCGGTCAAGGCGGAGCCTCCACGGACAAGCTGCCCGCGAGTCTAGCCCTTCTTGTGACGGCGCGTCAGCCCTGTAGGTCAGATGGACAGCAAAAAGCAGGCCTTCCTTTCGAAAGGCCTGCTTCGAACGTAGCCGCCACGGATGGTCAGGCAGGCTTGAGGGCGGCCACCTTGGCACGAGCGGCGGCCTTGTCGCTGTACCAGCCGACGTTGATCTCTTTGTAGGCGGCCTGGTCAGAAGGCACGTCGTCTTCGGCGAAGATCGCCGTCACGGGGCAGGCTGGCTCGCAGGCGCCACAATCGATGCATTCATCGGGATTGATGTAGAGCATGCGGTCTTCGCCTTCATCGAAGTGGATGCAATCCACTGGGCAAACTTCTACGCAGGCCTGGTCCTGGACATCGATGCAGGGCGCGGTAATGGTGTACGTCATGCTGCTCTGGCTCCTCTTTTTCGTGGGCCGGTGGTGCTTCGGATGGACCCGGCAGGCCGAATCCTACTATCCCTGTGGCGAACTGAAAAGTTGGTGAGATCCCGGATTTAGCGAACGGCCACCGGGGCGCCGGAGCGGAGGTCAACGGCGTGGAAGCGGCCACTCTTCAACTCAGCGATAAGTTCGAGCTCGTCCTTGATCTCTTTCTCGAAGAAGGTGGCGCACTTGCCGATATCGCTGATTGCGTGGCTATCGGTGCCGGCCGTCCCGGGCAGGTCCATCATTGCGCAAAGGCGCCGGGAGAACTCGTTCTCCTTCTCGCTGCCGCGACCATTCCACTCTTCGAGGCCGGACACGTACTGGTAGGCGGGATTGCGGCTTGCCTTCTCCAGAGCAGCCTGGTACTCCTCGTCGTTGCGGGAGAACCAGGGCATCTGGCGGCGATAGGGATGGGCCGCGACGAGCACGCCCTCCGCACGGTCTGTGTAGGTGGCCAGTTCGCGTGAGCGGTGCATGCCGAAAACGTAGCGATCGATGCCGAAGGCGATGATGTGACCGTCGTCGGTCGAGATCTCGACGCCAGCGAGGACGAGGAAATTGTGCTTGGCCCGGAGTTCATCGATGGACTTCTGGTCCCAGACCGTGTCGTGCTCGGTAAAGCAGATAGCATCGAGGCCCGCCTGCTTGGCCCGGACGACGAGATCGTCGGGGTTGAGGACACTGTCGTGTGAACGGGGCCAAGTGTGCGCGTGGAGGTCGATGAGCATCGTTGCTAGAACGTTACTATAGCGACGCCGCGAGCGGGGAGACAATCGGCTGGGATGGGGTGGAAAGTTTGAGCGGCGGCCCCCGCACCGTGTATTGTGCGAATCTTGCGGCGGTGGCCGCGGAGGGAATGTCCCGTGTCGAGCTTCGAACGCGGTTCGGTGGCTGTGGGCCTGGACAAACGGGGAGCTTTCGCCGCCTTCTACGACGCGACGTGCGGCGCCGCCCACAGCCTGGCGTGGCGCGTTACGGGCGACGACGGAACCGCGACCTCGGCCTGTGAAGCGGCCTACATGGAACACTGGCGAACACTGGACGGAGCGCCCAACGCTTCCTTTCAAGCGCAGACGTCGTTCCTCCAGGTGGTGAGGCTGCAAGCGCTGCGGGCGCGCCCCCGGCCGAGCGAGGTGCCCACTTCGCGATCAGATGGCCGAAAACCGACGTATACGCAGGCAGAACTGGTGCGGGCGAAGCTCCAGGATCTGGACGCGTTCACCAGGCGAACCCTGGAAATGGCGTACTTCGGCGGCCTGACGGTGGCCGATATCGCCGAAGTCGCCGGGCGTTCGCCGTTGGAGATTCGCAAGACGCTGCGCACGGCGCTGCTCACCATGGGTGCGCCCGCGCAGCACGAGGAGACAGGACGATGACCCGGGGGACCCAGCCTACGGACCTCGATGCCCTGATAAGCGAGCTCGCCGAAAGCGACGACGAACGGCGGCTGATGGGCCGCGCGGCGGGGCTCCTTGCCTATGCGGCGGCGGGGTCTGGCCCGGGACCGGGTCTTCGGGAGCGGCTGCTGGCGCGGATTGCGGAGCCGCTGGACCGGCCGGCCCAGTTTGCCGCCGAAGCGAGCTGGTTCGCGCGCTCCACGGAGTTGGAGTGGGAGGCCCTTGCTCCGGGTATCGATGTCAAAGTGCTCTTCGCCGATCGGCGCGCGAACTCGAGCACGGTCCTGGTGAGAATGGGCCCGAACCTTCACTTCCCCGAGCATCCGCACGGTGTCATCGAAGATCTCTACCTGATCAGCGGCGAAGCGTGGGTTGGCGATGTACCGATGGCCGCCGGCGACTATTGCCGCGCTGAAGCGGGCACAGAGCACAATCATGTGCGATCAGGCCCGGCGGGGTCCCTGGCTGTGGTCGTGAGCCGCTAGCGATTGTGGGCTGCCAGGTGGCACACGAGGACCGGCAGGTTGATTTTCACCATAGTTCCAGAAACAATTGCAGAACTCACGGACTGATTGAGCGG
>CAZQCR010000165.1:4447-7454 GCA_964591745.1 uncultured Anaerolineaceae bacterium
GGCCCAGGCCAGCACCCTCCGCTAGCCAGTGGGGGGCGCGTCCCGCCGTTCCAGGCGCATGCGGCGCTGGTTCGGCTCTTTGCCCTGGAAGTTCGGCTGATAGTCACTCTTGCGGCCCTGGACCTGGGCCCCGTGCTGGCGGTCGTGCCGGTAGAAGGAGCGGAGCCACTGGAGAATGGTGAGCCGGCCGAACAGGGGGCTAACGGCCGTCCGGTCGAAGCCTTCGAGCGAGATACCGTCGATCAGGCCCAGGGTGTAGGCGCGTTCGAGTTCGAGGTTGTTGAGCAGTTCGGCCGCGGTGTATTCGTTCGCGCGCTCGATTGGAATGGGGACGGCCTGCCAGGGGATGCCGGCTAGGTCCGCACCGTCTTCGGCGAGGGCGGCCCGCACCCAGGCGTCGTACGTTCGCTCCATTTCGTGGAGGTGGGCGAGCTGTTCGAGCGCGGTCCACTGCTCCTCACCTTCGCCATCTACAGGCACCCGCAGCGCATCCGCCGGGGAAAGCGAACGGGCTGCCGCGATGAGGGTGGCACGCTCTTCCGCCATCTTGCTCTTCAGGTCGTCGATCTGGTCACGAGTCGCCACGAGAGCCTCCCTGGAACTTGCGGCCGAGCGCCTTGACGCCCTGCCAGATGCCGTAGGGAATCGCTCCCGCCAGGGCGATAACCAGGACGAGTGTGCCGTAAAGCGAGCCGAAGAGGAGCTGGACCAGCCAATCGGCCATCCTCAGGCACCCCGCGCCGCCCGGTCACTGGCGATCGTTGTGAGCGAGTGGCGCTCCAGATCGAGGATGTGCTTGGCGACAACGCGGTACGTCCAGGCTCCAGGGGCTGTTTCCGCGTTGAACTGTTCGTCCGTCATCCCGACGAAGCTGGCGATGAAGCCGGCGCGGGCCCGGAGCCAGTCGGCGGCCAGCCGCTCGAGCGGAGAAGCGGTGGCGTGGCCTTCGTAGCGCGCTTCGTACACCTGGCCCGCGTGGATGACCTCGTGGTCGATATCGTTCGTGAGGAGGGCCCAGAGGTCCTTCCCCTGGGCGCAGACGTGGGATGAGTGCTCGGCGAGCTCGTCATCCGGAAGCGCGAGCAGGTAGTCGATCGTATCGCGCGTCGATTCGAGCAGATCCCGGACGGTATCCCTGACGGTGGCGGCCATGGTCGAACTCCACGATCCTCTGATGCCCGACAGTTTTGCACATTGGCAGCGGTTACGGTGGGATGGAGCGATGGTTCTGAAGAAGGTCTTCGGGGGTGGCCCCCGATTCGAAGCGGAATGGCTGGTGGCCGGCCTCGGCAACCCCGGCGAGGCGTACGCGCGGAACCGCCACAACGCCGGATTCTGGGTGATCAACGACCTCGGGCGGCGCGCCGGCACGCAACCGAAGGCGACGGGCAGCCTGATGCACATCGGCGTGGGCGCGTTAGGTGGAACGAAGGTCGCGCTGGTGAAGCCGAAGACGTTCGTGAACGTCAGCGGTAAGGCGGTCGCCCAGGCGCAACAGTGGACGGGCTGTGATACCGCTCACACTATCGTGGTGTACGACGACCTGGACATGGGCGCGGGCGCGCTGCGGGTGCGGGTAGGGGGCGGGAGCGGCGGTCACAACGGGCTGAAGAGCATCGTGCAGGCGGCGGGGCCGGAATTCATCCGGGTGCGGATCGGTATCGGCCGCCCGCTGGCGAACGGCGAAGCATCGTGGGATCCAGAGGTCGTGGCGCCATGGGTTCTCGGCAACCCTATGGGCGAAGACCGACGACTCATTGAGGAAGCGGCAACCCTGGCGGCAGACGCAATCGAGATGATCATCACGGAGGGAGCGGAGGCAGCCGGGAGCCGCTACAACCGAAAGTAACAACGGCCATCACCGTCCACCGGATGTCCACGGGAGCACCACCCGTTGTCACCCAACTGTTCCCCACTTCCGGGCTGGCGCACGCGAGAATGGAGGCGGTCCTCCTGGTAGCAAGCAGTCTGGCTGGCTGAATTGCTCAGCGCGTTGGCCGCCTCAGTTGGCCGTCTCCTCCGGGAGGCGGCCTTCGCGCATTCCCGGAAGGGGTGGCGCAAGCGGGCGGGCCCCGGCGAGGGTGAAGCGCTCTTCGCCGAGCAAGGCGGCGAGGATACCCGCCGGGAAGATCGCCTCCGGTACTCCGCCGGGGAGCTGGCTGCGGTGGGCGGCGACAGCGGAACGCTTGAGGGCCGAGACGGGGGCGATATCGAGCGAGTAATCAGCCTGGAGCACGCCGATCGCGTCCTCGGCTGGAGAGGGTGGTTCGCCCAACATGTGGCGGCACTTCTCCCACTGCGGAAGAAAGAGGCCTGGCGGGAAGGCGGCGAAGAGCAGAGTCGAGAGCCCGCCGGAGGCCACCCAGGCATCCACTACCCAGCGGTGGACGGCGAGATGGTCGGGATGGCCATAGGCGCCATCGGGGCCAAGCGTGAGGACCACGTCCGGTGCGAGGGACCGCAGCGCGACGCTCAGGTGTGGCGGTGACGCTTCGGCCGTTCGAAGCGAGCCATCGGGCAGGCCCCAGAAGACCGGGGGCTGGGCGCCGAGGAGGCGGCACGATTCGCGGAGCTCCGCTTCCCGCGCGCGGCCCAAGTGCAGCGCCCCGGCTGGCCCACTGTCGTGGCGCTTGCCACGTTCTCCGGAGGTGGCGCTGTGGACGAAGCAGCGCCAGCCAGCGCGCGCGGCGAGGGCGATGGCCCCGCCGAAGCTGTAGGACTCATCGTCCGGGTGGGGGATGACGGCGAGGAGCGTCGGCATCCCTTAGGCCGGCATCCCGGGAGCGGTGGGGCCATCTCGCGCGTCTGCTCGCTGTTCGTTCATTGCCTGGACCAATGCTACCGTGAACGCGCTTTGCCCGTCCTGAGAAGCGGTGGCCACGCGCCATCGAATCGGGCGGGACATTCGATAACGAGGGTGCCTGGTTCATGGCTGGAAGACTCGAAGGTCAGGTCGCGATTGTAACGGGAGCGGGGCGTGGTATCGGCCGGGGCGAGGCCCTGGCGC
>CAZQCR010000166.1:0-3118 GCA_964591745.1 uncultured Anaerolineaceae bacterium
GGCTGTTCGCCGTTGGCCGAGACACTTCACGACCACTGACTACTGACTACTGACTACTGCCTCCGCCCCACCCAGACCACTGACCGCTGACTACTGACTACCGGCTACTGACCACTCGCTACCGGCTACCGGCTACCGGCTCTACCCTTGGCCCGTGCGCATTGGTCTGATTACCGACACCCATCTCCCCTCACTAATGCGCAGCCTTGATGAACTCGGCCCGGCCGTTGCCGCCGCCCTCCAGGGGGTGGACCTCGTCCTTCATGCGGGCGATGTCGTGGCGGCCTCGGTCCTCGATTGGTGCGGCCAGTTCGCCGATGTGTTGGTGGCCGAAGGGAACAACGACCTCTTTCGTGACCCGCGGATGGCGACGAAGCAGATGCTCGATATCGAGGGCTTCCGCATCGGCATGACGCACGAACTGCGCCCCGAATCGCGCCCCATCCCCGAAATCCTCGCCGCGTCGTTGGACAACGAGCAGGTGGACATCCTGATCGGCGGTGATACCCATGTCGAGCGGCTCGAATACCGCGACAACGTCCTGCTGATCAACAGCGGCAGCCCGATCCTGCCGCATCACCTCTCGACCCGCCTCGGCGCCATCTGCATCCTTGAGGTGACGCGCGGATGCATACGCGCCGAGATCGTCTCGCTGGGTGTTAGTCACGGTCTGCGCAACCCTTCGCACCCCCAGCACGTCCTGCTCAAAGACGGGGTGGTGGTCGAGGCCTCGCTGGACGGTCAGCCGCTGACCCCCGGTGAGTTCCTGCTGACGCCGGCGGAGCGTCTCAAGCTGATGGCGGAGCGCGGCGCCGCGAAGTAGCCCGGCCACTTGACCCCCGGACTATACTTGGCGGGAGGCTTGTGGCAGGCCTGAGGAGTAGCCCAACGTGGCTGGCCCGGCGCTCATTCTCGCCGGTTACGGTACTGGCGATTCGCTGCAGCTGACGGTTGAGTCTCAGCGCGCGATGGCCCGGGCGAGCCGCGTCTTCGCTATCGGCCTCCCGCCGAACCTGGAGCGGCTGCTCAAGGGGCAGCGCATCCGCGCCGTCGATCTCTCGTCCTGTTTCGCCGCCGGGCGGCCGTTCACCGAGGTCTACCTCGACATCGCCGATACCTTGCTCCGGCAGGCGGCGGACGATCCGCCCGTGCTGCTTCTCAGCGAGGGCAACCCGCTCCTCTCGAACTCCCTGAACCGGTTCATCCTCGTGCAGGCGAAGGAGCGGAAGCTGGTAACCCAGGTGCTGCCGGGGGTATCTCCGATCGACGCCGCCATCTGCCAGGTGGGGCTGGATGTCGGAACGTTCGGGCTCCAGGTGTTCGATGCGCGCCGGGTGTACACCCGCGAAATGCCGATCCAATCGTCGGTTCCGTTGTTGCTCCTGCAGGTGGCCGGAGTGGCCCTGTCTGAGGCGTCGCCGGTGTTCGCGCCACGGCCGGGAGCCTACCGGGAGCTAAGCGACTACCTCGGGCGCTTCTATCCGCCCACCCACCCGGTCGTCCACCTGGCGAATTCGGCTGACCCGCAGGCGGCGGCAGCCAGCGCGGCGCCGCTCTCCGCTTTCGACTCGCTTGTGCCCCGTTTCGGGCCTGCATCCACGCTGTTCGTGGATCTGCTCCGGCTGCCCCGCGCCGCCGAGGGATAACCCAGGAGGACCATCATGGCGTTCAGCATTCGTAAGGCATTCGGCCTGAAGACGATCGACAGGGCATCATCGGAAGGCGACGGCGATGGCACGCTCGATGAAGGGCGGGTAGCGGTCCTGAAGCAGAAGACAAAATCGAACGAGTCCAACGACCGGCTGGGCCAGGAAGACGGCCCGGCCGGGGAGGGTGCTGGCGAGCCCGCGGCCTCGAACCTCAACCTCTCGAAGTCGAACATCAACCGTGTTGCCGAGGGAGACGGGGGCACCGGTGCCGAACCTGCGTTGGCGACCACGGTCAAGAGCAGCAAGTCCAACAGTTCAGAGAGTGTCCCCGCTGGCGGCGATCCCGACGCCGATGGTGACGTAGCCGCTGCTGCCATTAACAACAGCCACTCCAATATCAAGAATCTGAGGGCAGACCTCGGTCCCGATGGCGACGCAGACGCCGGGACTGCGTCGGCAAAGACGATTCAACCGACGTCGTCCAACATCCAGAACAATCGCACCGACACGGAAGACGAGGCCGGCGGCGGCGATGACGAGACCCCTGAAGCGGCGATCAACAACACCAAGTCGAACATCAAGAACGTGACCGCTGGCGGGGATCCCGATGGCGGCGCCAGCGCTGGGCTTTCGATCGATGAGCCGGGCGTGCACCGGGAAGCCGGCCCCGCGGATGACGGCGCTCCGGGCGCTGCCATCAACACCAGTCACTCGAACATCAAGAACATGGCGGCGACGGGGACCGAGGGCGAGGGCGATGGGCCGCAGGCGATGGCAACCAACCTCAACACATCGAGGTCGAACGTCTATCGCGCCGGCGACGCGGGGGCTGGCGCTGACGACCCGGGCGATCCAGCGGCCATGGAGAAGGGGACGGTCAAGTTCTTCAACGACAAGAAGGGGATGGTGGATGACGGAGCCGGGGCCGAACAGCGCGGCCCCGTGCGGTTGGACCCGACGCCGGCGCGGGCTGCTGGGGCGGACGGTGGCGCGGCCGATGTTGCAGGGGTGGAGGCAAGCGGCGATGCGCCCGACCCATCGGATGCGAGATACCATGAGTGGCGCTGGAACTCGGCCCGGGCCGGGGCCGAGCCGGGCGAGGGAGCCGGGGACGGAGCCGCCGGGTTGACAATCGAGCGACAGACGCCGAAACAGGACTTCGGTGACCGTGTTTCCACGAAGGAACCGTCGAAGCTGGAGTACCCAAACCGGACAGCCGGCGGCGCAGATGGGGGTGTCGCTGTACGGGATCCGGACAGTGATGCGGATGGTATTGCGATCGACGAAGCCGGTGCCCATCGCGCGGCCGCCGTTCCCGGTGCAGGCGGCGAGGACGAACGGATCAACAACACCAAGTCGAATATCGGCAGCCGCACGGACGAGCCAGAGACAGAGGACGCGGGGGCTTTTGCCATTAAGGAGCAGGGCGTCCGCCGCGAAGCCGGCTCCGGGATGGCGACGGGAAAGGC
>CAZQCR010000166.1:3218-7202 GCA_964591745.1 uncultured Anaerolineaceae bacterium
GGGATGGCGACGGGAAAGGCTGTTGGAGAGAAGGATAAGGGCTCCGAGCAGTCCGCTACCGCTGACGGCGGCACCGGCGAGGACGACTGGCAGCCTCCGACGGCGAGGGAGGCTGGCTCGGGCATGGCGACCGGGAAGGCGGCGGAGGCGAAGGACCACGGCTCCCAGCGAGAGGGAGTGGACGAGGAAGCGGATGCCGCGGGCCTCAACGGCCTTCCCCCCGGCGAGGCCACGGAGCGTAACAAGTTGTGGAACGCCAGCAACTTCCGCCGAGACGCAGTCGACGAGGATGACGATGGCCCATCCACGTTGTTGGACCTTTCGGGAACCGCCGACGGCGAAGGGGCCGTTGCCGACCTGGACCTTGACGGGATGCCCGACGTCTCTGGCCTCGATCTCGATGGCGACGCCGACGCGGACGGGGTGGACCTCGAAAGCCTGGCGTTGGATTCCTGACATGGATTGCGATGCGGAACCGGCGGGGAGGTAAAGGGCAGGGCACGGCGCCCGCCCTGCTCGACCAGTCAACCAGCCCGCGGCTGGTGCGCGCTGCCGCGGAGTACGAGCCGCGGGCCCTGGCGGTACCCGCGCGCCCGGCCGCTCGCTCGCGGCCCGGGGCTGGCGCGTTGCGATGGCCGATGGCCGTGCTCCTGCCTCCCTGCTTCTTCGCGTTGGCCGGGGTCATGTTCTTCGGACTCGCTCGTGGTACGGCCGGCTCGTTAGCCGGCGATGGCGGCTTCTCCATCGGCGACGCCGCGCTCCTGGTGCTCCTGGTGCTGGCTGCCGTCGCCGTCTTTGGGCAGGGGTTCGCCCTGCTGCGTCGTCACCCCGCCGCGCGGACGTTGCTGAAACGCCGCGCCGAACCCGCCCCGGAACCGGCGAGGGCCGCTGCAGCGCCGTACCCGCTCGACCACGTGACGGTCGAGGCGCTCGTACGCGCCGCGCCGGCGGACCTTGGCTCAGGAAGCAGGCTCGCCGCCGCTGGCCGCACGACCTGGCGGACGGGCGACACGCTGCTCTGGATCGTCCTTGGCGCGATCTCCGTCGGCGTGGCGGCGTTCGCCGCGTTCGGGGCGGGGTTCTCGGTCTGGAAGGCGCTGGAGGGCGGTAGCTACACGCCCATGCTGATTATCCTCGCCGTGTTCTGCGGCATGGCCTTCCTGGGCCTGGCCGCGATGGCACGGATTACGATTGCGGCCATCTTCGATCGCCGCCGCCGGAAGCGAAGGCCCGCGTTTTTCCGGGTCGTGCGGAACGGCGCCCGGCCTCTTTCGCGGCCCGCTGAAGGCGGTGGCCGGACCCCTGCCTCGGGCGTGGTAGCCGTCGTCGCTGGCTTCGTCCTCGTCTTCGCCGCTTTCTGGCCCGAAGTAACCGATGCGGTGGGTGGCATCGTTGATGGCGGCGGGCCCGAACCGGCAGCCGTCGCCGACCCCACACAAACGCCCACACCAACGGCGCAACCCACGGTCGCGACCGCGACGCCTCGGCCGCCCACGCCGACGGCGGCCGCCGCGAATCCCACCGCTACGGCCACGCCCAGCCCGACCGCAACGCCCGCGGCGACATCGACGCCGACGGCGGCGGCGACGATTAGCCCCGGCACCGCCACGCCCTCCCCGACTGCGACCGGCTCGCCGGCGGGGACGCCCACACCCACGGCTACGGGAACGCCGACCCCGACCCCCACCCGCACGCCCACTCCGACGGCCACGGCAACGCCGACCCCAACGCCAACAGCAACTCCGACACCCACACCGACGCCTACCGCCACACCGGTCGTCGATACGGACGGCGACGGCGTGCCCAACGCCGTCGAGGACCAGTACGGCTCGAACCCCATGAACCCCAACTCGACCCCGGAGAACGCGGCCTACGACGCGCTGTCCGGACGAATAACCTGTTCAGACGGCCTGGACAACGACCTGGACGGGTCCACGGATAAGGGCGGCATGGGCAGCGCCGGCGACAGCGGCTGCCCGGCGCCGTGACGGCCGAGGGCCGGTCACATAGGCTCGAAGGATGCCCGCGCTCGACCCGTCACTCATCCCGCTGCTCTCCCTGACCGAGGAGGACGTTCGCCAGGCGATCGCGCGTATCGTCGAGGAGGGCGGTGCGCCGGACGCGGTGGCGGAGTACGCCGCCTCCATCGACTGGAGCGGCGCCACGGGCGAGGAGCCGGTGGCCAGGTTGCTCGGCGCGATCGAGCACCTTGCGACGGAGTTCGCCGAAGGCGAAATCAGCGAAGCGCGGTTCTGGTTCGGGTTGGGCCAGGCCGCATTTGCCGTGGTTGCGGGCAGCAGCGGAAGCTCCTCTCAGCCGTAACGTCCCAAGCAGCCCGACGAGTGGCGCCTGCCACTTGACTCATCCCCGCCAGAGACGATGCTGTTCACTTGAGGGGCTTGCCAGGGAAGTATCGCCCCAGCGCTTCGGCGATGAGGTCGTTCTGCTTCTCAGCAGGAAGTTGTGCAATGAAGGGGCGTAGGGTCGTCAGCTCGGATGCGGTACCGATCGCGGCTCGCTCGCGGGCCCGGTGATGACCAGCTTGGGCGCTGCACCATGCGGCAACGCCGGCGATCGCGCCAGTGACCCCGAGTTTGGCTGCGGATGTAGAGGCTAGCCTTGTCGTAGAGAGGTCCGCTGCGGTTAGGCCCAAATGCACCGCGCCGATGATTGCCACAACGATGAGAAGCAACCATAAACCGACGGCAATCTTTCGCCAACGGTCTGCGTCGGCCTTTTGATTGCGATGCTCTTCGAGGTACGCCCCTGCCGTTTCCCGTGATGCCACGGCACCCAATACTCGATTCGTCTCGGTTCGCTGGCCGTCAAAGAAGTCTAGCCGCTCTTGGATCTCCGATACTCGTTGCTCCGTTTCCGCCCGAAATGCTAGCAAGTCTTTGTTCGAAAGCTTGTCGAAATCTTCAAGGGCCTCCTTGAGCTTCGTATCTGAAGAAGATCGCATGGCGCTTCGGTCTGTGGCGAGTTCCGTCGTAGCGGTCTGCACAAACTGGTCGATTCTGGCTTTCTGGCTCGCAGCTTCCGCGGCGAATGCATCGATCTGTCTGGCGATCTCGGTTGCGGCGGCGACGCCCAGGGCGTCGACTGAACCCGCGACATCAGTTGCAGTGCTGTTAAAAGCTTCGATCCGTGCAGCCGCCGTCTCGGCCTGGGATTGGGTGTTTGTGGCGATCTCGGCAAGTCGCTGTTCGAGACCCTCTAGCGCCGTCACGAACGCGCGGGTTGCACTAGCCGACTCGCTGATACCTCTTCTCGACATCGGCGGAAGTTGGGCCAGATTGGGGAAGATTGCCTCGATCTGCGCGGCTGCGGCGGACGCGTGGGATCCTGAGGAATCCGTGCGCATCTCTTTGAGGTGGGACACGGCGTTGGCGAGCGGACCCTCGATAACATCGAAGATCCCGTCCGGCATCACGCGCGGATCGCCCTTGAGAGCTCGATCGGTGGCATAAGTAGCCATCGCCTCGGTTCGAGTGAGGTACATCTCCGAGGCATCGTCAAGTTGCTGAGCTTCGCGGATCTGGCCTGCTAAGGAACGTATCTCTTCGGCAAGGGATAGCAGGTTGCTTGCGTGCTGGCGCTTAGTCCACTTGTCGATCACCGCTACCCTCCCCCTACCCGCACTTGTTGTAGAAGCAGTTCCGGCAGGTCAGGCAGCCTTCGCTGTACATCAGGACGGCGCCGCAATCGGGGCAGCCAACGCCGCTGGGTACGGCCTTCTCGTACTTGCTCAGCTCCGCCATGGGCGCGTCGGAGGCGGTGCTGTTGGCGATCAGCTCCGGCTGGATCAGCGTCGGCTGAATCGCCGCGCGGCCGCCATCGAACTTCATCTCCAGCCAGCGGAATACGTAGTCGACGATGCTGGTAGCCAGGGGAATCTGGTTGTTGCCCGTCGGGCCGCTCGGTTCGAAGCGGGAGTTCTTCAGCTTGCTCGTCAGTTCGTGCAGGGGCACGCCGTACTGCAGG
>CAZQCR010000167.1:0-7166 GCA_964591745.1 uncultured Anaerolineaceae bacterium
GGGCGCGGGCGGGGCCGCGGCGGTGCGCCAACGCAGCACGATATATCCAGCGAATCCTGCCACGAGACTGGCCACGAAGACGCCGGCCTTCGCCTCGGCTTGCAGCGCCGTGTCCGTAAAGGCCAGGCCGGTGACGAAGAGCGAGACGGTGAAGCCAATCCCGGCGACGAGACCCGCGCCCGCGAGATGGCGCCAGCCGACACCCCGGGGAAGCGCCGCAAGGCCGGAGCGAACGGCGATCCAGCTGAAGAGCAGGATGCCCAGCGGCTTGCCCGCGAGCAGGCCGAGGGCGACGCCAGCGGTGACTGTGCTGTCGGCCGCGTCTCCGATGGCGCCGCCGCCGAGGTCCAACCCGGCGTTGGCGAAGGCGAAGACGGGGAGGATGGCGAAGACGGTCCAGGGATGGAGGCGGCGCTCGATGCGCTCCAAGGGAGAGGAGCTTCGCCTGAGGGCGTCTTCGAAGTCGTTGAGGATGGTCTGCTCCTTTTCCTCTTCGCTCGCTTCAGTTCGGCGGAGGCGGTCGACCATCGTCCGCGCTTCGTTTTCGAATGTCGCGACATCGCTATCGGCGCGTGCCGGCGTCAGAAAGGCGAGGACGACGCCAGCGACCGTCGCGTGGACGCCGGACTTGAGCACGGCGAGCCAGAACAGCCCGCCGACGATCACGTAAACATCGACGTTGCGAAGCCCGGCGCGGCGAAGGCCGAGGATAACGGCGAGCAAGCCGAGCGCTGTTAACGACGCTTTGAGCGAGAGCTCTTCGGTGTAGAAGAATGCGATGATGGCGATCGCGCCGAGGTCATCGACGACGGCGAGGGCGAGGACGAAGACCTTGAGGGCGAACGGGACGCGGCGGCCGAGGAGAGCGAGGACGCCGAGGGCGAAGGCGATATCCGTGGCCATGGGGATGGCCCAACCGCGCGCGCCATCGCCGCCAGCGTTCCAGGCGGTGTAGATGAGCGCGGGCACGGCCATGCCTCCGAGGGCGGCGGCCACGGGGAGGGCGGCACGGCGGCGGCTGGCCAGTTCACCGAAGAGGAGTTCACGTTTGATCTCGAGGCTGACGACGAAGAAGAAGATCGCCATCAGCCCATCGTTGACGAGGCCGCGAAGGTCCTCCCGGACGCTGAAGAGTCCGGTTTCGAGGCTGAGGCGCGCGTGCCAGAGGTCGCGGTAGGCGCCATCCCAGGGCGAGTTCGCCCAGGCGAGGGCGGCGAGGGCAGCGCCAAGGAGAAGGATCCCGGCGGCGGCTTCAGCCTGGATGAATGCCTGGAGCGGAGCGCGAAACCGCCGGGCGGTAGCAATCGGCTGGTTCGAAGCAGGCGAGGGTCGTCCGTTTGGCATCCCGGGCATGGTAGCGGGTGGGGGGTTGATGGAGAGGCCATCTGCGCGAGGCGGGTTCGCTGGCCATCCACGGTAAAGTATCGACGCAATTGATGGCTCGAGGTTCCCAGGTCATGTTCGTCGGCTATGCGGGCTGGGCCCGCCAGTGAAGGACCTCGGAGCGAACGCAAAGTTCTGGGACTTCAACCTCGCGGAATCGAAGAGGCTCCTCGATTCCGCCGGCTACAAGGGCGAGGAAGTGGAATACGTCCGTCGCCGAGGCGAACATCTACACGCAGGCCTACCTCGACACGGCCTCGCTGGCGATTGTGCAGCTCAAGGCGGCCGGCTTCAACATCAAGGAGATCGCGATGCCGTACGCGCAGTACATCGCGGCGGGCACCGGCGTCTACTTCGGCGGCCAGTACAACCACATGGGCCAGACGCCGCGCGCCGTGCCCTACCTCGTCGATCACGTCACGCACAAGACGTCGTTCAAGAACGGCAAGCGTGGCCGCATCAACCAGAGCTACATCAACGACCCGGCGCTGGCTGCGCTGCTCGACAAGCAGCGCAGCCAGTTCGCACAGGCGGAACGTGTAGCGACGATCAAGCAGATCGAAGACATGGCGGCCGAGAACCAGTGGGAGGTTTTCAGCACCGACACCCGCACCTACTTCTGGGACAAGGAGGTCGCGAACTACCGCGACGCCGCCTTCTTCCCCTACACCCACGTCATGAAGGCCTGGTTCGACAAGGCCTAACCGGCCACGCAACCTGATCTGCGCCTGCGTCGCTCCTCCCGTGGATTCCATGGAGGGAGCGACGCAGGCGTTGTCGTTTCCCCAGGTCGAGCCGCCGGGTCCATCGGCGCAGCGGGCGAGAGGTCAGGCCGGTCCGTCGCCGGGGAGTGGCCCGTCGCCCGGCGGCGGCGGATCGATCCACCACCGGGCGACGTCGCCGCGCCAGCGGTCCCAGCGCTCGCGCTGGACGAGGATGAGCAGGCCGACGGCGAGCAGCGCCGTGCCGACAAGCCCGAGGATCAGCCAGAAGGGCACCTCGACGAAGCCACCGGTAAGCCAGCGAACGGCGACGCCACTCATCGTGAGTACGCCACTGGGCACCAGCCAACGGGCGTGGAGCACGAAGCCGAGGGCGAGGAAGACGATGGCGAGGCCAATGAGCTCCATGCCGAGCTTCGCGGCGTCGCCATCGAAGCTCTGTTCGGCGGGCGGGAGAACGAGAAAAAGCACCCCCGCGACCTGCAGAACTTCGTGGAGGAGCATGTGGCGGCCGAAGACGGGCGACGTCTTCCGCCAGGTGAAGCCGAGCAGCAGCAGGTAGGCGCCGATGACCGCGGTGTAGGCCTGGACGTTCGATGGTTCGGCGCTGGCAACGGCCATAAGGCCGGAGAGCAGAAGCCCGGTGCTGCCTGGCAACCAGGCCATACGGGTACGGTGGCGAAGGCCTTCGGCAACCACCGCGGCCGAGGAAGAGGCAAGGATGATCGCGGCCATCAACCATTCGCGGGTGTTCACGATCGATTCGCCGGGGTCAGTTTCGGTGCGAGCGAGGAGGCCCCCGGCAACCGCGGCCGAAAGCACCCACGGCGCCCAGGAAAGGACCATCACAGCGCTCGCTGATTCACTGCGCAGCGGTTCGTAACGGCGCAGGCGAAGCATTCCAGCCCAGAGGGCCGCGGCCATGGCACCATAGGCTACGGGCAGGTAGGCCAGGTCCCAGCCGCGCCATTCCCAGGCGGACCAGAGCGCAAGCGCGCCAAAGACGGTAGCAACACTCCAGAGGGCCCAGTGGCGTGTCGCGCGGAAGGCGAGCGCCGGGCCGGCGGCGCCGGCCGCGAACACGATCGCCGCCGCGCCGTCACGCTCGACGGCGACGGTCCCGGCGAGGGTGACGGCGGCAAGGGCCATGGGTGTGAGCGCGAGGAAGAGCGGCTCGCGATCGCGCCGCCCGAACAGGGCCAGGGCGATCCAGGCGAGCCCGCCGGCGCCCGCGAACAGCCACGCGCGGTCGGCGTCTTCTACGCCCAGGGTGGCGTTGAGTGAGCCGAAAGCGGCGAAGAGGAAGGCGGCCGCCAAGAAGAGCAGGGCCGTCCGCTCGGGCGCGCCCAACGCGCGCTGCTCCGCCGCTCCTGGTATCGGAAAGAGCATCCCGTTCGCTCGCCACGCCGCGAAGGCGATGACGGTGGCGGTCACGGCCTGGCTGGCGAGGCCAAAGCGCGGTTCGCCGTAGTGCACCGGCAGCGAGATCATCGTCGCGGCGGCGGCCAGGGCGATGGCGAACGCCGCGGCAACGGCGGCGGGCATGCCAGTACGCGGCCAGGCGGGAGCGCTGAGGACCATGGCGACCGCCATGCCGAGGGCCGGAAACGCCCACCATTCGCGGCCCGCATCGAACGCCCAGAGCGTGGTGAGCCCGGCCAAGGAGCCGAGGATGGGCGCGGCGAAGATGCCTTCGCCGCGGAAACGGAGGCCGTCGGCGGCGGCGTAGAGCGTCGCCAGGCCGTAGGCCACCGGGAGGACCGCCTGCTCATCGAGGCCGCCAACGGCGCGAAGCTGGGCGGTCACCAGGCCAAGGGCAGCCGCGGCGAGAACGCCCTGCCGCCATTGCAAGCGGCGCTCGGGGTCGAAGTGGGCGTAGGCGCCGTACCCGAGCCCTGCTCCCGCTGCCCAGGCCATGATCCACTCAAGCGGCATCTCGATTGCGGCCCAGAGGAAGGCCGCGCCGAGGCCTGCGGCCGCCGTCGGCAGCAGGGCCGCGCCTTCGCGCCAGCCGAATCGCCAGCGCACGAATCCGGCAGACAACGCCAAACCGATCGGCAGGTAGACAGCGGGCAGGGCCGCGTTCGCGGAATCTCGCGTGAAGACGGCGGCGTGGCCGCTCAAGAGGGCAACGGCCCAGGCGGCGATTCCGATCCGTTGCCAGCGGCGGGCGTACTCCGCGCGGTCGAAGTGGGCGAAGACCAGGTACCAGGCGCCCGAACCGGCGGAGAACACCGGATACCACTCCGGGTCCAGGTCCCAGGCCGCCCAGCCCGTTGTGATACCCGTCAGCGACGTGGTGATAGGCAGGAAGAACGCCCCCTGGCGCCAATCGAAACGCCAGCGCACGAAGCCTGCGACGAGGCCCGCCATGCTCACCGCGTAGGCCGTTGGCAGGGCCGCGCGGGCCGCGTCGAATTCGAGCACCGCGGCGTGCGCGGCGATGAGCCCGATCCCGAACGCCACCAATCCGCTCGTCTGCCAGGGGAGGGACCGCGTAGGGTTGGCGTAGGCCCAGGCAAGGTAGCCGAGGCCGGCGGCGGCGAAGAAGGTGCCCCACCATTCGGGCTGGAGGTCAAAGACGGCCCAGCAGAACGTGAGGGTGGTGATTGCCGCGGCGCCGGGCAATGCCGCCGCCGCTTCCATCCAGTCGAAGCGCCAGCGAGCGAAGCTCGCGCCCAGGCCGGCGAGAACAACGCCGTAGGCCAGCGGCAGCGCGTCGCGGTCAATTCCGGGCTGGAAAGCGAAGATGTGCGCAATCGTGACGGCGGCCACCCAGCTGGTGAGCGCGCCAAGCTGCCAGTTCGGGGCGAACCGGGGATCGAAGTGGGCGTGAAGCGCGTAGCCGAAGCCGGCCGCGGCGGCGAACGCTGTCCACCATTCCGGATCGAGATCGAAGCGCGCCCAGGCAAACGCGAGTGCCGTCCCAGAAGCAGCGGCGGGCAGAGCGGCGGCCACTTCGCGCCAGGTATACCGCCAGTGCGCGAAGCCAGCGCCCAGGCCGAGGAGGGCGACGCCGAGGGTAACGGGGAGCGCGTAGGCGTTGGTGGTGGAGTCCGATGCGAACGAAAGGGCGATGGCGCTTGAAGCTGCCCAGGCGGCCAGCGCGATGCGCTGCCAATTGCGGGCGAAGTCGTGGTCGAAGCGAGCATGAAGCGCGTAGGCCGCGCCAGTCGCGGCTACGAACGGCAGCCACCACTCGGGTTGGAGGTCGAAAGCCGCCCAGGAGATGCTGACAGCGGTGGCCGCCAATCCCGCTGGCAGCAGCCCGGCCACTTCGCGCCAGCCGTACCGCCAGCGGACGAAGCTCAGTACCAGGGCGGCGGTCGCCGTGGCGTAGGTGGCGGGGAGCTGGGCGCTGGCGGTATCGGGAATCCCGGCGGCAAGCTGGGCCCATGCCGAACCGAGCACCCAGCCCGCCAGGGCGAGCCCCTTCCAGAGCAGTTCGCGCGCCGGGTTGAAGTGGAGGTGGACGGCGTATCCGGCGCCCGCCCCGGCCGCCAACAGGCCGTACCACTCTGGCTGCATATCGAACGCGACCCAGGCGACCGAGCCCGCCGTCACCGCGAGTGAGGCCGGCAGGATTGCGGCCGCTTCCGGCCAGCGCCAGCGCCAGCGGACGAACGCCACCGCCACGCCCAGCAACGCAAGGCCGTGGGCCGCTGGCAGCGCCTCGCGGTCGATACCGGCGGCCAGCTGAAGGCCGTGGGCATCGCCAAGCAGCGCGAGCCCGCCGACCAGGGCGAGACCGGCCCAGCCCCGGGCGTACTCCTCCCGGTCGAAGTAGGCGGCCGCCAGGTACCCGAACCCGGCGACGGCGATGAACAGGCCCAGCCACTCGCGGCTCAGTTCGAACGCCGACCAGCCGGTGGCCATCGCCGTCCCCATCGCCAGCAGTGGCAGGACGGCCACCCGAAGCACCGTGTAGTGGAACCACGCGGCTGCGGCGACGCCTGCCGTCGCCAGGAGATAGGCAACCGGCAACTGGCCGCTCTGTGTATCCGACCAGGCCGCGGCGCCCTGCGCATAAGCCAACGCGATCAGCCCGCCGCTCAGCGCGGCGACGCGAACCCAGCGCGCGAGCGGCGTCCCCTGGCGGGCCGCGCCGGCGTACGTGGCGGATGCGAGCAGCAGGTACCACGCGCCGAACCACTCCCACGGAAGCCCGAGGACCGAAGCCAGCGCTCCCCAGGCGATCAGCCACGCTGGAACGGCGGGCGCGAAGTAGTAGCGGCCGTAGCCGCGCGCAGCCAGGAGCGTGTAGAGCGCGCCGCTGGCCGCGGCGCCGAGCAACCAGAGCACGTCCACCGGTAGCTGGTCGTGAGCCAGGACCTGCGTGCGCAGGGAGATGAAGTCGATCGGGACGAGGAGCGCGCCGAGGCCGAGGAAGACGGGCCCGGCCTCGCGCACGCGCTCCCACCGGTTGAGGAAGAGGCCGAGGCCGAGAAAGCCCACCGTATAGGCGAGGAGAACGGCGAACTTCGACCAGCCCGGGATCGCACCGCCCTGGAACGAGACGAAGATCAGGGCCGCGACGGAGAGCATGAAGGCGCCGAGGTAGAGGAGGATATCCGCCTGGCGGTGAGAGGCCCACTGTCCGACGACCTGTGACACAGGCTTCGAAGGGCGCTTCGGCGGCGCGGCCGGCCGGGGAGCAGGGGGCGGCGGCCGGACTGCCACGGGTTCCCGGCGCGCTGCGGCGGCGACGGAGCCAACGGGCTGCGAGACCAGGGACGGAACGGCAGCCGCGCGAGCGCTGACACCCGCTGGCGGCGGGAGATTGGAGACGGGCACAGCACCCGGCCGAGGTGGTGGTGGCGGCACGGCGGGCGCCGGGCTCCTGCGGGGCGGCCGCGCGAGCCGGAGCGCGCGTTCCAGGTTGTTGCGGATCGGAGCGAACTGGGGAGGAGAGAGGCGGCCGTCCCGCACTTCGCGGGCCAGGTGCTGCAGGGTGCGGACGAAGAAAGTGAAGTCGGCTGGCGCCTGGTAGACCCATGCGACACCACAATTGGGGCAACGTGCCACGGTCTCAGCGAAGATCTCGCCACATTCGAGGCAGTA